>JAOPYO010000279.1 GCA_025964575.1 Actinomycetes bacterium
CCGTTGCCGATGTCGAAGAAGAAGTGGTTGGAGCCCTTGTAGTCCCGGTTCTCGAAGATCTCGGTGAGCGGGAACTCCAGCAGTTCCTGGTAGAACCGCACCGTACGCTCGACGTTCGAGGAGAGCATCGCGAAATGATGCAGGCCCCGGGCGGAGCCGGCCGGCCGGTCCTTGCGAAGGTAGGTTTCCCGAATCCGGGACCGCTCCGCCTCGATCGCAGCTAGATCGATCACGGCTCACCTCGCTGTGTCCGATGGTTGAAATCCTGACTACGTACCCATTGTGCCCGGGTACACGCTCGCGGAGGGATCGTCGGCTTACCTGTCTCTTGGACAGTCCCAGAAGAACGCGGTGACGGTGCGGCTGCGCTCGTCGCCGCGCCAGATCCACCAGGTGGCGTACGCCTCGACCGTGTAGAGCCCGCGGCCGGATTCGGTGAGCGCGTTGCGGGCAACGAGTACAGGATCGTGGATGAGGAGAAGGCTGGGCAGACCGTGTCAATCGATCATCCCTACCCGATCAGCTTCGACCCGGGCCGGCTGACCGAACTGGAGTGATCTACATCCCGCTGGTGCCGCCTGAGCTCGACCTCCCGGCCTGGGCCGCACGCTCCGATCGTCGGGTTCGGGAACCGCGCTGACCGGCTCATGCCCGGGGAATGGTGGCTGTGGTCTGGGCCCTGGCACAGCGCTCTGGGTGGTGACCGGGGAGTAGCCGCTCAGGACCGGCATTCGCGACATGCCGCCAACCTGGTCGGACCAGGGCGGATCTTCTGCTGGAATCAACAGTTGTGCCACCAGCTCCCTACCGTCTCGTGCGCCGCGGCAGTCCCGCCAGGGCGCAGCCGCCCGTGCTCGATGCGCATCAGCGGCGGGTGGTCGAGCACAAGAAGGGGCCGATGTTGGTGCTGGCGGGTCCCGGCACCGGTAAGACGACGACGATCGTCGAGGCGGTCGTCGACCGGATCGAGAACCGGGGCGTGGATCCCGAGCGGATCCTGGTCCTCACCTTCAGCCGCAAGGCCGCCGTCGAGCTCAGGGAGCGCATCACCGGCAGACTCCATAGGACCACGAGTACGCCACTCGCGCTGACCTTTCACAGCTACGCTTACGCGCTGCTGAGAAGGGACGCCGTGCTCGCCGACGATCTGCCGCCCCGGCTGCTGACCGGCCCCGAGCAGCTCCTCGAGGTGCGGAGGCTGCTCGAGGGCGAGCGGGAGGACGGCGCCCGCGGCTGGCCGGGCAACCTGCACGAGACCCTGGGCACCCGAGGCTTCGCGGACGAGCTCAGAGACTTCTGTCTCAGAGCCGCCGAACGCGGCTATGGGCCAGACGACCTGCGCAATCTGGCCAGGCTGCACGGAAGACCGGACTGGGCGGCGATCGGCCACTTCATGGACCGCTACGCCGAGCGCTTCGACCTCGACCCGGTGCCGTCCTTCGACTACGCCGAGCTGATCCGGGCGGCCGCCGGTCTGCTGTCGGACGAAGAGGTACGGCTCCGCGAGCGCGAGTCGTACGACATCGTCTTCGTCGACGAATACCAGGACACCGACCCCGCCCAGGAGTACCTGCTGCAGCAGCTGGCAGGGGAGGGCCGGGACCTGATCGCGGTGGGTGACCCGGACCAGTCGATCTACGGATTCCGGGGCGCCGACGTGCGCGGCATCCTGGAGTTCCCGCAGCGCTTCCGGACCATTGACGGAGACCGAGCGCCGATCGTGGCCCTGCAGACCTGCAGAAGGATGGGTCCGGTGATCCTGGAAGCCTCCCGCAGGATCGCCAGGAAGCTCCCGGGCATGGTGGCCCACCGGGACCTTCAGTCGCCGGACACCGCCGAGGAGGGCGAGGTCCACGTCGTCATCGCCGACAGCGCCAGCCAGGAGTCCGCGCTGATCGCCGACGAGCTGCGCCGTGCCCACCTGCTGGACGGCGTGCCGTGGTCCCGGATGGCTGTGCTCGTAAGAAGCGCCGTACGGCAGGTACCGGTGCTGCGGCGGGCGTTGAGCCAGGCCGGGGTGCCCGTGGTCGTCGCTGGTGACGAGGTCCCGCTGCAGCAGGAACCCGCCGTACGGCCGCTGCTCCTGCTGCTGCGCTGCGCGCTCAAAAAGGGGCACCTCGATGAGGAGACCGCCGAGGAATTGCTGGCCGGCCCCCTCGGCGGCGCCGACGCCCTCGCGCTCAAGCGACTCAAGAGGGCGCTCAAGGATCTAGAGACGCTGGTGCCCCGCGAGAACGGCGGCGAACCGCGCCCCTTGAGTGAACTGCTCGTGGCCGCGCTGAACGACGCGCGCGAGCTACTCCTCGTACATCCGAGGGTCAGGGAGCCTGCCGAACGGGTCGCGCACCTGATCAAGACGACGAGGGAGACGGCGCAGCGGGGCGGCACCGCCGAGGACGTGCTGTGGGCGGTCTGGCAGGAGAGCGGGCAGGCCGATCGGCTGGTGGAGCAGATCGGCAAGGGCGGAGGCCGGGGTGCGGCCGCGGACCGGGACCTGGACGCCGTCGTCGCGCTGTTCGACCATGCCGCCCGGTTCGTCGACCGGCTTCCCCAGGCAGGCCCTGAACTGTTCGTCGACGACCTGGCCGCGCAGGAGATCCCCGGTGACTCGCTGGCCGAACGGGCACCCGAAGGCGACGCCGTACGGATCCTGACCGCGCACCGTTCCAAGGGCCTGGAATGGGACGTCGTGATCGTTGCCGGCGTCCAGGAGGGCGTCTGGCCGGACCTGCGGATGCGCGGCTCCCTGCTCGGCATCGAGGACCTCATCGAGCTGGCCGGTGGTGGGGATCCGCTGACCGACGAGGTCTTCGGCGCCTCGGTCAGCGCCAAGCTGCTGCACGAGGAACGAAGGCTGTTCTACGTCGCGGCCACCCGGGCGCGCAAGCGGCTCATCGCCACCGCCGTCGGCGGCGCGGACAGCGAGGACCGGCCGTCCCGGTTCCTCAACGAACTGCTGCCCGGCGCATTCGAGCAGTCCACGCTGGACGAGAAGACCCGCTGGCTGTCGCTGTCCGCGCTGGTCGCCGACCTGCGCTCGGTGGTCGCCGACCCGGCCAGGCCGATGCCGATGCGCCGCGCCGCGGCCGACCATCTGGCCCGGCTGGGCCGCGCGGGCGTCCGCGGTGCCAAACCGTCCAGCTGGTACGCCATCACGGCGCTGTCCGACGGGGGTCCGGCGTTCGGCGAGGAGGAGCAGATCACCATCTCGCCGTCGCAGGTGGAGACGTTCGAGAAGTGCGGGCTGCGGTGGCTGCTGTCCATGGCGGTCGGCGCCCAGGACGGAGGAGCCAACGAGTACAGCCAGATGGGCAAGGTCATCCACGCGGTGGCCGAGCTGGCCGGGGAAGATCAGGTGGTCACCGAGGTCGATGTGGCCAAGCGGCTGGACGAGATCTGGGACGAGCTGGACTTCCGCAGCGCGTGGTATGCCAAGAAGCAGCGTCAGACGGCCGAGAAGATGGTGGACCGGTTCCTGGCCTGGCACCGCGACAACTCCCGGGAGATCGTGGCCATCGAGGTGTCCTTCAAGGTCGATCTGGGCCGCGTCGTCATCAAGGGGCGGATCGACCGGGCGGAGCGCGACAGCGCCGGGCGCGCGGTGATCATCGATATCAAGACCACCGGCAGCGCGGTGCCCGACAAGGACCTGCCACGCCATCCGCAGCTCGGCGTCTACCAGTACGCCGTGATGCTCGGGGCCTTCCAGCGGCACGGGCTGATCGAGCCCGGTGGCGCGGAGCTGGTCCAGGTCGGCAACGGGTTCCGGATCAAGACCAAGGGCGTGCAGAGGCAGGACGAGCCCGCCGTCGACGAGGACCCGGAATGGACGAAGAAGCTGGTCGACCGGGTGGCCGAGGGCATGGGCAACCCGATCTTCGAGGCGCGGGCCAACGATGGCTGCCGGACCTGCCCGGTGAGGTCCTGCTGTCCGGTCCACGACGAGGGCGGCCAGGTTGGGGAGTGACGCCTGCACCCTGTCCCTCCGTGATCATGCAATCCATCGTCGAACGATTGCCTGATGAACACGGTAGTTCCGAGGGGCGGTTCCGGGGGTTCCGGGGCCGCCCCTTTGATGTGCTCGGATGTTAGTTGAGCTGGTGCCCGGTGGTGTTGGTTCTGCTTGTTTGATCTCCGGTGTGAGGAAGGGTGAGCTCCACCCACATGCCTGGACCGAGGGTGTGGTCCAGTGATCGGCCACCTGCCGTGGCGTCAGGCCACCGAGTGCGTCACGGTCCCGGTGTAGGTGGTGGCGGTCGCGGTCCTGGGGACCAGGACGCTGAGGGTGGGGTTCCAGACGAGTTGGTTGCTTCCGTTGCCGCCGGTGTGGGTGTAGGCGCTCCTGCCGCCCGAGTTCAGCGTGCCAGCCGCGGCGGCGGTGAACGTGCCGTCACCGGAATGGCTGACCTCGGCGCCCGGCGTGTAGGTCACCGCGCTGGCCGGGATGGCCGGAACCCCGGGGGCGGTGAAGGCGGTCGAGGACACGGTCGCTGTCCAGTTGGCCAGGCCGGGGCTGCGGAGGTCGTCCACGGTCACGTTTCCCAGTGTGGAGGCGATCGTGGTTCCGGGTGAGCCCGTGCCGAGACTTCTCGATACCGGCGTCGAAATCGTCAATGTCCCGGGCAGGCAGGTGGTGGAGACTATTTCGTTGGTGTCCATGGTGACCGCCCCATGTTGGGCCAGTACCCGGCCGAATACCTTTACTCCGGCGCTCACCGTCGCCGAGGTGAAGATGAGCATGTTGCCGCGCACCGTGGAGTTGGCTCCCAGGGTCACGGAACTGCCGACCTGAAAGAAGACGTTGCATGCTTGGGCGCCATTGGTGAGGGTCATCTGGGCGCTCGCGGCGGTGATGAACGTCGAGCTCATCTGGAAGATGAAGATGGCGTTGGGGTCGCCCTGGCCATCCAGGGTGAGCGTCCCGGTGATCGCCAAGGACGCCGCCACGGACCGGTATACGCCAGGAGTGATCGTCTGCCCGCCGATGTCACCGGGCACGAAGGCGGTCGAGGTACGCCCTACCAGGTCGTTGTAGGCGGTGGTCAGGTCGGCCTGAGCTTGGGCGGCGACGGGGTCGCCGGCGTGTATCGTCCCGACCACCGTGCCGGAGCCGGTGGGGGCGAATCCGGTCACCGCAGTGCCCGGGCTCACTCCCAGGTCGGGGCTGACGACGCTGGCGCCGGTGTTGGTGACGGTCGTTCCGGCCAGGACCGCGAAAGGCGTGGCCGCTCCGAGGTCCACCGGGGGCGGTACCGCAAGGGACGCGGAATACGCGACCGAGAAGACGGGCATATCGGGGATGAGCCCCAGGTTCACCACGAGACCCGCAATGAGGAAAGAATGCCCAACTGCTCTACGGAAGGCCCGAAAGAGGTTAGCCGCCATTTGTCGGATCTTTCATCTACAAGAATTTAAGCTCGGGCGCCGACCGGCAACGAGGTCGAGGTGGCGGTCGCGCCAATGGAAGTAAATCATTACAGGTGGAGCCTATTGGCCGCCGTCGGCGATCATTCCAACGCCTGTTCATGGGTTGTCAAAAATGCGACCTCGGCTTGGCCGGTCGGTAAGGAACGCTCGGCGTCTTCAGGGGGGCGCTAGCCTCTGCTGACCTGGCGACAGAGCCCAACTGCGGGCCAGCACGGCGCATGGGCCACTGGTTAGCCACAAAACCGTTGGTCATCAGCCTGCGGGGAGAAACACCCCAACGGATGCATGATCACGGGGGGGGGCGGCTACTTCCAGGTGTCGCTTGTGGCGTATCCGGTGGACGACCCGGTCGTGTAGGAGCGGTTGGTGCCGCGCGACGGCCGGAGCCGGCGGCAGTGTTCGCACCAGCGGGACGAGGGCGGTCAGCAGCAGGCAGGCCGCGATGATGAGGGCTTTGAGTTGCGGGGGATGAGTGGTTCTTTCGCCAAGTTTCATGCAGGTTCCCTGAGGCGCGGAGCGACGTGGGGACGCCGCTGGCTGGGGTGGGTGGGGTGATATCTGCAATTTGCTGGCATGAACGTCCTCTTTTTCTGCAAAGGCGTCAATATTCTCCTGCAAGTTCTTTCACTAATTTCTGAAACACGGCAGCGGTGCGGACCCTGGGGAACGCGCGTTTCGTCGGGCACAGGGAAGTACGCTCGTATCCCACGAGCGGGAAGGCGGTGGAGATGGCCCTGGTCAGCCCCGGTGAGTTGGCGCGGCTGCTGGAGATCCCGGAGCCGACGGCCGAACAGGTGCAGGTCATCGAGGCGCCGCTGGCACCGATGGCCGTGGTCGCGGGGGCCGGATCGGGCAAGAGCGAGACCATGGCCTCCAGGGTGGTGTGGCTGGTCGCCAACGGCTTCACCCGGCCGGAGCGGGTGCTGGGCCTTACGTTCACGCGGAAGGCCGCCGCCGAGCTGGGCGTACGGGTCCGTAAGCGGCTGGATCAGCTCCGGGACAAGCTGCCCGAGGATGAGCTGGAACGGCTGGGCGGCGCCTCGGTGTTCGACGGTGAGCCCACAGTGTCGACCTACCACTCGTACGCCGCCCGGCTCTTCGGCGATCACGCGCTGAGGGAGGCGCTCGAACCGACGATGCGGCTCATCAGCCCTGCGGTCTCCTGGCAGATCGCCTCCCGGGTGGTGGACTCCTACGACGGTCCCATGGACAAGATCGAGTGGACTCCGGACTCGGTCACCAAGGCGGTGATGGACCTGGCCGGAGATCTCGCCGAGCACCTGCGGACCCCGGAAGACGTACGGGGCGTAGGCACGTGGCTGGCCGAGCGCTTCGCCGCCCTCCCCAAGCCGCTGAAGCAGCAGCGGGACATTCTGGCCGGTCAAGGGGTACGCGAGCAGCTCTTGCCGCTGGTCGAGGCCTACCGGCGGGCCAAGGCCCGGCGCGAGGTCGTCGACCACGGAGATCAGCTGGCGCTGGCCGCCCGGATCGCGGCCAACCATCCCGAGGTCGGGATGATCGAGCGCTCGCGCTACGGGGTCGTACTCCTCGACGAGTATCAGGACACCAGCCAGGCGCAGCTCGTCCTGCTTACGTCGCTGTTCAGCGGCGGGCATCCGGTGACAGCGGTGGGTGACCCCTGTCAGTCGATCTATGGGTGGCGGGGTGCCAGTGCCGGCAACCTGCTGCGGTTCCCCCATGATTTCCCGCTGCGGGAGAAGGTCCCCGCGCGGATGGCGGAGCTGGCGATGAGCTTCCGCAACGGCGAGCACATCCTGGACGCGGCCGCCCGGGTGCAGCTGGAACTACGGGCCGACATGAAATCCGTGCCGCCGCTCGGCCCCGGGGAGAACCGGCGGGGGCGCGGACGGGTCGAGTGCGGGCTCTTCGAGACCGTCGAGCAGGAGGCCGAAAGGATCGCCGTCCGCATCGGCCACCTGCTGGCCGCCCCGCCCGAGACCGCGCCGGACGGCGGGACCGCAGAGGACGCCTTGCAATGTTCGGACATCGCGGTGCTGGCCCGTAAGCGGTCCCAGTTCCCGCTGATCCGCCGGGCTCTGGAGGCACGCGGTATTCCGGTCGAGGTGGTCGGCCTGGGCGGGCTGCTGACCGTGCCCGAGGTGCAGGATGTCGTGGCCACACTGCGGGTCGTGCACGATCCGACGGCCGGTGCGGCACTGGCCCGGCTGCTCACCGGGCCCCGCTGGCGCATGGGCCCGCGGGACCTGGTGGTGCTCGGCCGCCGCGCCCGCGAACTGGCCCACGAGTCCTCGCGCGACGTGATCGTGCCCGATTCGGCGGACTCCTCCGTTGATCTTGTCGTTGTTCCGCCGGACGTCGACCCGCTGCGGGCGATGGTGAACGAGCTGTCCCAGGAGACGGGCAGTCTGGTGGACGCGCTCGACGATCTCGGTTCGCCGGACGCCTATTCGCCGGAGGGGTTCGGCAGGCTGGCCCGGCTCCGCGACGAGCTGCGGAATCTGCGCAGGCAGGTCGGGCTGCCACTGCCCGATCTGGTCACCGAGGTGGAGCGGACGCTCGGCCTGGACATCGAGGTGGCGGCGCGCTCCGGGCTGGATCCCGTGACGGCTCGCGCCGACCTCGACGCGTTCGTCGACGCGGCCGCCCGGTTCGCCGGCGACGCCGAGGACCCGACCTTGGGCGCGTTCCTGGCCTATCTCAAGGCCGCCGAGGCCGAGGAGTTCGGCCTCGAGGCGGGTCGGATCGGTGAGACCAACAGTGTGAAATTGCTGACCGTGCACGCCTCCAAGGGCCTGGAGTGGCAGGTCGTCGTGGTGCCAGGGCTGGCGTACACCCCGCTCAGGAGCGGCTCCCCGGGCAAGGGATCGATTTTCCCGTCGCCGCCGCAGAGATCCTCCAGGTGGACCACCAACCCGCGGATGCTGCCGTTCCCGCTGCGTGGGGACGCGGGCGATCTGCCACGGCTGGCCGGGCTCGACAAGGACGAACTGGCCGTCTTCGACGAGGCCTGCGCGGAACGGGACCTGCGGGAGGAACGGCGGCTGGCCTACGTCGCGGTGACCCGGGCACGTTCGCTGCTCATCGCGACCGGCTACCGATGGGGAACGGCCACCAAGCCGCTCGAACCGTCGCCGTTCCTGGAGGAGATCCGCGAAGTCTGCCTGGCCGGTGCCGGGCCGGTCGCGGCCTGGGCCGACCCGCCCGAGGAGGGGACGGCCAATCCACTGCTCGCCGACCCCGACCAGCGGTCGTGGCCTGTCACCCCGGACGGCGAGCGGTACACGGCGATCAGCGAGGGCGCCCGCATGGTTGACGCCGCCATGACCGGCCGGACGCGGGGCTGGGCGGGCGACGCGGGCCTCACCGAGGCAGACCGGGGACGGATGTCGGCTTGGGCACGCGACGTGGAACTGCTGCTGGCCGAGCGGGACCGTGGCCGCGCGGGCGACGGCCTCCAGGTCGAGCTGCCCGGCAACCTGTCGGTCTCGTCGTTGGTGTCACTGGCCCGCGACCCGGAGGCGCTGGCCCGGCAGATCCGCCGCCCGATGCCCCGGCCGCCCGCGCCGTACGCCCGGCGCGGTACCGCCTTCCATCGCTGGTTGGAGTCACGGTGGGGCCAGCAACGGCTGCTCGACCCCGACGACCTGCCCGGCGCCGCCGACGAGGGCGCGGCGGATGATGAGTTCCTGGCTTCGTTGCAGCAGAAATTCGAGGCCTCAGAGTGGGCGTCGCGAGAGCCTCTCGACGTCGAGGTCCCGTTCGAGATGGTGATCGGCGACCGGCTGGTCCGGGGGCGGATGGACGCGGTCTTCCGGACGGCTGCCGGTGACGAGGTCGTGGACTGGAAGACCGGATCGCCCCCATCGGGAGCCGAGGCTCGGTTCGTCGCGGTGCAACTGGCGGCCTACCGGCTGGCCTGGGCCGCGCTGCAAGAGGTCCCGGTGGAGACGGTCAGCGCCGCCTTCCACTACGTGTCCGCCGGCGTCACCGTCCGACCCGCCGACCTGCTCGACGCCGCCGGACTCGCCGCCCTCCTCGAGCAGGTTCCCGCAGTCGGCTGATCGCATGCCGCGCAAGCGGACTTCTCATCCGACGATCGTAGGTTTCTGCCGGGGGCACGACCGGCATCTCGGTTTCACACTCACCCGAACGAAGCCGGGCAGCTGAATCGCCTGGGGGTTCTGCTGCGGTCAGTCGAACAGCTCTTCCACGGTCGTGGCCGTGGCTGCGCGTTTGACCCAGGTGAGGAGCAGGCCGGTATCGGTGCAGGAGGTGATCCGGTCGTGTGCCTCTGGGGAACAGATGAGACCACGAGCGGACAGGAAAGCGAGGATCGCCTTGGCTTCGCCCTTGGCCTCGCCTTCGGCCATGCCTTCGGCTCTGCCCTTGCCGTAGTGTTCTTTGGCAAAGGGGCTGTATACGGGCCAGGTGGTCGATGACATCAGTTCCTCCAGGATGTGGCGTACGGCCGGCCCGGCCACGGCGTAACAGTATTCAGAGTACTGCAGAGCGTGTTCGTTCTTCATGTTCGCGAGTGAGCAGACGAACGCCTGGGTCACTGCCGGGTCGGTGCCGTGTGCCATCACGCTCATGACCGCCAGCTCGGGGTGGGCAGTCGCCTTAGCCGGGTCGGTGATGACCGGGATGAGGGATGGGCCGAGGACGTGGGCCCGGAAGGTGTAGCCGGGCAGGTCGGTGTCGAGGGGTTCGGCGAAGAACTGTGCCACCGCCTGGTCGGGGCAGATGACCAGCACCGAGACCGGCCGGCGGAGCAGCAGCCACAGTTGTGCGGCGTATCGGGC
>JAOPYO010000045.1 GCA_025964575.1 Actinomycetes bacterium
CGGCCAGGCACAGCCTGGCAAGGCGGAGGAAGGAGTCGGCCCGGGCTTGGCCGTCGACTGACGACAACGCCGCCAGGCGAAGCCTGGGCGTCGCGAGCCCGGCAGTCCTATCCGCGCGGTCTCTAAGCTGGCCGGCCTCAACGACCTGCTGGACCAGCCCACACCGACCGGCCGTGATCAGGCCAAGCTCAAGCCCGGACCGCAGCGGCGGTCCCGATCAGGATTCCCTCCGGCCGGCATGGTCGTCTTCAGTAAGTTGTGGAACGGCGCGGCGCGTATCGCTGTCTCATGTCGCGAGGATGGCCCCAGTAGGGTGCCAAGCGAGTTGCGCAACGTCGATTGCAGGAGATGACCAGGTTTGACCATGTCAACCCCACCGGAATCAAAATCCACGCTTCGCCAGTGGCTGTTGGAAGGTCTGCATCGTCCTGGTCACAAGGCCGCCGGTCCGGAACACGAGGCCGCACCGGACAAGCAACACGCGTGGTGGCAGGTCATGTGCCTCACGGGCGTCGACTACTTTTCCACCCTGGGCTACCAGCCGGGTATCGCCGCATTGGCCGCCGGTGCGCTCAGTCCGATCGCGACCCTGTTGCTCGTCGCACTGACCCTCTTCGGAGCTCTACCGGTCTACCGGTCGGTCGCCAAGGAAAGCCCACACGGTCTCGGGTCCTTGTCGATGCTGGAGAAACTTCTGCCGGGGTGGCGCGGGAAGCTCCTGGTCCTGTTCCTGCTCGGGTTCGTCGCCACCGCCTTCATCGTGACGATTACTCTGTCGGCGGCCGATGCCACAGCTCATCTGTTGCACAACCCGTTCGTCCCCGCTGCGATGGCGGGATGGCAGATCCCGGTGACGCTGGTGCTGATCGCGGCTCTGGGTGGGGTGTTCCTGGTCGGCTTCAGCGAGGCGATCTCCATTGCGGTCGTCCTGGTCGCCGTCTATCTGGCGCTGAACGTGGTCGTTCTGGGGAATGCCCTGCAGCATGTGTTCGCCAACCCTGACTTGGTCACCAATTGGCAGAACACGCTGACGACCGACTACTCCAGCCCGGTGGCAATGATCGCGGTCTCGCTCTTCGTCATGCCCAAGCTCGCCCTCGGCCTATCCGGATTCGAGACCGGCGTGGCGGTGATGCCGCTGGTCAAGGGTGACCTGGTGCATCGGATCAAAGGAGCGAAAAAGCTCCTGACCACAGCGGCGCTGATCATGAGTGTCTTTCTGATCACGTCCAGCTTCGCCACCACCGTGCTGATCCCGAAGCGGGAGTTCGAGGAGGGCGGGAAGGCCAACGGGCGCGCCCTGGCCTATCTCGCCCACAAGTATTTCGGCGACTGGTTCGGCACCGCCTACGACCTCAGCACCGTCGCGATTCTCTGGTTCGCCGGAGCGTCGGCGATGGCGGGACTGCTCAACATCGTGCCGCGCTACCTTCCCCGCTACGGGATGGCCCCGGACTGGTCACGAGCCACCCGCCCGATGGTGCTGGTCTTCACCGTGGTCTCGTTCGCGATCACCTTTGTCTTCGGCGCCCAGGTGGAGGCACAGGGTGGCGCCTACGCGACGGGCGTACTGGCGCTGATCCTCTCGGCGGCGGTCGCCGTGACGCTGTCGGCGTGGAAGAACGGCAGGCATCGGGTCGCGATCCCCTTCGGGATCGTCACGCTGATCTTCTCGTACGCGACGATCGCGAACATCGTTGAGCGTCCCGACGGGCTGATGATCGCGTTCTTCTTCATTCTCGCGATTGTGGTCACCTCGTTGATTTCGCGTGCCACTCGTTCGACCGAACTGCGGGTCACGAACATCACCCTGGACAGCGAAGCCCGCCGCTTCCTCGACGAAGTGCCCGAACTCCGTTTCATCGCCAACGAGCCGGACGAACGCGACTCCAAAGAGTACGAGGACAAGGCCCGTGAGGCGTGGGAACTGCATCGGCTCCGCATGGATGAGGGCCTGCTGTTCCTGGAGGTGACGGTGCCCGACGCCTCGGAGTTCGAAGCAGAGCTCCAGGTGGTCGGGGAGGAACTGCACGGCTTCCGTATCCTGCGCGTCGAAAGCCCCAGCATCCCGAACGCGATCGCGGCCATCCTTCTCCACGTACGCGATGAATACGTACGCGATGGAACGGACAAGCTACCGGACGTCTACTTCCACTGGGCCGAAGGCAATCCCATCGGCGCTCTGCTCCGCTATCTGGTCTTCGGTGGTGGGGACGTCCCACCTCTCACCCGTGAAATCCTCCGTCAGGCCGAGCCGGATACCGAACGCCGCCCCCTCGTCCACGTCGGCTGATCTCTCCCGCCGCGCAGGGTCAGGGGCGCACGGTGACCGGCATCCGGGCGTAGCCGCGTAGTGCCAGGCCGGGGCGTCGCTGCGGCTCGCCTGCGGCGTCGATCGAGGAGAACCGGGTGAGCAGCCTGGTGAACACCACCTCTCCCTCCAACCGGGTGAGGTGCGCGCCGAGGCAGAAGTGGATGCCTGCGGCGAAGGCGAGATGTGGGTTGTCGACCCGCCCGACGTCCAAGGCGTCGGGGTCGGTGAAGCGGGCGGGGTCGTGGTTGGCCGCGCCCAGCAGGGTGATCACCATCTGGCCGGGGGCCAGTTCGGTGCCGGCCAGTGTGGCCGGTTCCAGTACGGTGCGGGCGTCCACCTGCACGGGCGAGTCGTAGCGCAGGAGTTCCTCGACGGCAGCCGGGATCAGGCCGGGGTCGGCGTACAACCGGGTGAACTGGCCGGGGTGGGCCAGCAGTGCGTGCAGGCCGTTGCCGAGCAGGTTGGTGGTGGTCTCGAAGCCGGCCCCGAACAGCAGGATGGCGGTGGAGATCATCTCGTCTTCACTGAGGGAGTCGTCGGCGTGCGAGGTGGCCAGCCGGCTGAGCAGGTCGTCTGCGGGGGTACGCCGCTTGTCGGCGAGCAAGCCGGTCAAGTAAGCGACGAGTGCGGCCTCTGCCGCGCTTGCTCGGCTCAGCGCGTCGGCGTCAGCGCCGGGTGACAGCAACGCGGCGAGATCACGCGCCCACGGGGTAACGGAGGGCCAGTCGGATTCGGGCACGCCGAGGAGGTCGGCGATCACGCCGATGGGCAGCGCGAAAGCCACCGTGGTCATGAAGTCGGCACCGGGCTCGGCGGCCAGGTGGTCGAGCAGCAGGTCGGTGCGAGCGGTCACGGTGTCACGCAGCGCTTCGACGTGACGGCTGGTGAACGCGGAACTGACCAGACGGCGCAGCCGGGTGTGATCGGGTGGGTTAGCGAACACCATGCTGCTCTGGACCCGGTCCAGCACCCGCCGGAGCTGGTCCTCGGGAATGTCGGTGAACTGGAAGCCGAGCATGTCCTGGCCCTTGCCGAGCGACCGGTGGCGCAGCGCCGCATCGCACTCGGCGTGACCGCTGAGCACCAGAGTGCCGTCAGCGGTGAGCAGCGCAGGGGCGGCCTCGCGAAGCCGCCGGTAGCCGGCGTAGGGGTCGTCGCTGGTCGGGTCGAGCATGACGTTGTAAAAGAGCTGTTCGGCGGCAGCGTCGCTACGGGCGACCGCGAGGGCGCTGGTGGTGAGATCGGGACCCATGCCGCACTCCCCTTCTCCGGTCAGCGGGCGTCGCCGCACACCTCCTCACATTGACACTCGAAAAAGTTTTGTCAATAACAGGAACAGGTTATGTTTCGGTGTCGGACTCAGCCGTCCGCACGGTAGACAGACTGATTGCTAGCGTTGCCGGTGTGGACACTCCCGCTCCCGCTGACTTCCAGGCCCGCGTCCGCTACCAGGTGCGCCAGGACGCCATGGACGCCGCGTATCGGATCATGCTTGAGCAGGGGTGGCCAGCGGTCCGGATGACCGCCATCGCGGCAGCCGTGGGGATCAGCAGACAGACCCTCTACAAGGAGTTCGGCTCCAAGCAGGAGGTCGGCGAGGCGCTGCTGATCCGCGAGGCCGAACGGTTCATCACCGGAATCGCCTCCGACCTGGACCGTTACGACGATGTGCCCGGTGCGATCGAGGCGGCGATCCGCTACACCTTCCAGCACGCCGCGGCCAACCCGCTGCTGACGGCCATCCTGTCGGGGGCGCACGAGGGTGGCGACAGCCTACTGCCGCTGGTCACCATCGACGCCGAGCCCCTGATCACGCTAGCCGCGCGGGTCCTCGCCGAGCACATCACTCACCGCGACAGGGACCTGGACACCGAGGACGTGGCCGCCACCGCCGACGCCCTGGCCCGGCTGACGGTCAGCCACCTGCTAAGGCCGGTAGGCGACCGTGAGACGACGGTTCGCAGGCTGAGCCGATTGGCCTGCCGCAACCTCGGGCTGGAGCCGGGCCACGGCTGAGCAGGACAGCACAAATGGTTCAGGTCCCGGCGCTGCGGGCAAGGGGGCGTGGTGGAGAACTGGGTCCCGCGGGACGGCCCGGACCGGCGGGGAGCCGGATCGATACCGGCCTTCTTCAAGATCGCCCACACCGTCGATGGTGTAATCTTGCGGCGCAGACCGGCCAGTTCCCCGGCGGTCCCCGATGACCTCAGCCAGGGTTCTCAACGGATGCTCCACCGTGCTCCTGAGGCCGCGAATCGCGGAGAGCTACGAATTGTCACTGGGTGTTCAGGTTATGGTTCATTGACTGACACGGAGCCGACGTCCACACCAGCGAGGTTACGGTCATGGTCATCACCGTGCGGATTCGGGTACCTGACGTCCCGCCGACGCTTCTGCTGGCGATCGCCGAGCCCGCACTGGTCGGCGTGGCCCAGTCCCTCGGGCTTGGCCCCTTGGCACCCTTGGTCGTAGGAGCCCTGCGTCACGAGGCGGAGCGGCGGTTGGAGTTGGTCGGCCCTTAACGATCCGTTCGCCGGGAACACTCGGGGGACGACGACGGCGGCCGCCGTGCCGGCTGCCGAGGATGCCGCGACAATCCCCCAGGCGACTGGGCCAAGCGGGGTGCAACCGAAGAACTGGCTGATGCCGGGTGTCTCCACGATGCCTATCAGCACCGCGGCGGAGGCCACACATGTGACCAAGACCAGCGGGTTGCGCCGTCCCATGAGCAGCGTCTGGCCGAGTTGAGTGGTCACCAGTGCAGCCAGACCCATCGTGTCGGCCCTGCGCGGGCGGCCGGTGACCCGGCCCGCGTACCAAGCGCCGCTCGCACCGAGAGCGGTGGCACCTCCACGGATGGCGAGGGTCCGCGCCAGGTCGGCGCCCGACAAGGTGACCGGCCCGGCGGCGAGGACGTCGTCACCGCCGTTCCCAGACGGACCATCATCGAATCCGACCGCGACAGCGAGCGCCGGCAGCATGTCGGTGAGCATGTTCACCAGCAGCAGTTGCCGGGTGTTCAGTGGCGCCCGGCCACCGAGCGCTGTCCCGAGCACCGCAAAGGCGACTTCCCCCGCGTTACCGCCGACAAGAATCGACACCGCGTCGCGAACCCGGCTCCATAGTGAGCGCCCCTCGGCGAGCGCGGCGATGAGGCGGAGCGGATCTGGGTCAGTGAGCACCAGGTCGGCGGCGCTCCGCGCGGCCGTGGACGACGTGCCCGCCACACCGATTCCGACGTCGGCGAGCCGGATCGCCGCCGCGTCGTTCGCGCCGTCACCGGTCATCGCCACGACGTGCCCGGCCTGCTGCAGCGCCTGCACGATGCGGACCTTCTGCTCGGGTGAGACCCGGGCGAACACCGTCGTCCGCGGCACTCGATCGAGTCGCTCGCGCTCCGACAGCCGGTCCAGTTCCGCTCCGGTGAGGACCGCGTCGTAGTCGGGAATGCCCAGCTGGCGGGCGACCGCCCTCGCGGTGATCGGATGATCGCCGGTGATCAAGGCGACCCGGATGCCCGCCTCGGTGAGCCGCTCGATCGTCGCGGACGCGTTGGGCCGCGGCATGTCTGCGATCGCCACGAAACCGAGCAGGGTCAAGTCGTGGGCGAGCGCGTCGACCTCATCCGACACCGGTTCCGCACAGGGACGGCCCTCGGCGACGGCGAGGACCCGCAGGCTGTCTCCGGCGAGGCACTTGATCCGGTCCGTCGCGGCCCGTTGCCGGGCCGGCGTCAGCGGCCGGCCGTGGTGGTCTCGCGTGCAACGGTCGAGGATCACCTCCGGTGCCCCCTTGATGGCCAGGACGGCATCAAGAGAGTTCGTTCCGAGCGATGCCGCGTATCCTCGGTTCGTTTCGAATGGGATCTCCCGCAGGAGGTGCCAGTCTTCGTCCGGGGCGAGCCGTTCGCCGGCCCGGTCCACGATGGCCCGGTCGGTGGCATGTACGAGCACGTCCTCGGCTTTGGGGCATGCACGCGCGGCGATGCGCAGCAGATGACGCCCCTGCCGGTCGTCCAGGGAGAGATCTCCGTCCGAGTTGGCCAGCCGGGCGACGGTGAGTCTGCCCTCGGTGAGAGTGCCGGTCTTGTCGAAGCAGAAGGTGTCGACGCGGCCGAGCGCTTCGAGCGTCCGCGACGAACGCACCAAGATCCCGCGTTTGGACAACCGCCGTGCTGCCGCCAGCTGGGACACCGTCGCCACCAGCGGGAGCCCTTCGGGAACTGCGGCGACCGCGATGGCGACACCGGAGGCGATCGCCTGCCGAAACGGCACTCGATGTGCGAGTGACAGAGCGGTCACCGTGGTGCCCGCGATTCCGGCCGCCGGGATGGTGATCCGGGTCAGTTCTCCCAGCCGCGACTGCACGCCGATCGTTCGGGAGCCGTGGCCCGCGACCGATGCGGCCCTGCCTGCCTCGGTGGCCGTGCCGACCGCGACCACCACCCCGCGTCCCCTGCCGCTGAGGATCGTCGTGCCTTCGTACAGCATGCAGGACCGGTCAGCAAGGTCGGCGCCGGGCGTGGCCGCGGGGTCCTTGGCGACGGGCAATGACTCGCCGGTGAGGGTGGACTCGTCGACCTCCAGGCACACGCAATCCAGCAGGCGCACGTCGGCGGGAACGACGTCGGACCCGTTGAAGGAAATGATGTCGCCTGGCCTGAGCCGATCGGCGGGCACGGATTGGACGGCCCCGTCGTCGGCGATGCGCCGCGCGGACAACCGCTCGCCGAACAGCAAGGATCGCAGGGCTCGTTCCGCGCGGACCCGTTGCGTACCTCCGATCAGCGCGTTGCCCACCATCACTCCGCCGACCAGGGCGGCGTCCACACTCGAGCCCACGATGGCCGAGGCCGCTGCGCCGAGCGCCAGCACAGGCGTCAGGGGGTCCCGCAGTTCCCCGTTGATCGCATGGGCGAGCTCCGTCATCAATCCGCCGGTCCGCCGCGCCTCCTCGCCGTCCCGTTCTCTGTCCTCAACGGCTCCGGTGGCTTCGTGGAGCCGTTTGAGTGCCTGCTCGGCGGTCATCTCATGCCAGCGACCCCGCGGTGCCGGTTGGGGCGATGGGAGCCGGGCCAGCCGCCGGGCGCTGATCGCGCCGCTGAGAACTGCGACGCCCGCGGCGCTATGGGCGGGGGGAAGCCGGGCTCCGGTGTGCCGTCGGCCCGATGTCGCCAGCAACGCCCCGAGGGCCCCGCCGCCGATCGCGAGCCTAGCCGACCGTTCACTGACGTGCCGCGCCACGTCGAGTGACCGCAAGACCCGCCACGCCTCCTCCAGGCCTGAGCCACAGATGAAGTCGGCGGACCAGCACACCCGCGGTCCGCGTACCACGGCGACCCCGATGTCCGCGGCTGCGAGGGCTGCGTCGTCGCGGGCGCTGATGACCAGCACAGCATGACCGTCCACCTGCAGCTCACGGACCCGGTCGGCGAGCTCCATCTCGGTCGGCACCGTGTCGTCGGCCCATGAAAACAGGTCGGCTGCAGCGGGGTGTTCGGTCAGTAGCACCCGGCGTCCGCCGGATCGTGCTGCCCCGATCAGCGCGTCGGCCAACGGGTCGGGTTCACCGTCGTCGCTGAGCACGGCGGAGTCGATGACCACCACCGAGATACGGTCCAGGCGGCGTAGCGCGGACGTGTTCATCGGCAATACTCCCGCCCGGCTCAGCTCGTGGCCGAGCATCGCGGCGAACCCCCCACGACCCGACCGGGCCGCCTTCGGCACCGTCGCGAGCAGGAGGTCGGCGGCCTTGCCGGGGTCGCGCGTCCAGGCGAGCACGCCACCTGCGGCGGTCAGCGCAGCGAGCGCGGACCGCTCGGTGGTCTTCTCGATCGGGCCGGGCGGTAACGACACAGGGCGGGATGGCCGTGGTGTGGCGACCGGCGGAGACTGATACGCGCTCAGCTCGGGTGCGCGTCGCTCCCAGACCAGCCGTCGTGACCGGGCCTCCATGAGGGACAGGACACGCTGAGCCACGTCCACCGCTAGCGGGAACGGATCGGCGGTAGCGACGTAGGCGGCAGAATTGGCCAGGTGGAAGAACAGCTCCGAGGGTGTCTTGCCAAGCCGGCTCTCCAGCGCGGCGCGCAGCCGTGGCTGGGATTCGGCGAGCACGATCGGCAGCCGTATCGCACGGGGCGGCGGCGAGCACCAACTTAATCGGCCCGCGGTGGCCAATGCCACTCCGACCAGGCTGGTGGCGAGCGCCACGGTCGCCGAATACTCGGCCGACCGGTCACCGGGAATCTCAGGTTTTGACCGGGCGAAGGTCTGCGTGTGCGTGTCATGTGCCTCCTCGACCGCCTCGATGGTGTCGAGCACCGTGTCGAGATCCACATGATCCTCGTCGAATGAGACGAGGACCTGCTCGGTGACCGCATTGATCTCGGCCCAGTGCACGCCCTTCAGCAGTCCGAGGCCGGCGGTGACCGCGCTGCCCAGCGTAGGAGCGTCAGCACCCGCCAACCCGCGGACCTCCAGATGGGCGCGGCCGTTGCGGCACCATATCCGTCGCCGGACCCGGTGCCGCCCCGCGTCGGACAGCTCTCCCGCCACCGCGATGAAGATCTGCCCGAACCGGAACGTCGCCTCGCCGGGTATCACAGGTAGCCGCCAGGTCGTGACCACGCGCGGCAGTGCCGCCGACGCGGCGAGACCGACCTGCTCGCTGACGGCATGGCAAACAGCCCCCGCGGTGCGGCCGGTCCGCCCGACGGCGCGCTCGGTCACGTTCCTGGTGACTCCTACGCCTGTACCGGCGAGCCGCAGCGACTGCCCCGTCGCCGCCATCGCCAAGCGTCCGACAGACCCGATCATGCCCACCCACTCACTCCTACGGAACCAACATGCCCCGGTTGCTGCCCCAGGCAAGACCGGAATATTCGGGCTGACCGAAAAGAATCGTCGGCGCGTTAGGCACGGGCCCGTTATGGGCAAGATCAGCAGAGTCTCAACCGAAGGAAAGGACGATCATGCCCCCAGCATCGAAACGGCGCCAAGAGCCGAAAACGGAACAAAAGACCGGCTCGGGGCGGGTTCGGTCATCGGCTAAGACCGCGACCGCAAGGACGGCACGACAACCGGCGCGAGCGACCGCAAGGACGGCACGACAACCGGCGCGAGCGGCCGCGAGGACGGCGCGACAACCGGCGCGAGCGGCCGCGAGGACGAGCCCCTCGCGGACCTCATCGGCGGACCACCAAACCCACGAAATCACGGTGACGATTCCAGCGGACAAGATCTTCTCAACCGCCACCGACATCGTGATGACCCCGGTCGACATGGCACGCCGGGTACTACCCGCCAAGGGTGGCGTCCCGCTCTACGTCGGGCTTGGCGCACTCGCCATCGTCGGCATCATCGAGTGGCCGGTCGCGGCGGCAGCGGGAGCCGGCTACGCCCTCGCGCGACTCTGGACCGGTCAGCCCAGGAAAGGGGAGCGCAAGACAGAACGCACCCGTTGACGTACATTCCGACCGCCCATGCTCGGCTGTGAGGTCAGGTACATAAGCGCCGAGCAGGTGGATCGTGCGACGGTGCCGCACGATCCAGACGCTCTCTGTGCCTGCTAACGATCATCCGCACCTGGACCGATTACAAGATCAACGTCTGCGATCATGTGAAACCCAGTTAACCGATGGCGCGAGTTTTGGCCCCGCACACGCATGCCGCTGTGGGCATACATGGCCGGTAAGCTGGGAGTACAGGTTTGACGACCGCTCCAGTGGCGGGAGGCCGGCAGATGGCCGATAGCGGTGGTGATACGGCCCGCATCGTGACGAGGGCCCGGGAGTGTTTCCTGGGAAACGGGGATGTGCCCCAGCTCCCACTGAGAGCTGGGCTCGTGGAGTCATGGCGCCGCTCGCAGTTTCTCGGCGTGGACTGCGACCGTCTTGACGCGCCCTATTTCGACGACCTCGACACCGACAGTCGGCTCATGCACGCCGCGAAGCCCGTGCTGGACCAGTTGGAAGAAACGCTTTTCGGGGCCGCGATGAGCCTCTTGCTCACTGATGCCCAGGGCCGGGTGCTGGATCGGCGGGTCGGGGAGAGATCCTTCGCCGACCGCCTCGACAGCATCCAGCTCGCCCCGGGCTTCGGCTACGCGGAGGAGCATGTCGGGACCAACGGTATCGGGACCGCGATCGAGACGCGCCAGGTCTACTACGTGGTCGGCGGCGAGCACTTCAGCGAGCGGCTGCACTCGATGGCGTGCGCCGGTGCGCCCATGTACAACCGCTTGACGGGCAGGTTGGTAGGGCTGCTCGATATCACGTGCCGGCACACGGACGCCAGCCCGCTGATGCCAGCCCTGGTGAACAACGCCGCCAGCGAAATCGAACAGCGGCTGCTGGAGCTGGGATCGGAGCACGAGCGGGCCATGCTCGCCGAGTTCCTGGCTGTCTGCAGGCGCGGAAGCGGGGCGATCCTCACCCTCAGCGACAACCTGACCATGACCAACCAGCAGGCTGCCGACCTGCTCGCACCCGTTGACCATGTGATCGTCCGGGACAAGGTGGCCGAGCTGTCACAGTCCGGCCGGGAACTTGTCAGCCATGTCGTTCTGTCCCGAGGCGAGCACGCCACCATCCGCTACCGCCCTATTGAGACACACGCCGGAACAACCGGTGCCGTGGTCGAGATCAACGTGGCGGAGGGGCCCCTGCCGCTGATCCGGCCCCCGAGCTGAACCTGGCGGGCACCCCCTCATCGTCTGCTACGGCATCTACCTCATCGTCCCTCAATTCCACTGAGCCGCCCTGAGGACAGCGGAGGCCGACCAAGTCGGGGCCTGTCGCTTCCGTTCGTCATCGGCACCAACCCGTACGCCTACCGCCGCCTTCCAAAGCCCGCGAGCACGGGGCCGGTAACGAGGTCGATGTAGAGGGAGAAGTGCGGGCCCCACCAGCCACGGATCGGACTGCTATGACCCGGTCTCGGCGGCGTCGCGGAACTCGGCGGGGAGTTGCGACAGGACATGGTCGTAGACCTCGTCACCGACGACCGCGCGCAGTGTACGCAGCACGGCCAACACGCCGTTCCGGGTCTCCTGGAGGTTCAGCCCGGTGCGGTCACTGATCCGCCGGACGAACTCCTCGAGATCGAACCGTTCCTGACGGGACTGCGGCCGGGCCGATTCCCGGAGGGGCTCTGGCAGGTGCAGCGCGAGGTGGCGAACCTCTCCCGCGCTCAGCCGGTGGGCGAGCGTCTCCAGGGTCGCGCGGACGAGATCCGCCGACTCCGCGTGGGACAGGTTCGTCTCCTCGGCCACCGCTCGGATGAACTCTCTGTCATCCATGTCCCTCCCCTCCTTGCAGATCACCGCTCCCGCCATCCGTTCCCAGCCTCCGGATAGCGAACCCGGGAACGGCAAGTTCTACACGGACTGACGGGATGACGGCATTCGGGCCGTCGGAGACCCCGCGAGCGGACGCCGCCTCGGCGTGTCCGGGTAAAGCCGGTCTCGCAGCCCGGATCACTCATGGTCTGGTGAGGTTCCCGGATCGGCGGATGAGAGCGAGCCGGCCATGACCACGGGAACAAACGTCAGGGGAGGACGGTTACACACCTCGTGGCCGGTGTGCCTGGTGTCCCCGGGCCTCACCTATTGCCTTCGCGGATTACCGTTCGGCTGGAACCGCGTTGTGCCTTTCGCCGAGAGGCGACCCACACACCGGCGGCAAGCTCGAAGACCCCGTCAGGAACCTTCCTGACGGGGTCTTCCTGTGTTCCGGGGCCAATATCTAACATCACCTGGTGAGAAATCATCGCTACCCTTAGCCGCACGGTGGGTACTGATCGTGAGCGACGTTGGCATTGCGGCTGAGGCGTTGGCGAATTGCGATCATCGAACATATGTTCAAGTATGTCCGGACTATGCCTGATCACGTGTGGTGTCCGCCTTTGGTGTCCCTGAGCACCGGCCAGCCAGGGCTGCTACTGGCGTGGGAACACCACGAACTCGACGGGTCCTGGTGGGCGATCGTCGTCTGGATTCGCACCACAGGAGAGACTCCACGCCGCCAGGTGGTGAACGTCAGCGGCCACAGCATCCAGCCTCTCGAACCACGGAACGCCTACAAGGACGTACCCAGGTGGACCCGAGGCCGGGACGGAACCGTACGCAGGTCAGAGGCTCCGAAACCGTGACATCGGTCCCAGGTCTTCAAGATCACAGCAGCAGCGGCCCCAGACGATCACGAGATATGGGTGAGATCCTGCTAACCCATGATGAGCACCGCGGCGCCGTTGACCCGGTCGGCGGCCAGGTCGGCCAGCGCCTTGTCTGCGTCCGCGAAGTCGTACGGCGTCGTGGCGACCTTCAGCGGCAACCTGCCGGCCAGCCGCAGGAACTCCTCGCCGTCCGCTCTGGTGTTGGCGGTCACCGATCGGACCTGCCGCTCCTGGAACAGCTGCCGCTGATAGTTCAGCGTCGGTATGTCCGACAGATGGATTCCCGCGATGGCCACCGTGCCGCCACGATCGAGCCGCTCCAGCGCAACCGGCACCAGCTCCCCCGCCGGTGCGAACACGATGGCGGAGTCCAACGGTTCCGGCGACGGGTCGAAGGAACCGCCGGCCGACGCCGCGCCGAGCTCCAGCGCCAACTCTCTGGCGGCGGGCGCCCTGGTGAACACGTGCACGGTGGCACCCTCGAACATGGCGAGCTGGGAGGCCAGATGAGCCGAACCTCCGAAGCCCCAGACCCCTAGCCGTCCACCCGGTGGCAGCGCGGCCCGGCGCAGCGCCCGGTAACCGATGATCCCCGCGCAGAGCAGCGGCGCGACCTCGATGTCGCTCCGGCCTGCGGGCAGGTCGTAGACGTAGGCGTCGGGCGCGACGGCGTACTCGGCGTAACCGCCGTGCGTGTCCCACCCGGTGTAGGTGGACTCCGGGCAGAGGTTCTCGGTGCCACGGCGGCAATAACGGCACGATCCGCAGGTGCTCCGCAGCCACGCCACCCCGACCCGGTCGCACGGACCGCGACGGCAGCCCGGCCCGGCCTCCACCACCTCGCCGACGATCTCGTGACCGGGCGTCACCCCGGGCAGGTGGACGGGCAGGTCGCCCTCCGCCACATGCAGGTCCGTGCGGCATACCCCGCACACCCGGACCCGCAGCAGCAGTTCACCCTCGGCCAGCTCAGGGACCTCCCGCTCAACCAGCCGGACCGGCCTGGAGGCCATCGGTCCCGGTTTCTCCACGCTCCACGCCCGCATGATTCTCACCGTACGCCTCTCATTCCGTCACGATCGCAACCCCGGCGGGCCGGGAAGATCGCCACGAGTGGAGGGCCAGGCACTGGGTGTGTCGGCGATGTCGTTCGCAGCCACATAGCCGAAGGTCATGGCTGGACCGATGGTCGAGCCGGCTCCGGCATAGCTGTGTCCCATGACGGCGCCACTGGCGTTGCCGGCCGCGTACAGCCCGGGGATGACCGAGCCGTCCGCGCGGAGCACTCGCGCCCGGGCATCCGTCCGCATTCCGCCCTTGGTGCCCAGGTCACCAGGGACAATCTTGAATGCGTAGAACGGCGCCAGCCATAGGGCGGCGAGGCAGGAGTTCGGTATGACGGCTGGGTCTGTGTAGTAGTGGTCGTACGCGCTGTCGCCGCGGTGGAAGTCCGTGTCCTTGCCGGTAAGGGCGAAGCCGTTGAACCGAGTGACCGTGCTGACCAGCGCCGACGCCGGAACGCCGATCTTGTCCGCGAGAGCCGAGAGGGTGCTGGCCTTGAAGACGGCACCGCTCTGGTACCACGAGTCCGGGAAGGGCAGGGTCGGTAGGAGGTCCTTGAACAGGTAGCGGTTCCGGTAGTTCTGGTCGACGATCATCCATGCGGGGATGTCCTGGGTGATGGGGTTCTTGTCGTACATGACGTGCACGACGTCGCTGTACGGCGCCGCCTCGTTGACGAACCGCACGCCCTTGCTGTTCACGATGATGCTGCCGGGCAGGGTGCGCTCGGCCAGGCAGAAGTACGGCTCGTCGGGCAGCGGGATCGCCGGTCCCCACCAGGAGTCGTCCATCAGGTCCAGCGCCGCCCCGGCCCGCTTGCCGGCCTGGATCCCGTCGCCGGTGTTCTCCTTGGCGCCGACCGTCCAGTCCGTACCGATGGGTGCCCGCTGAAACTCCTGGCGCATGCTCAGGTTGTGCTCGAAGCCGCCTGAGCCGATGATGACTCCGCGCCGGGCCTTCACCAGCACCTGCGCGCCGTTCTGGGAGACCAGCACCCCGGTGGCGCGGCCACTGCCGTCGAATTGCATGTCGAGGAACGGCGTGTTCAGCCAGACCGGCACGTTCGCGGCGAGCAGCCCGGCGCGCAGCGCGCCGGCCAGGGACTGGCCCATGGTGAGCGGCTTCTTGCCGGCCAGCACGGCCGCCGTGTACCTGCTGATGGTCTGGGCGGCGACCGCCGTGCCCTTGGCGTTGACCGCGGCGAGGTTGAGCCACTTGTAGTCGGCGCTGAAGACGACCTCGCCGGCCGGTACCGGGATGTACGCCGGGTTCAGGTGCGCGAGCTCCGCACCGAGCAGGTTCCCGTCGAACATGTCCGGCTCTATGGAGCGGCCGTTCGGCATCCCGCCGGAAAGCTCGGGATAGTAGTCGGAGTAGCCCTCCATCCACCGGAACCGCAGCGGGCTGTTCGCCATCACGAAGGAGATCATGGCGGGGCCCTTGGCCAGGAAGGCCTGCTGCCGCGCGGCGGGCACCGTGGCACCGACGACGCTCGCGAGGTAGGTGGCGGCCTTGGCCGGAGTGTCCGGCACCCCGGCGGCGAGGATGACCTCGTTGCACGGTATCCAGATCCCCGCCCCGGATCGGGCCGCCGAGCCGCCGAACGTGGGTGCCTTCTCGATCACCACGGTCTGCAGTCCCCGTTTGGCCGCCGTCAGCGCGGCCGTCATCCCGGCGGCCCCGGAGCCGACCACCACGACGTCGTACGTGACGTCGGCGTACGCGGGGGTGCGGATGCGACCCAGCAACCCGCTGGTCATCACGACCCCGCCGGCCAGTGCGGCGCCCCGCAGTACGGTGCGGCGGGTGGGTCGTCCCTCGGCGGTCGGCCCGGGAGCGCTCCCAGAAGTCTCCGTGGAAGGTTGCGGTGAAACGGCCATGGTGGATCCCTTCAACGAGCGTGCGTTGCGACGGGTGTACAACCCTGTCGAAGGCGGTCAGCGGGCGATGGCACCTCGCGCCGGTGCACAGCTACGGAAGAGTCCGGGGGGACCTCTGTGGTCCCCGTCACATTTGGAAGCATGCGCTTGGTTGGTAGCATCTGTCAACGCAGGCCGGATGAAGATCTGCTTGCGTAGAGGCCGCGCGGGCGTGCGAGCAGGACGAGTGCGGGGGCCGCCGCAAGGAGCGTCATGGCGAGTACGGCCAGGCCCAGCCGCCCTGTTTGGAGGATCGGGGTCACGAGGGCGGCGCCGATGGGCGGGGTCGCCTGCATCAGTGTGCGGAGGGTGGCGAACCCTCGGCCGCGCAGGGGTGCGGGGATCCGCTCCATGCGCAGCGACTGCGCCCAGACCGTCATCGGTGCGCTGAACAGCCCGATGACCAGGAATCCGGCGGCCACGCCGAAGGTGTGGGGTGTGGCCAGCACCGCCAGGAAACCGGTGGCGGCGATGATCTGGGCGGTCGCGATGGCCCTCAGCGGGTTGACTCGTGGCGACCGGGCGCCCGCGGCGCCCGCGCCCGCGAACTCGCCAATGGAGAGCGCGGCGAGCAGCAGACCCAGGGTTTCCGCGCCGCCGGGCAGATGGGTCTTGGCCAGCCACGGACCCACGACGAGCAGCATTCCTTCGGCGATGTTGAAGGCCATGAACGCGAGGGTCGTCATGACCAGAAGATGATCCCGCAGCAGCGCCGACACCCGGCGGTGAGCCGTCTCACTCTCGGTCCCGTCCGTACGGTGGTCGGGTACCAGGGGGCGGCGGACAGCGAGAGCGGCCCCGGCGAACAGAACGTAGGACACCGCGTCGAACGCGAGCACGGTCTCGCTCCCGACTCCCGCGAGCAGGAGGCCGCCGAGCGCGGGGCCGATCATTCCGGCCAGTCCGAAGCTCAGGGACTCCAGGGCGTTGGCCGCATCCCGGTCTCCGCCGGGGACGAGGTCAGGGATCGCCGCGGGGAAACCGGCCAGCGGCACCATCTTCAGCAGCCCATAGATCGCGGCCACGACGAAGGGCAGCGCCGCGGGGGCCCGGCCCGTCGCCGCCATCAGCGGGATCGAAGCCACCGCGGCGCCGCGCAGCGCGCTGTCGGCGGCCAGCACGTACCTCTTGTCGAACCGGTCCAGGACCGGGCCGACCAGCAGGCCTCCCACGAAGACCGGCAGCGTGTAGCAGACCGTGAGCAGCCCGAGTTGCTGGGTGCCGCCGGGTCGGGAGAGCACCAGCCAGGCCAGCGCGACGAAGGTCATTCCGTCACCTATGAGCGAGATCGAGGAGCCCAGCCAGAGCAGGCGGAAGTCCCGGCCGGCCAGCGCTCGCCGATAGCCGCCCAGCCCGCCACCGGCGTGATCTTTAACGTCCATGCGCCCACCCTGGCCGCGCTGGGCGTCGGATCGCTGGCGGTCATCGGACGGCGACGTTCGCGAGGCGGGATGACGACGTCCTCGTCCGATGCCCGCCAGTGTCGGCCTCGCCGGGGTGCCAAACTGGCAAGAGTGATTGCTGACGAGGACGCGTATGCGGCGTTGGAGAGCCGGGACCAGCGGTTCGACGGTTGGTTCTACGTTGCCGTCACCACGACCGGTATCTACTGCCGCCCCAGCTGCCCGGCTGTGATGCCGAAGCGGGAGAACGTCCGATTCTTTCCGACCCCCGCAGCGGCACAGGTCAACGGGTTCCGGGCCTGCAAGAGGTGCCGGCCGGACGCGGCTCCGGGCTCACCGGAATGGAACGTGCGCGCGGATCTGGTGGGCCGGGCGATGCGGCTGATCACCGACGGGATCATCGACCGCGAAGGCGTGGCCGGCCTGGCCGACCGCCTCGGCTACAGCGAACGGCAGGTGCATCGTCAGCTCATCGCGGAGGTCGGCGCCGGTCCACAGGCCCTCGCTCGGGCGCAGCGGGCACAGACCGCCCGGATCCTGTTGGAAACGACAGAGCTGCCGGTCAGCGAGATCGCATTCGCTGCGGGGTTCGCGAGCATCCGGCAGTTCAACGACACCATCCGGCAGCTGTTCGCGACCACCCCGACCCGGCTGCGCGCCGCGCCTACCGGGACGGGAGACGCCCCCGCGGCCGGCACGATCGCCCTCCGGCTGGCCTACCGGCCGCCGATGCACATGCAGGGTCTCCTGGATTTCCTGGGCGCCCACGCCGTCCCCGGCATCGAGGAATACGCCAACGGGACCTATCGGCGGTCCCTGTCCCTGCCGCATGGGGCCGGAGTCATCGCCCTGCGGGACGCCTCAGCGGCCGCATATGTGCATTGCGAGATCCAACTGGAAGACCTCCGAGATCTGACCGCAGCCGTGCAACGCTGCCGACGGCTGCTCGATCTGGACGCAGATCAACAGGCCATCGCTGATTTCCTCGGCGGCGATCCGCTCCTCGGGCCGCTGATCGCGGTCTGCCCCGGCCGCCGCGTACCTGGTCATGTCGACGCCGCCGAACTCGCCGTACGCGTCGTACTCGGCCGACGGTCCGGCACCGACATGGCGCGCGCCCGCACCGCCCGGCTGATCCAGCGGTACGGGCAGCTGCTCGCCGCCCCGATCGGCGAGATCACCCACACGTTCCCGGACATGAACACCCTGGCCACCGCGGAACCGGCCGACCTCGCCCTGCCGCCCGGCCGGCACCATACGCTGCTCGTGCTGGCCCGCGCGCTCGCCGACGGAACCATCCGGCTCGACCCAGGTGCCGACCGCGAAGGCGTGCAGAAACAACTGCTCGACCTGCCCGGCGTCGGTCCGTGGACGGTCGCCTACCTGCGCATGAGGGCCCTTGGGGACCCTGACATCCTCATACCTGACCTCCGCGTACGGCGTGCCCTCCACCGGCTGTGCCCTGCCACCGAACCGGGTCTCTCCGATCGGTGGCGGCCCTGGCGGTCCTACGCCACGCAACACCTCTGGGCGTTCGCCGACGGCGCCCTCCCCCGCCATCCCAAGGGCCGAAAGGCCGACCAGGCGGGCTGATCGGGCACCAGCCTGGGCGGTGGCGATACCGGCCCGGTCATGTCGCTCCCCTGCCGCCATGCGGTCTGTCCCGGTCGACCGCTGGCAGCGTCTGGATGACGCTGCGCAGATGTGCGCGGGCGGCCTGCTCGGCGGCCTCCAAGTCGTGGGCGCAAATCGCATCGATGATCGCCAGGTGCTCGGGAAGCGACACCATCGGCCGGCCTGGATGCATCGCGAGCTTGAACTGGTGGCGTACGCTCTGCGCACGCAGCCGCTCGAGCACGTTCGAGGCAGTCTGCTGGCCGCTGATCACCCGTATACGGCGGTGTAGTCGCTCGTTCAGCCGCGAGTAGCCGAGCACGTCGCCAGACGAGACAGCCGAGCGCATGCTCTCGCCGGTGTCCTTGAGCTCTCTGCTCTCCTCCTCGGTGATCCGCTCAGCGGCCTTGGCCGCGCAGAGGCCCTCGATCACCATCCGCACCTCGGAGATTTCGATCGCCTCTTCGAGCGAGACCGCGCGGACCCTGGCGCCGCGGTTCTGCAGGCGTTCGATCAGACCTTCGTTGGTCAGCTCCAGTAGTGCCGCCCGGACACTCGCCCTGCTGGCGGCGAACTGTTCGGAGAGGTCGGCCTCGACCAGGCGCTGGTTCGCAACGAACTCGCCGCTGAGGATGGCCTCCCGAATCCCGACCACCACGGGTCGGTCGTCCTCGCCCCGAGCGCCGCTCTCGCCGCCTGCCGACACTGCCTCTCCCCTGGATCCACAATGTATGGACCGTTATTGTCGCCAATTTTGTTGCTGTCCTAGTGTAGCGTCCGGGCGGGATCCCCCGTCATGACGTCGAAGGGAAACGCCGAATGTCAAGCGGGAACAGCCGGGGGCCCACCATCGCTGTGCTCGGCCTCGGCGAAGCGGGCGGCGCGATCGCCCGCGACCTGGCCGCCGCCGGAGCCGTCGTGCGCGGCTACGACCCGGCGGTGCCGGCGCCGGAGGGGATCATCGACACCGGCGGCGAGGCCGAGGCGGCAACCGGCGCCGACCTGGTGCTCAGTATCAACAGCGCGCACGCTGCGGCCGGGGCGCTCACGGCCGGTGCTGGTGGTCTGGCCGGCGGTGTCGTCTGGGCTGATCTGAACACCGCCTCACCTGGACTGAAGCGGAAGCTTGGCGCCACCGCGCGAGAGCACGGGATCCGGTTCGCCGATGTGGCGATCATAGCCCCGGTGCCGGGGCGCGGCCTCCGTACGCCGATGCTGGCCAGCGGCGGTGGCGCTGCCGATGTCTCGGCCATCCTCGGTCCGCTGGGGGCCTCCGTCGAGGTGCTGCGGGGAGAGCCCGGTCTGGCAGCCGGCAAGAAGCTCCTGCGCAGTGTCTTCTTCAAAGGACTGGCGGCCGCGGTGGTGGAGGCGCTGGAGGCCGCGCGTTCCGCCGGTTGCGAGCAGTGGCTTCGGGAGAACATCGTCGCGGAGCTCACCGCGGCCGACGAGTCCACCGTGGACAGACTTGTGAGCGGCACCTACCGGCACGCCGCGCGCCGGGCCGCCGAGATGGGCGCGGCGGCGGACATGCTGACCGAGCTCGAGGTGCCGCCCCTCATCGCGGCCGCGAGCCGGGACCTGCTGGAACGGCTCGCGGCCGAAAACCGGACCTGACCTCGGATTCCCCGCTCGGCAGGGTCATCGGACGGCCCTGCCGCCGTCGCCTGTGTGCCGGCCTCCTCGTGCGTCATTCGACGCGTCAGAACGAGACCCGGCAAGGCCGGCTCATTCACTCGCCAGGTCGACGGGAGGGGTGCCATGGGTGTGGAAGGACTCGATGGTCTTCAAACCCCAGGCCTGCCCCTTGGCGCGCTCGGCTTCGGTCCAGGTGATCGTCTTCCAGTCGGGTGCGAGGACCAGGCGAGCCACCGGGTTGCACAACTCGATGCGGTTGCCGCCGGGCTCGTAGACATAGAGGAAGAAGGTCTGCTGGATGGCGTGCTTGTGCGGGCCGGTCTCGATGAAGACGCCGTTGTCGAGGAAGATGTCCGCGGCCCGCAGGATGTCCTCGCGGGTGTCGGTGGCGAAGGCGATGTGGTGCAGCCGGCCGCGGCTGCCCGTCCTGTCTCGGGTGTAGACGATGTCATAGGACTTGTTGGTGAAGGTCAGCCAGCGGCCCGCCACCGTACCGTTGTCGAGCACGATCTGCTCGGTGGCGTGCGCACCCAGGATTTGCGCCACGAACTCGGTGCTCGGCTCGACTTCGGAGGCCAGGAAGTTCACATGGTCCAGGCGGCGGACACAGACCCCGCGCGCCGGGTAGGCCTGTGCCTGGTTCTTCAGTGCGGGGGCGAGCTCCGGGGGCGCCT
>JAOPYO010000398.1 GCA_025964575.1 Actinomycetes bacterium
GGCGGGTACCCGTGGTCGGCGATGTGGTCAGCGACCGTACGGAGGACGGCGCGCTTGCGATCAGTGAGAACGGTCATGCCGCATCACCTGGCCAGGAGTGCTTCATCAGGTCCTGCTGGTACGCCCACTCCGGGCCGAGTTGGATCTCATCGTGGTGTGGGCGGCAAAGCGGGACCATGTTGTCCGGGTCTGTGATGGACCCCCCGCGGCCTCGGGTGAGCGGCTCATGGACGTCGACGGCCGGCTCGGTGCAGCGCGGTACGGCGCACATCGGGTTGCGGCCGAACGTGGCGAGCGCGACCTTTCGGCGCTCCCGGTTCTCCGCCTTGCGCTTGTCGCTGACCTTGCTGATCTCAGTCGTCCGGGCAAGGTTGGCGACGGGCATCGGGTCGGCGATGTGCCACTGGCCGAAGGTGCAGGAGACCACCGTGCTCGGCATCTCGGACCGCAGGCCGAGCGCCTGGATCCTCGCCAGACGCCGTTCTGCTGTCGCCTCGCTCGGGAAGGCCTTCACGCCGCACAGGCACTTGATCGAGAGGTTCAAGAGGACTCACCACCCGCGACACGGTGATCCGTGCATTCGCAACCAGCGCCCACGTACTGCCAGCGGCAGCGGCCACCGGGCTGGTCGTCCTCGTAGACGATGTGGTTGCAGTCGCAGCGATGCGCGGCGTACAGGTCCGCGGGCTTCGCGTACGTCGACGCCTGGTTGCGGGCCATCACTCGCCGCCCTCAACAGCCGGCTGAACGAGCGTCGCCACCAACGCGGCGAGAGAGCCGTCCTGCCACGCGCGGGTGATCAGATCATCGGCGTCCTTGGCGAGATTCGGCAGCGCGTACGGTTCGCCCTGCCCGACAGAGATCCCAGGCACGGGCTGGCCGGTGGCGGGGTTGACGCAATCGCCCGTCTGTCGGGCGAAGTTCAGCAGCCGCTCAGTGAACCCCGGCTTGACCCGCGTGACCTTGACCTGCTCGATCTCGTCCGGGTGGTTCTCCAGCACCCATTCGAAATACGCCTCGTCGTCGCTCAGCGTCGCAGTCGTCCGGCCCTTCGCCAGCGTCACCGATCCGATCTCGGTGCCGTCCGGGAGCACGGCGGCGTTACGGTCCTTGACCTTCCACGTCCCGACGATCTCGCCGTCAGCGACCTCCTTGGCGGCCTTCAGTCGGTCCCGGAGAATCTTCAGCACCGCGAACTTCAGCGCGGTCTCGTGCTTGCTCAACGTGTCCTCCCTGAGCCCTCGAACGCCTGCCGGGCCGTCACGCCGAGGGACTGGACGATGCGGATCTGGTCCTTCAGCGCCCACGTGTAGGACTCGGCGTTCTCCCGATCGACCTTCGTGGTCTCGTAGATCCAGAACTCGTCACCGATGCGGGACCTGATCCACGCCTCACGCTCATCGACGGTGATGTCGCCTTTGGACCTGCCGACCCGGGGGCGCGCGTCGGACAGCAGCAGCCGGTCTCGGCCCTTCTCGTAGATGGTTCGGGCTTCGAGTTCACGGTCACGGGCCTTGACCAGGGCCCTCGACGCCTCAGCGATCTCGTTGCTAAGGCGGTTGAAGCACAGGTCCACCTCGGCCGGGGTGAGGTGGGCGTTGGGCTCGATGAACACGAAGCCGTCACTCATGCCGCGTCAGCCTCGATCGCGGTCTGCCGGGTCTTGATCTCCCGTAGAAGCCGGTTGCCGACGGTGGGATCGAACTTCTGGGCCTTGAAGTCGGCCATGACCTTGGCCTTGACCTGCCCGAGTTCTTCCGGCGTCTCAGCGGCGGCGATCGCGGCCTCGAACTGGGTCACCGGGTCGGCCTCGGAGCCCGTATCAGACGCAGCCGAAGGACTGGCCGGCTCCGGGACACGCACATCGGGTGGCGGTGTCGCCGCAGCGGCCAACTGCGCTTCTCGGTTCCGGCCGAGCGCCCGAAGTTGCTCGTACTGGGCCTGCCCGCACGCGCCCGCGTGGACCTTGGCGTCGACCTCGTTCGAGAGAGCCAGCAGCTCCTGATCGGACTCGGCTACCAGGATGCGGCGCTGTACGTCGGCCATCCATGTGCGGTCGGTGCGCTGGCGGGCCGGCGCCTGACGCGCCTCACTGTCCGGGGATTCCTTGCGCCACATGTCCAGCGCGACACCGAACCGCATCCCCGCGTTACGCAGGGCGTCCCCGATGGCTTCCTTGACGGCGTTCGCACCCTTCTTTCCGCCGGCATCGCCGTACCCGAGGCGGGTGACACCACAGATCGTGAGCCTGATCCAGAAACCACCGTTGGCGTCGAACTTCGGTGGCGAGGAGTCCAGGACCGCTTTGACCACATCCGGGTTGCCCGAAGCGACGGCGGCAGCGAGGACCTGCGGGTCCACCTGCCGTTCCACCGGCTCCCATGACCAGTCCGGGTCGACGGACAGGAACCGGTCGGTGGTGTCGGCGTGGCCGACGAAGTCGAGGTGGGTGTGAGCGGTCGTCATCCACTGGCCGCACTCGCCGCACCGGGCCTTAGGGTGCTGGTCGCAAGCCTTGGACGGTGAGTTCTTGCAGTTCGGGCAGGTCGGCTGTGGCCGCTTGCCGACCAGCTCGTCAGAGAATGGCGCGCGCAGTGCGGCGGCGGTTTCGGCGTCCATCAGGCCACACCGCCGAACAGCTTCTCGATCGCGGCGATGACCCCGTCAGCGTCTCCGGCGTCGACCTCTTCCAGCAGGTCGCCCCGGCTGATCCGGATCGGCGGCACACTCCCCGCTCGGGCCGTCTCGGCGATCTCCCGGACTTGTACCGCCCACTCCTCGAGCAGGTTCACGGGGAGTTCGCCGGAGTCCAGTCCGAGGGCGACGCGCACATCTCGGTGCAGCCTCGGCAGGTAATCGGCGGTGTAGGCGTCGAGGTCGCAGGCGTCCGGCTCGTACGGGTAGGTGACGAACCCGGTGATGACGACCGGGCCGGCGTACGGCTGGATCCCGGCGCCGAGGCAACACAGCACAGCCGCACCGACCGAGTTACGGGGGACGTCCGGCATGACCAGGCTGCAGTCACCCACCCACCCGGCGATCGGCAGTTGCGATGCGGACAGGTTCACTCGTGCGGTCCCGTCCGCGCCGAACTCGGCGGTGAAGTCGCCAGAGAGCATGTGGAGGGCACCATCGGTGTCGATCAGGGCATAGGCGGTCATGCGGACACGTCCTTCCGGGGGGCGGTGGTGCGGGCGTCGAGTACGGCGACCAGGTTCCGGATGGCGTCGTCCAGCAGGGTCCGGCGCTCGTCCGGTGTCATCCAGTGGGTGTCGCCGACCACGGCTTTCGCCCACTGCCGGTAGGCGTCACAGGCGTTCTCGACCGCGTCCTCGATGTCCGGCGGGAGTTGCGGACACGGCTTCGCGAAGAACTCGAAGTACAGCGACGTGGACTTGATCCGGCCGGTCGCGTAGCCGGTGACGATGTCCTCGGCCCGGCGGAGAGCAGCGGGCGGGAAGTCCGGGACGGTGATCGTGGCGGTCATCGGCCCGTCACGCCCTCGGCGAGGTCGTCAGCCAGGGCGTCGAGCATTTCCCGGCGGGTCGCGTCGGACATCTCGCCGTGCTTGGCGATCACCTTGAGTGCGGACAGGGATCCGTTCGCCCGCCCCAACTCGGCTATGAGGGCGTCGGCCTGGGTGAGCTTGGCCTTGAGTTGGTCGCGGTTGACGCGCAGAGCCTCAACTCGGGTACGCAGCCGATCCATCTCGGCCTCTGCGGTGCGCTTCTGCTCGGCGAGTAGAGCGACATCGGCGACGATTCCCGCTGCGGCTCCGTCCGCCTCGTTCGTGCCGAGCGCCTCGTCCAACACCTTCTGGATGTCGAGGTACATGCCGGGGCTGAAAGCCAGGGACAGCTCGGAGTTGAGCCGCTCCACCTCGGCGAGCAGGTCGTTCCGCTCGGTGCAGACCTCGGTCAGCACGGCCTGAACCCGCTCGACCTCGCCGATCAGGTCGGGGATGTCGCGAGTCCGCTGGATGCGCGCAATCGCTTGAGAAGGGTCCGTGCGTCCGGCCCGGTGCTTGATCTCGGCGAACTGTTCGGGGGTCATGCGGCCTCGGTCTCGGTGTCGGCGGTGATCCTCATGAGCGCTCCGGTTTGCAGTAGAGTGAACCTACTACGCACCATTCTGACGCGTGGGCGGTTCAGAGACAAGGGGTTACCAGCACAAACCGCAAACTCGAAGACCGGGATCACACCGCCGGACATTGCGCCGACGCGGCGCATTGACGCGCGTGCCCGTACACTGACGACGTGAATTGGTGGAACTACATGAAGGAAGTCACCGGGGGCGACTCGACCCACAAGATCGCCGGGAAGATGAAGGACGGCACATCCCCCGCGACGGTGAACCGCTGGCAGAAGTCGCGTCCCGACGCGGACAAGGTCGTTTCCTTCTGTCGCGCCTACGGCGAGAACCCCATCAAGGGCCTCGTCCAGGCCGGGTACATCACAGAGGAAGAGGCGCGGACGGGAGACCTGGCGACGCGGTCGACTGAAGACCTGCTCGCTGAGGTCGAACGGCGCACCAAGGGGCGCTGAGTCGTGACGCGAACCGCGCTGTACCGCTTCTACGACGCCAGCGACGTCCTGCTCTACGTCGGCATCACCGACAACCCCCGCCAGCGATGGCTCGCCCACAAGTCCCAGAAGTCGTGGTGGCAGGACGTCGCCGACAAGGCCGTCGAGTGGCACGAGGACCGGGAGTCCGCTGAGCGCGCCGAGAGGATCGCCATCGGTAGAGAGAAGCCGCTCTACAACATCCAGAACGCGGGCGGACTGCGAAGGCGTATCGACCCTGCCGAGATCACTGGGTTCTGGAGGTACGTCGAGCGCGTCTCGAACGGCGCATCGGCAACGGAGATCGCAGGGAAGATCGGCGGGGGCATCGCCCAGTCGACCGTCAGCCGCTGGAAAGAAACCGCGCCCAAGATTCAGAGCGTCGTCGCTTTGGCCAAGGTCTACGGCCAGGATCCGCTCGACGCGCTCGTCGTAGCCGGATTCCTCACCGAGAACGACCGGCATGAGCCGACCACCATCAATGTGCCCGTCGATCTGAGCGGGTTCACCAGCGATCAACTGGTGGCCGAACTCGCCCGCCGCATGAAGCGCTGACCGTGTCGGCGCCCTCACGACGCACCCGCCTTGACTGCAGTCACCGGGTAGACGGCTCGGATACGTTCGGCGGTGACTACCGGCTCGTCGTCGCCGTGATAGACGTACTCGTCGGCTCGCATCCCGGCGCCGTGCTGGACACACATCGAGTGGCCGCAGCAGAACAACCAGCCGAGGCCGGCGCATACGGGGCAGTCCGCGATGTGGACGACGTAGATCGCATCCTCGGAGCACGGGGAGCCGATGAAGATGACGCGGCAGCGGGCGGTCATGAGGTGCTCGCCTCCAGCCTGATCCCGAAGGCGGGCGGCAGGATGCGGCGAAGCGTCTGCTCAGCCACCTCCCACGAGCGCAGATGCGCCTTGACCCAGGCGACGTCACCTGAGTGCGCCCACGTGAGGATCTCTATCCCGTCACGGCACTCGTAGATCTTGAAGCCATGGTTGGTGACCCCATCGAGGAGGAACCAGCCTGCGGTGACCATCTGGCGGCCCTCGCGGAACCGGTCCGACGCTTCGGCCGTGCGGAGGAACGGTTCACCGTGCAGGGCAGTGACCTCGTCGCAGATCCTGTTGAAGACCTCAAGCAGTTCAGCGGTCACCGGGCCACCTCCGCCCGTACGAGGTGGCCTCGGCAGGGACGCCGGCCGAGCATCAGCCGCCCGCACTCCACCGGGACCTCGTCGTCCCACTGGCGTTTCTGGTTCTTCGTGAAGTGCTGGGCGGTCCGGCCGCACACCTTGCAGTACCAGCGGTCAACGGTTGTCCAGATCAGACCAGCCACCAGGTCAGCGATGCGGTGGGCGCGGGACTCGTAGGCGATGGCCATCAGGCACCGCCCTGCGGGATCCACGCGGCGTCTGCCCCAGCGGCGCGGGCCACCAGGACGGCGTCACTGTTCCCGCACCACAGCAGGGACGCGCACCAGTGGCGGGCGTCTGCTTCGTCGGCGCGCACGTCCACCGTGATTGCAGCGGCGAGGTGGCCGTGGTGGCGGACACCCCACTCGACGGAGGCGGACAGCGTGGCGTTCACGACACGCCTCCGAACGGCAGGGCACGGACGCGCTCGAGGAGGTCCTGAATCTCGTCGTCGTCCGGCCGGCCGATGGCCTCAAGGGTGATCGGCGTGCTGTAGTCGAGGCGGTACTGGTTGCGGTGCCAGCGGACTACCCGCAACTCAGCGGGTTCGGTGTCCCAGGCGACGACCGACGCCCCGTAGCCGTTGGGGAACCGGTAGACCTTGTGGGTGGCGCCCTGACAGGGCCACTCCTCGACGGGCTCGAACGCCTCGGTCACGACGCACCGCCTCGGAGGTCAGCGGCGCAGGCCCGAAGCTCGGCCACGACCTGCTCAGCAGTACGGCCGTAGATGTCGTTCCACTCGGCGATGACCCCGTACAGCTCATCCGGGTCGGTCCAGGCACCGTCGGCGAACCGCTCGGGGTCCGGTTCGACGTGCCGCGCGAACGCCTCAAGCGCGTTGTACAGAACGCCATCGGGCTCGTCGTAGTCGGGTATGAAGTCGGCGGCGACGTTGATGCCACCACCGGCGCACACCGGGCACTCCATCGAGTCCTTCGGCTGCACGCCCCGCTTGGTGGGCAGGGGCTGGTCGTCGATGCCGAGGGTGAGGTAGAAGTCGTCCTGGATCCACCCGTTGGCCACGATGACGTCGGCGGCCTTGTCGAGGATGTCGGCGGCGGTCAGCGAGGCGGCCATCAGGCACCGCCCTTCCGGCACTCGGCGAGCAGACCTTCGATGCGCGTCGCACGCTCGTCGTCAAGGGCCGCACGCTCGTCCTGGTCCTTGCGGAGCTCGGTGAGCAGCGCGGCCCGCGCCTCGAGCAGAGCGCGCATGGCTTCGTCGATGGAGGCCATCGCCTCGTGGGCGTGCAGGTTGAACGGCTCGGGGGCCTTGGCGTGCCAGTTCGCGAGGCACGCGGAAGCGGTCATGGTCGCGGCGAACGCGTCACGGCAGCGCTGACGGGACAGGGGCAGGTCAGCCATCGGACGCCACCGCCTCGCGGGTATCGCGGTGGACGAGGATCAGCGGGCCGAAGGTCTCGAGGACGTACGCGGGAAGCGCCTGGTCGATCTCTCCCCGGACTTGAGCGGGGATGAGAGACATCTGTGAGCCGCCCAAGCTCTGGGCGAACCACAGGGCGCCGTCCACCTCCCGCCACAGGTCGCCCAGCTGGGGCGGCCAGTCGGCCGGAACGGCAAGCTCCGACTCGCTGGTTGCGGTGAACCGGGAGTCGAGGTGCTCGTGCCAGTCGGTGTGCCCCGTGACGTTGGCGTCGTGGACGATCGCGCAGCACTCGCCGCACTGCTGGACGTCGCCGGGGAATTCGGTGCGGCGGTTGAGGGAGTACCAGCGGATCTCACCCACGGCTGTTCACCGCCTCGGCGATCAGCCTGTACGCCTGAGCACGCGCCGCGTCCCGGTCCTCGACGCCGCCTGCGACGATGACGTCGACCAGGGAACACAGGACCGCGTCCGCTTCGGTGCGGTACTCGACCGCGATGCCTGCGTCACGCGGGTTGTCGCACCGGGACGCGGCGGCGTTCGACTCGGCCACATGGCGGGCCATGACGCGGAGAGCACGCTCGAACCGGTCCGGTGAAGCGTCCGTCACACCGGACACCTCCGCTACGGGCTGGGTATCTTGCATGTGTCCGACTTCCTCTCTCTTTGCGGGCTTGGTGGTCGGTCAGGGCTCCCGCGCCGCGCCACGGCAAGGGAGCCCACTTACGTTCAGGCGGCTTCGGACTCGCCGGCCTTGCGTTCGAGTCGGGCGGGCTGGCCGATGCAGCCGAAGATCTGCCGCAGCTGGATGGCGATGTCGTCGCCGCGGCGGATCTCCGGGGCCTCGTCTGCGCACCGTTTGGCGGCGGGCCCGTACTTGGCCCGCAGTTCGGGAGAGATGTGGTCGCTCACGCCGCTCCCTGCTGGGCCTCGACGCCGACGACCTCGAAGAGGTCCTCGAACTGCTCGTCAGGGAAAGCTCGGCGGAGCGCGCAGATCAGGGATGTGCCGGGTGTTTGGAGGCCTGCGCGGATCCTGCTGGCTGTTGCCATGGAGAGTTGGAGGCCGCGTGCCTGCTCCTCAACGGTCTTCCATCCGCGTTCAGCGGCGAGGGCCCGATACCTGGCCGTGTTCAGGCGGAGCGTCAGGGGGCCGGTCTCCGGGATCTTGCTTCCATCCATGGATGAAGCTTGCTGTATCCAGGAGCGGATAGTCAAGCGGTTCCATCAACGAATGCCGTATCCGGCCAAACCAGCAGATCGATCATGTGTTCGTACGGGGCCGTCACTGTTGGGTGGCCAGATCACGCCAATGCCACCCCATGTCTGACTCCATCCATGGGTGTAAGTTACGATGCGGTTTCATGAGCACCGAGACCGCCATCTCGAGGTGGCTCCGCGACGAGATGCCTCGCCGCGGATACCCGCTGGCAGGTCCACGAGCAGGCGGTATATCGCGACTAGCGCAGGACACTGGCATCTCGCAGGCCACCATGAGTCGCGTGGTGAACGGGCAGCAAGAGCCAACTGTCGCCATCCTCCGAAAGATCGGAAGCCTGTTCGGTGTCCCCCTCGGCGAGATGATGGTTGTCGCGGGCATCGCCGAGCGGGACGAGTTGGCCCACTTCGGTGCGGCACACCTGACGGCCGGATCATCCATGACCGTGGATGAGGACGGCGTCACGATAACTCGCTCGGCGCCGAACCTCGCTGAGCCGCCGGCCGACCTCCCGGGGCATGTGCTCTGGGCGGGGTTGTCCATCTGGGAGAAAGAGATCTGGCTGCTGAAGGGATTCAGCGTCGATGAGCGTCGCGGAATGATCTTCTATGTCATGGCTAGCCGTCAGGATGAGGCGTCTCAGCGGCAGGTTGCTGCTCCCGAGCGCCGGGAGCAGAACGGATAAGCTTTCATTCCCCAACGGCCATGCCGATGCGAAGGTCAACCACCACCCGTATCAAGTTATCCGCATGTAACAAGTCGATAACACGTGCGTGGTTGGGGTGACATTCGGGTCATCTGGGGCGTCAACTGATGGCCCCTGGGCAGGGCGCACCGTTATCCATATCGACGCGGATGGGATGGCGGGCGGCTATCTAATGCTGAGACTTATCACCGGAGACACGGACGGGACGCAACCATGCGTGATCGCCACAGGACACGAGCCTGAACCCGTGCGCAGGTCAAACCACGGTCGTCACAAAGCAGTGCGGTCCCGCATCGAAGCCGAAGTGCGAGCCGAGTGCACCGCCACCGCGTTCCAGCAGGCAGTCGACTACGTAGCAACAGGCCTGACCCCACAGTTCGTTGCAGCCCTGCGCGAAAACGGAGCCGGGGCGAAAGTGACGATCGGCGACACAGCCGTGAGGATCACCCTCAGCGGCAGCGACTCTGGAGTCACCGACCCTGACCAGGTGCAGGAGATCTGGGCCGCGGTCGTCCAGACGTTCGGATCGATCAACGAGCTGCCCTACCTCAGGTCTCACGTCCGCCCCGACCTGCCCGATGAGGTCGTCTCGCTGGAGTGGTCCACATCCCAAGGCCCGGTCGTCGTGGTTCACGCCGCAGTTGGCCCCCGGCAGTGTCGCCGACGCCTCTCGAAATGGCTCTCCGGGCACGGACCCGCTTCCCTCATCCCCATCCTGGGAGGTATCGGCGTACCCAAGATCGCTGGCGTCATCGCCGCCTGCGTGGGTATGTGCGTGGTCGCAGACGTAAGCGGTAACCCCGTGACGTCAGTACCCCTCGGCGATGACCGGCCAGCACTGATCCGTATCGTGCACGTGCCGCCGGTTCTCCCCACGGTGACACCGAGCGGGAGACCCCTTCTGAAGGTGGCGGTGTCGTCGACACCCGGACGCCCGGCCGACCTCACCGGCGCGACGGGTGGCCCGTCGCCGCGGCCTGACTCCTCGCCGACAGCGGCGCCGTCGACCATCCCGGACACCTCGCCAACAAGGGCGCCAGTCGTCGTACCCCCTGCAGCGCCGGACGTCACGCCGCCCCTGCCCGCTACCACGCCACCGGCCATCGACGTCGCCCCGTCCGTCGTCCCGACAGCCCTGGACCCGGGCATACCCACGCCATCGCAGTGACACGGTCACCGTGCCGGCTTCCGCCACACGATGTTCACCGACTCCTCCGGCGAGTAGTTACGGCGGCCAGCACCGAGTTTGAGGATCTCGATCCGGACGGTCAGGACCCGCAGCACCTCCCGGCGTTGCGGAAGGGTCCGCTCCCACCACGCCGCCTCCACCGTGGCCACGTCAGGGGACACCAGCCCCTCCAGGACAGGGCCGAGGCGGACGTGGTCCATCTTCTCGCGGGCCCGTTCGATCTCCGGGGCGAGGGACGCCTCAATGCGGGTCAGAGCCTCCATCGGGAGGTTCCCTCGCGAGTAGGCGTCGCGTGCCTCATTGAGGCGGGAGGTCATCTCCTGCACCTGGTCGGCGAGCTCGGCTGCCCTGCGGTCCGCACGCACATCCTCGGCGAGAAGTTCCGCGATGTCTGGTCGTGCCAGCCGTTCCCACACCGACATCTGTACGTAGGCGTCCACGCCGTCCTGCTTGCGGGCAACGTGGAACGCCATCCCCTTCACTGCGGCTTTCGGGAAGCATTGGTACTCGCCGCCCCGACGTTTGGCTTGCCGCACCACCCCGCCGCACACCCCGCACGTGGCGATCCCGGACACCAGATGCTTAACGGCCGTGTCGTGTTGGGTGCGCCGCGACGGGTCAGCGAGCTTCGCGACGACCGCCCGCCAGATCTTGACGGGCACGATCGGCTCCCACGAAGCGTCACCCACCACCTCACCGCGCAGCACCCGCTTGCCGGCCACGCCCGGGTTCTCGATCTGGTGGGTGACCTGAACATCGGTCCACCCTTTCTTGCCGAGGTGGGGTGTGGGGATGCCCCGCCGGTTCAAGTCAATGGCGAGGCCGTTGGCTCCCTCCCCCGACGCGAACCGTTTCGCCATCTCCAACACGGTCTGCGCGCGGCCGTACGGGCCGAACCAGGCGTCGTTGGGGATGGGAAGCCCGCGGGACGCCGCACGCGCCAAAGCTCGAGATGGGTGCCCCGCGAGGATGCTGGCATGCAAAGCACCCAGGGCGGCGAGGGTGATCAGGTGCTGGGACGGGCGCAACGCATCGTCTGCGACCTGGGCGACGATGGTTCGTTTGCCGTTGGCGGACACCTCGTAGATGCGCCGGTACCCCCACAGCAGCCGCCCGTGTGGTGTACCGCGTTCGGCTCGACTGTCCACCGAGCGCTGAACCCGCCCCGACACCTTCTCCGACTCGTCGGAGGAGTCGACGCCTTCCTCGGCGAGGGTCTTGTAGTCGCGGCGCTTCCGTACGTCGTAGGTGTGGCCGTGGCTGGTGATGTGGATCCAGACGCCCAGATCCCTGCACAGGTTCAGCAGCCGAATCCACTCTTCGAGGCGCCTGTCGCCGCGGGATGCCTCCCACAGAACGAGGACCTGGTACTGCGCGTCGGCGAGGTCTTCGAGGAGCTGATCCCAACCGGGTCGTTCTGTCTTGGCGAATCGGCTAGCGGACATGTCGTTGTCGGCGTAGGAGCCGCCCACGGCCCAGTTGCGGGTGGAGCAGTCTCGTTTGTTGGCGGCGTCCTGCTCGACGACGGATGTGCGGTCTCGTGCTGGGTCGTTGCTGACTCGCCCGTACAGGCATGCGACCAGGCGTGTTCCGGCTTTGGTGGCGGCCTCGGCCAGTCCTTCGCGCGTCATGTGGGGCAGCGTATCGTGGAAGACCTTGACATGCGATGGTTGTCTGGGCCACCCTCGCATAGACATACCGTCTAGCGAGAGGCCAGATCGTGGCCACCTCCTCTCACTGTCCGCCCCTGCCGGACACCGCACCGCCCGCCGCGGGGCAGGTGATCCGAGCCGCCACTCCCGCGTCTGAGGGTGTGTGGCGTCGCGGTCACATCCCCCGCCTCCCTTCGACCGTCACCAGCGCGACCGAGTCGTTGGAGCCGTACGGTGCGTGGCCGTGGATGACCCCGGGGCGGGTCTGGGTGATCCGGTACGAGACGCCGTCGCGTGACGCCGATGGCGTCGTGGCCGGCACGGTGCCCGGGTACGTGTGGTTGCGGGCGGACGAGATGGACCTCGTCGA
>JAOPYO010000399.1 GCA_025964575.1 Actinomycetes bacterium
ACGTCCCATCCGTGCTCGGCGAGTTCGCGTACGACCGCGCGGCCGAGCTTCCCGCTTCCTCCGGTGACGACGACACGGGGTCCCATACAAGTCCTTTCAGGTGGGGAGTCGCGGAACTGAACTGCCACAACTCACCATCGCAAGGATAGGGGAGGTCGATCAGTGACAAGGGCCGCACCTCGGCCCTGTGCTGTGCCAATACTCGTACAGGGCTGTTGGCTTTATTCTCGTTCTCCGTGTGTTTCCGTCTGCTGTATCTGATCTTGATCAGGGTCGTGGGGTGGCTGGTGCTGGTGGCTCGCAGCGATGCCTCCAAGGAGGTGGAAATCCTCGTGCTGCGGCATGAGGTGGCGGTGCTGCGCCGTCAGGTCCCTCGTCCGAGACCGGATTGGGCCGACCGGGCGATCCTGGCCGCGCTCACCCGTCAACTTCCACAGTGGTTGCGGGCACATCGGATCGTGACGCCGGGCACCCTGCTGGCCTGGCACCGGACTGGTCAAGCAGCGCTGGAGGTACCCGAACAGTCCCGGGAGTCCGCCGATCCCTGACCGGTGCGTGACCTGGTCATCCGATTGGCCAAGGAGAATCCCCGATGGGGACACCGGAGAATCCAAGGCGAGTTGGTCGGCCTGGGCCATCGGGTGGGGGAGGGCACCATCCGCCGGATCCTGGCCGCAGCCGGTCTTGGCCCGGCACCGCGGCGGGCTTCGCCGACCTGGCGGCAGTTCCTGACCTCCCTGGTGCCGGTTGTAGAACGTCTCGACCTTGCGCAGTGGCGTGCAGGAGGTGGCGCTGATTCCAAATGAGTGTGCGGTCCAGGAGTTCGAGCCTGCAGGTCTGATCGGGTAGGACCGCGGGCGCGGTTCCGGTGTTGCCACCGTCCGTTTCCCGCGGTTCCCCCGCCGCAGCCTCACCGAACCCTCCGCAGCGCCGCCCCGCTCCATCCGCTCCCCGAACCGATCAACGACCCAGACCAGATCACCAGGCTCGGCGTCCTGCGCCACGACCGACTCGGCGGCACCCTCCACGAATACAAGCATGCCGCCTGATCTGGGCGGATGATTATTCGGCACCCGCAGGGCCGCACGTCAGCTTCACCCCACGGATCTGGTGGCTGCCTAAAACCCGGCTGATAATGACTGTCGTGGCCTTGCCGGACCGCTTCCGGCAAACGGTCGACCGGATCGCCGCTTCGGTCCGCTTTGGCTAGGCCGCACGACTTCATCACTGTCGATGCCGGTATGTTCCGACGCTATCGAACCGGAAATGGCAGTGTTGTCAATAACGGACGGGTTTCCGTCTAAAAATATTGGAACGGTGTCGGGCCGTGGCAAAGCGGGTTTCTTTCCTGATTGTGTCGTCTGTCTTTTTTTTATCGCTACTTCTCTGTCGCTTCATCGCTTCGCCGACGGGGTATTCCTTGTTCGCAGTGCTACCTGGGTGGCACGGAAGAAGGTCTGATTCATCGGAATTCAAGCGATATGGGGGATCGAGTGATTTCTCGGAAAAAAGGTTTGTCTGTAGGTAAGTTTACGTGGATTTGGGCGGTCACGACGGCGATTACCAGCGGATTTATGGCATCGCCGGTCCCGGCGACCGCCGACGCCGGCACGGAGGTGCGGAACTTCGCCGGGCACAAGGTAGCGGCCGATATCAGTCGGGCTCCTGTCAGCCTCCCACTGCTTCCGAGCAGCGACATCAACGCCGTGAACATCGGCGCGCGCAGGTATGTCGGGATGGTACAGGGCAGCGGCACGACACTGATCCGGGACTCTTCGTCGGTGGGACCGGCGAATCGGTTCTGGCACAACGTCTCCACAGTGATGGGCTATCCCGGCAACGTGACGTCCGTCGGCCTGTCTGTGGACACAGTTACCGTTGGGGGACCATTCTTGATCGTCACGGTGCGTAACGTAGCCGGTCGTGTGGCGCAGGCGACGTGCACGGCCACGCCGAACGTCATCTGGCCGGCCAACTGCCCTGGGTTCGTCGACATTACGCCGCAGCCCCCCAGAGTCCGGTACGAGGCGGAGGACGCGACGATCTCCCAGGGTACGGTGGCGACCAACCACAGCGCATACTCGGGCAAGGGCTTTGTCGACATGGCCAACGGGGTCGCGGGCGCGTACGTCGAGTGGACGGTCAACGTCGCGACCGCCGGTTCGACGGCCTTCACGGTGCGGTACGCGAACGGGACCACGGTGAGCCGGCCGATGGACGTCAGTGTGAACGGCACGCTGGCAGCGAGCCGGGCCTTCAATGGCACCGGCAGCTGGAACACCTGGGCCGACGCCGCGATCAGCGCCAATCTCAAAGCCGGCTCCAACACGATCCGGCTGACCGCCACCACCGCCAAGGGCGGCCCGAACCTCGACTACCTGGAACTGGGGGGCTCGGCGTCCTCGTAGGGCGTGCCAACGGCCTTGTGTAAGTGACCTCGTGGCCGGACAAGGTAGGCGGGCCGTGAGGCCCGTCTACCGGGAAAGGGCCACCCAATGAGCGGGGCTCCTGAGACGGAGTCTGCTGACGGCGCGTCCGTGTGGTGTCTCGAGCCGGTCACGGTAAAACTCGCGCTGGCCAAGAAGCTCTCGGAGGAGGACCGGCGCGGGCTGACCGCGCTCTTCTGGTCGAACATCAACCCGTACGGCACTTTCCGCCTCGAAATGGAAAAGCGGCTCGACTTGCTGCCCGTGCCGGGTCCTCGTCAGACCGCAGATGACGTGGCGCGTCTCCTGTAATCCGTCACCGCACCGGCGTATCGGCACCCCGGGCCAAGCGCCGTCGGGGGTCGCTCTCCACATGTCGGCAACCTGGCGCACGAAAGCGCGAGGCTAATGCTCAGCGGTCAGGTCACCGTGGGGTTCGAGGTGGCTGTTCAGTTCAGCCGTTTGTGATCCGACGCGCGTCGGGGGTGGGTATTGTCTGGGCCATGGAGGCGAGGAGGCGTAGTTTCTCATCGCTCTCGCTACCCTGATCGGCGTAGTAGAGGACCAGGAGCAGATCGTCTACAGGGAGCTTGTCTCGGTGCAGGCGCAGCTCACCGACGACGGGATGGTTCACGGTGGTGGTGCCGCCTTCGAGGCTGCGGACGTCGTAGCGCGCCCAGAGATTTCGGAACCGCTCGCTCGACAGGGCAAGCTCGCCCACTAGTTCCACGAATCGCGGGTTGTCAATGTCGTCGCCGATGGACTTTCTGAAGGCAGCGATGAATCCTTCCGTGGAGCGCGTCCAGTCCTGCTGGAACGCCTGCTCCTCAGGATCGAGGAGCAGCGACCGGAGACGGTTGTACCCGGGCTGAAGGCGCGGAGAGAGCGCGACTGCGAGCCGGTTGGATGCAAGCACATCGAACGCGCGCCCTTCCACGAACGCGGGAACCTGCACGCTGGCAAGGAGCTGATGCAACCGTGCGGGCACGCGTTCAGGCTTCCGGCGCCGCTGTGGCCTCGGGCGCGAGGTGGCCAGGCCGAGGAGGTATTTCTGTTCGAGCTCGTCAAGGTGCAGGACCCGCGCGAGCGATTCGAGGACCTGCGCTGAGGGGTTCTTGTCGCGGCCGCGCTCCAGCCGCAGGTGGTAGTCGGCGCTGATGCCCGCAAGCATGGCGACTTCTTCACGGCGAAGCCCGGGAACGCGGCGATTCGCACCCGCCGGAAGCCCGACCTGCTCCGGAGTGACCAGCGCCCGCCGGGCACGGAGGTAACTGCCGAGCAGGTTGGCGCGGTCGTCGTCGCTCATATTCAGCATCGTAGGTCAGGGCCCCCTCAGCTAAGGGGGCCCTGACAGGACCCCGGAAGACGGGGGTACTGCCTCCGGCCGGAGAACAGATCAACACTGAAGGTGTCGCCGCACAAGAAAGGAGATGAAAACGGCGATGCCGAAGACCGTGCTGGTCGCCGGCGGCACCGGCTTCTCGCCTCGTGGATCAGATAAGAGCTGCTGCGGTACGGCTACACGGTCCGCACCGGCGTGCGCAGCCTCGACTGGGAAAGCAGCCGTACGTTCCCTGATCGCGACGTACGCCGAGGGCGGGCGGCGGCCCGTCGTTCGTCCACGTGATGCGGCTGGTGAGACAGTTCGACCGGCGCACGCGATCCTTCGTCCCCAGCCTCGGCAAGAGGTACGCGGTCACCTCGGCAAAGCCGAGCGCACTCTCGCATGGAAGCCATGACCGGTAACCCAAACCAATCATCGACTGCGCCCACCAGCTTGTCGCTGTCGGCGCCCTGAGCAGGAGCAATCAATGGACATCACCAACCGCACCGTCTTCATCGCCGGCGCTACCTCGGGAATCGGTCTCGAGCTCGCTCGCCGCTTCGCCGCGGCCGGCAGCGTCGTCATCGTCGGCGGCCGGCGAACCGACCTGCTCGACCAACTCGCGGCTGAGGGGTTCGCCACCGTTCCCATCGACGTGACCGACCAGGGTAGCATCGACCGTGTCCGCGACACGATCCTCCACAGCCACCCGAGCCTCGACACGATCGTGACGATGTCCGGGGTCGGGATCCCCGAGGACCTGCGCGATCCCGCACACTTCAGTGCCGCGGAAAAGACGATCGACACCAACCTCCTCGGCACCATCCGCGTCATCGACGCGTTCACTCCGCACCTGATCGGGCGCGGCACCGGCACCATCATCACGGTCACCTCGGGCATCGGGTTCCTGCCGTTCCCGGTCATGCCAACCTACGCCGCCTCGAAGGCCGGCGTGCACGCCTACTCCGAGGCGTTGCGCGCGCAACTGGACGGCACTGGCATCGAGGTGTCCGAACTCGTCCCCCCGGCTGTCGCCACCACGCCGGAGCAGGCACAGCGCAACCCCCGCGCGCTCGAATTGGCCAAGTTCGCCACCGAGGTGATGGACCTGCTCCGGACCGACCCCACTCCGCACGAGATCCTCGTCAAGGGCGTGCTGATGCACCGGTGGGCCGAGCGCAACGGCACCTACGACGATTTGGTCGCCCAGCGGTCGCAGGCGCTCGCGATGCTCCCGAGCCGTCAGTAAGCACGACGGCCGCTCGGGGCGTCGAGACGCGGCATCGATGCGGCCGAGGGCGGGCCCCGCATGGTGAACCAGGTCTTTAGGGCATCGACACCGACACCGACACAGCCGAAGGCCGAGCCATGTTCGGCATGCTGTCGGTCCTGGCCGAGCTGCAACGCGAGCTCATCATCGCCAACACCAACGACGGCCTGGCCGCCGCGCGGGCCCGCGGCCGCATCGGCGGACGCCGACCCCGACTCACCGTCGAACAAGCCGCCCTCGCCCAAGAGCTCTACATCCGGGGGCGCGTGAAGACGACTACGGACATCCGGCGCAGAGGACTACGGACATTGACACCAACGGTCTCCGCTCCACTGGCGCCAGCGTGACAGCAAGCGCTGCAGAAATCACGCCATCAAACGGTGCACGTCACAGGCTTTGCCGCACCTGCGTGGCCAAGTCCCGAGCCCAGCCTTGCTCTGGCTGCGGCAGACTCTGTGAAGCCGCCGCACGCGACGACCAGGGGCGGCCGATCTGCACGGCCACGCCGTCCTCGGCCGAACCGAGGATCACCCCTGGCTCTTCCCCGGCGGAGCGCCCGGCCGCCACCTCGGCGCCGAACAGCTCAGGGCCAGGCTCAACCGGCTGGGCATCCCCGCTCGCGTCGGTCGCAATAGCGCCCTGATGGACCTCGCCAGCGAACTGCCCACGCCCGTAATCAGCCAGCTGCTTGGCCTGCACATCGGCACCGCTACCGAATGGGCCACCGCCGCCGGCAACACTCACCACGGCTACGCCGCCGAACTCGCACGACGCAACGCCTGACGGCTCCCCGGCCGAGGTCAGAACCCTCCGAACGCACCCTATTTGTTGGGTGTCACTCCCGACGAAGACGGGACGCCACTCCCTATGTGCATGGGACATCGTTGCTCCTGGAAATTCCAGCGGGCCGCTCGCTTGTGACGCGTTGACCACCGTGCCGCGCCTCCGCGTGCCTGTATCAGCGGCCCGTGGGCACTGCCCAGCGCTCCGTTGCGGGCAGCTGGAGTCGAGCTCTCATGCCGATGAGCGGGTGAGGTTGGCCCGGTCAGCCCAGCGATGCGCTCGCCGCCCGCAGCTCGTCCAGGGCTGCCAGAGTGTACCGAGCGAGCTCATCCTTTGCGTTACGGTCGCCCTCGGACCATTCGGCGTACCCCCGCTTGAAGGCGAGGACGCCCAGCTCACCCGCGATAGCCGCGGTCGAATCGGACACGCCGCGGGCGACCAGGGCGGTTGTCATCGCAGCCGCGAGGCTGACGCTCTTGAGGGCGTCACGCTCTTGAAGTTCGGCGCTGGCGGCGACGGCCGCCTTCAGGCGAGGGGCGAGCTCGCGATTCATGGGGCCCATCGCGCTCGAGGCCCGCTCGAGACCGGCAGCGACCGCCTCAAGCGGGCTGGCGTTTCCGGGGGCCTCGGCGATCCCCTCGGCCAGTAGCCGGCTCAGCGTCTCCTGTCCGGCCACCAGCAGCTCGCGCTTATCGGGGAAGTGCCGGAAAAAGGTGCTTTTCGTGACCCCGGCACGCTCGGCGATCTGCGCGACCGTCGTGGCGTCGTACCCCTGCTCGCTGAACAGGTCGACAGCAGCCACGACGAGGCGTTCGCGTGCCCCTGGTTCCCACCGACCCATGGGTCCATCATAGGTGATGGGACCCTTGTCCCGTCGCTGGGATAGTGTGATGGGACAAGAGTCCCATCACTTGCAGGAGAGTCCCCATGCGCGTCTTTGTCACGGGTGGCACCGGTCTGATCGGTTCCGCCGTCGTCGCCGAGCTTCTCGGCAACGGCCACACCGTCCTCGCACTCGCCCGCTCCGACGCGTCCGCGCTGGCCGCCGAGGCGGCCGGCGCCGAGCCGCTGCGGGGAGGTCTCGCCGATCTGGACATCCTTCGCACCGGCGTTGCTCAGGCCGACGGAGTGATCCACCTGGCATTCGCCAACGACTTCAGCAGCCCCGACGCCCTCGCAAAGGCGGTCGCCGAGGAAAGTGCCGCCCTCGCAACCCTCGGCGAGGAACTCGTCGGCAGCGACCGCCCCTTCGTCACCGTCTCGGGTACGCCCCGTGCACCGGGCCGCGTCTCCACCGAGGCCGACCCGCTACCGACCGACGGGCCGGTCGGTGGTCGCGGTCGCGCGGTCACGGCGGTTCTGGACTTGGCCTCGCGCGGGGTCCGGAGCACGGCCGTACGCATGCCGCGCACGGTCCACAACCATGGCACGGGCGGGTTCGCCGGTTTGTTGACCAACATCGCGCGCCGGACCGGAGTGTCCGGCTACCCGGGCGACGGCGCACAGCGCTGGCCGGCCGTGCATGCGCTCGACGCGGCAGTCCTCTTCCGGCTCGCCCTGGAACTGGCGCCGGCTGGGACCTCCTGGCACGCCGTGGCCGACGAGGGCGACGAGGTACGTGACATCGCCGCGGTCATCGGCCGACGGCTGGGCCTGCCGGTCGAGGCGGTGCCAGCGGAGACCTACGGCCCTCTCGGCCCGATCTTCGCGACCGACCAGCCCTCGTCCAGTACCCACACCCGAAAGACGCTCGGCTGGGAGCCGAAGCACCCGAGCCTTCTGGAGGACCTGGAGAACATCCAGCCCTGACCGGCGACCGGGAAGATCGGGCAGGCCCGCTGCCGGCGCGAGCGCCGGCAGCGGAAGCCCCTCACATACGTCACTCGCGATCGACCGTCTCGGCGCAGCGACGTCCCGTACCCGCTCATGCCGCGTATCGGATGTTGTGGGCCGGGACCATGTTGGGACCATGTCGCGTTGGCCGGGATCAACTTCGGTCGCCCGTTCGGCGGGGCGCGAACCTACGAAATCGGGGATCTACGCCGAGCGCATGATCAGCACACGGCGGATTCTTACTCCGTGATAACAACTGTCGTGGACTGAGGCCGCCACCCGGCGTCTCAAGACCCGTGTTCACGACGCTGTCGCCACCGATAGGCGGATTTCGGTCTCAATTCTGTTCACAACGTGTGACGCAGTGTGTTCGTCGGGAGTGACGCAACACCCTATTCCGCACGTTCGAACTTCCGGGGCTACCAATAAATGCCATGAGCGCATTCTGCCTGTGGGATGCCCCGGAACGGGCCGCGCCCGTTCCGGGCACGCCCGGTATAAATGGGGATCTATCGGGCGCCGTCCAGACCATGATCATCCCCAGTTTCGGCTGGCGAGCAAACATGGGCCGCAAAGCACCCCAAAACACCCCTGGGCATTCGCGACAACTTCGCGAATGCCCAGGTCAAGCTGGGTGTGCCGTCAGGGACTTGAACCCCGAACCCGCAGATTAAGAGTCTGCTGCTTGCATGTCAGTTCCTGTTTATCAGTTTCATTCAATGCCGTTTCGTGCGCGCTTCATCCAATTTCGGTGCCGGGTTATGTCGCGCTCTGACGAACCATTCCATGGCATACGAGCAACCACCGAGCAACCATGGAACCCCGCACACCGCGCTGGATGTGCCGTACGCGACATCGGTCACGGGGGCGGACGGGTGTCGATTGTGGCCGGACGCTGCCATGGCCGTGACCTGCCTGCCCAAGAGCTTTTTCGTTGGGTTTTTGGTCGTCGCGTGAACACTCCGTCGGCGAGCAGTGACCACACCGCCTGTCGGATCTGGCCGGGATGGTCGCCCTTTTCAAGCTGCTCCTGCACCCTTCGAACAAGGCGGGCAGTTCGTTCATGTTGGCGAACCAGCGTAGAAGCGCGCGGTGTTCCACCAAAACGGACGGCGGAGCAGGTGTCCCAGCAGGGCGGATAGTCCGCCGTGACCGGCGGCGTCAGCGACGTCATACAGGTACTTGGCAGCGAAGCACTCCTGGACAGGCTGCACGCCGACTCGAAGGTCTCCTGTACCTTGCTCGCCAACGCCCATACCGGTCGGCAACGGCGGCGGGCTGGCGAGCCCGCCGCCGTGCCGGTGCGGTCAGCCCTTGGCGCCCGCGCGCACGTACCGCAGCGGAGGAGCGGCGTTCGGCGCCACGTGACCGTGCGCGCGCTGCTCGAATGCGTACGCCATGCCGACGAGCTTGGCGTCGTCCCAGGCGCGGCCGAGCAGCTGGAGGTTGATCGGCGCGCCGTTGCGGTCGCGTCCGGCGGGGAAGGCGACCGTTGGCGCGCCCGAGGAGCCCGACGGGGTGTCGCGCCGGCCGAAGCTCGAGCGGTTGCCACCGCCGTCGTTGAGGCTGATCTCGCTTAGCAGGCCTGGGTAGACCACCGCATCGATCTGGTTGGCGTCCATCCACGCCGCGATGTTCGCCTTGTACTGGGCCCG
>JAOPYO010000402.1 GCA_025964575.1 Actinomycetes bacterium
CCCCATTTGGTTCCCATTGCGGGCCGGTTTCGGCCACCTCACGGGATGCGTATGCGGACAATAAAAACGATCTTGCTCGCGCTGTTACGGTTACGCCGCATACCTGGAACAACCGACACAGGAGTTACGAATGAGGCGTATCGCAACCGTGGCACTCGCCACCGGTGTGGCTCTGGCCGGTCTCGGCGCCGAGGCCACCACCGCCGACGCGGCCACCCACAAGTGGAACACCGCGAAGAGCGGCTTCAGCAACATCTACGCGTCCGGCAGCTACACGCGTACCACGAAATCCGTCTCAGTCAGTGGCTACCTCCGGGACTACGCGCCGGACGGACGGTCCCCCGGTGTCCAGTTCAAGGCCGTCAAGATCACGAAAACGTACATTTACACCCAGCGGTCGAACCAGTTCTTCTTCATCAGCTCCAAAACGGGCAAGCCTCTCGACTACAAGTTCCCGAAGGCCTACTCGTACGGCCACTTCTTCACCTCCAAGTACCTCACTCACCTGTACGTGCGCGAGATCTCCGTCAATGCGAGCAACCGGCAGGACACCTACCCGAAGAACGTGAAGACAGGCTGGAAGAAGATCTACTAATTCCCACAACCAGCGATGGGCCCCGCCGATCCGGCGGGGCCCTTTGTGCGTTCGGCAGAACCCTATTCCGGGGCCTGGTCCTTGGCCGCCTTCTGGTCCAGCACGGCCGCGTCGTCTGAGGCCGTATCGGGACCCACCGCGCCGTCCTCCGCCTTACTGAGGTTCACTGCGGCACTCTCGGGCTTGCTGAGGTCCACCTTCTCGACCGGCTCGTCCGCGACCACCGCTTCACCCGTGGCCGGGTCGGCGACCACCTCGTCCTCGTCCTCGTCGTCTTCCACGCTGAGGAGGACGCCGCAGACGCTGCGGATCTTGTCCTCCGAGATCGCCCCGGCGCGCAGCAACCTGGGGATGGGCCCGGTCAGATCGACGATCGACGAGGCCTCGCCCTCTCCGGACGGCCCGCCGTCCAGATAGACCGTCACCGCCTCGCCGAGCATCTTCTCGGCCTCCTCGACGGTACGGGCCGCGGGGACCCCGCTGAGATTGGCGCTGCTGACGGCGAGGGGGCCGGTCTCCTTGAGCACTTCCAGGGCAAGGCCGTGCAGCGGCATCCGGACCGCCACGGTGCCCTTGGTCTCCCCCAGGTCCCAGGTCAGGTTGGTGTTGACCCGGCACACGAGGGTCAGAGCGCCCGGCCAGAACTCGTCGATCAGATCCTGGCCGTAGGTCCCCAAGTCCTCCACCAGCGCCTGTGCTGCCCGTACCGAGCCGATCAGCACCGGGGTGGGCATGTCCCTGTCCCGGCCCTTGGCGTCCAGCAGCGAGATCACGGCGGCCGGATTGAACGCGTCGGCGGCGATGCCGTACACCGTGTCGGTGGGCAGCACCACGAGTTCGCCACGCCGTATGGCCGAAATGGCCTCCGCGACCCCCCGGGTCCGCTCCATGGGTTCCGAGCAGTCATAACGTCGACTCACGCTCACTCCTCGCTGAGGCGGGCCGTCACGAAACGGTCCCGGTTGGTCAGGTCGCGCCGGTTGCGCACGTCGCGCCAGCCGTTCTCTTCCGCGAAGACCCAGTAGACGGCGTTGCCCTGGAGGTCGCTGTGCTCGACGGCCACGTAGCCGCCGGGCCGCAGCAGCCGGCGGGCCGACCGTTCCACCATGCGGATCGCGTTGAGCCCGTCGTCGCCGCCGCCCCACAGCGCATCCGGTGGATCGTAGTCGCGGACATCGGACGGGACGTACTCCCACTCACTCATCGGGATGTACGGAGGGTTACTGACGACCAGGTCGACAGTCCCGTTGAGGTCGGCGAGCGCGCCGGCGAAGTCGTCGAGGTGCAGGCGCACCCGCCCGCGCTCGTCCACCGACTCGATGTTGCGTGTGGCGTGGACGTACGCCCTGGGGTCCTTTTCGACCGCGTGGACCCGCGCGCGGGGCGCCTCCTGAGCGATGGACAGCGCGATCGCCCCGGACCCGGTGCCAAGATCGACCACCAGCGGCTCACTGACATCCATGTCCCGCAGCGTGTCGAGCGCCCAGCCGACCATCACCTCGGTCTCCGGGCGGGGCACGAAGACACCGGGCCCGACCTTGAGCTCCAGGTCGCGGAAGAACGCACGGCCGGTGATGTACTGCAGCGGCTCGCCGGCCTCACGGCGGGCGACGCCCTCCCAGAAGCGGGCGTCGAACGCGCCGTCCGGCACGTTGTGGAGCTCGGCTCGCTTCACCCCGTGGACGGCGGCTGCGAGCTCCTCGGCGTCGGCGCGGGGCGAGGCGGCACCGGCGTCGGCCAGCCGCGCCGTCGCCCTGGCGATCTCGTCGAGGAGCAGGTTCATGACTGCGCTTCGGCCAGCCTGCGTTCGATGTCCGCGTCGACCAGGGCCTGGATGACGTTGTGCATATCACCGTCGAGCACCTGGTCGAGGTTATACGCCTTGTAACCGACGCGATGGTCGGAGATGCGATTCTCCGGGAAGTTGTAGGTGCGGACCCGCTCAGAACGGTCCACCGTGCGGACCTGGCTCTTGCGATCGGCGGAGGCGGCCGCGTCGGCCTGCTCCTGTGCGATGGCCAGCAGCCGGGACCGCAGGATGCGCAGCGCCTGCTCCTTGTTCTGAAGCTGGCTCTTCTCGTTCTGACAGGAAGCCACGACACCGGTCGGGACATGGGTGATCCGGACCGCGGAGTCGGTGGTGTTGACGCTCTGACCACCGGGCCCGCTGGACCGGTAGACGTCGATGCGCAGATCGTTGGGGTCGATCTGAACGTCGACGTCCTCGGCCTCGGGCGAGACCATGACCCCTGCGGCGCTGGTGTGGATGCGGCCCTGCGACTCGGTGACGGGAACCCGCTGCACGCGGTGCACACCGCCCTCGAACTTGAGCTGCGACCAGGCACCGTCTTTGCTCTTCACCACGAGCGTGACGTCCTTGTAGCCGCCGAGATCAGAGTGCTGGGCATCGATGATCTCGGTGTTCCAGCCGACCCGCTCGGCATACCTGGTGTACATCCTGAGCAGATCCCCGGCGAACAGGGCCGACTCCTCGCCACCCTCCCCCGCCTTGATCTGGAGGATGACGTCCTTGTCGTCGCTGGGGTCGCGCGGGATCAGCAGCTTCTGCAGCTTGGCCTCGAGCTCGGTCTTGCGCTGCTCGAGCTCGGCCGCCTCTTTGGCGAAGGCCTCGTCCTCCGGCGCCAGCTCGATCGCAGCGGTCAGATCGGCCTCCGTGCAACCGATCTCACGGTAGGTCTCCACGATCGGCCGCAAATGGGCATACCGCTTGCCCAGCGTGCGCGCCAGATTCTGATCGGCGTGCACCGCCGGGTCCGCGAGCTGCTGCTCGATGTCGCCGTATTCCCTGATGAAGTCGTCGAGGTTCACGTTTTGATCCTGGCCCCGCATCCCACGAGATGTGCGGTGAACAGACGGGCCGGACCGGAGGTGAAGACCTCCGGTCGGCCGACGTCCGCGGGACTACTTGCTCTCGGCCTTCTTGCCCTTGCCGAACCGCTTCTCGAACCTGGCCACGCGGCCACCGGTGTCGAGGATCTTCTGCTTGCCCGTGTAGAACGGGTGGCAGGCAGAGCACACGTCGGCGTGCATGGTGCCGCTCGACGCCGTGCTGCGGGTCTGGAAGGTGTTGCCGCACGTACACGTCACGGTCGTGACGACCAAGTCCGGGTGGATGTCAGGCTTCATGGTTTCTCCTCGCTGGTGGCGGTCGCCGGGTCGCCGCTTTGCCGTACGAGACGGTCGCATTCTTGCGGGCGTGAACCGGTACCGCAGCGGTTGCACTCCAAGTGTGCCAGATGGTTGAACGTGCCGAGGTCACCGCGCATTCCTGTCGGCTCGGCCTATTCCGTGGCCCGGCCCAGATAGACCAGGACCGCCATGACCCGGCGATGGTTCTCCTCGGCGAGCTGCAGTCCGAGCTTGAGGAAGATATTGGAGATGTGCTTCTCCACCGCACCCTCGGTGACGGTCAGCTTACGGGCCATCGCCGCGTTGGACAGGCCCTCCGCCATCAGGCCGAGCACCTCCCGTTCCCGGGGAGTGAGGGTCTCCATCCGGTCCCCACCGCGCCGCCGGCCGAGCAACTGGCCGATCACCTCGGGGTCGATGACCGTGCCCCCGGCGGCGATCCTGCGAACGGTGTCGATGAACTCCCGCACATCGGCGACCCGCTCTTTCAGCAGGTAACCGACGCCCTCCGCGCCGCCACCGATCAGCTCGGTGGCGTACCGCTCCTCCACGTACTGTGACAGCACCAGGATCGGAGTGCCGGGCACCCGCCGCCGAGCCTGGAGGGCCGCCCGCAGACCTTCGTCGGTGAACGACGGCGGCATCCGTACGTCCACGATCGCCAGGTCCGGGGTGTGCTCGGCCACGATCTCGACCAGCCCCGGCCCGTCTCCCACGGTGGCCACCGTCTCGATCCCCTCGTCGGCCAGCAGCCGGACGAGCCCTTCCCGCAACAACACCGAGTCCTCGGCGATCACCACCCGCATCCCGCCACCCTATCCACGCTCCTGGCGCCGATCTTGATGTTAGAGCCCCCGCAGATACGCCGAAAGGGCTTCAACTTCAAGATCGGCGAGCTCACCAGACGCAGGGGAGATCGGCGCGGATGACGGTCGGACCGCCTACCGGGCTGTCCACGGTGAGGATGCCATCGATGCCGGCGGCTCGGTCCGCCAGCCCGGCAAGGCCTCCACCGGGGGTGGCGGCCGCCCCGCCGACCCCGTTGTCGCTGATCTCGACGACCACCCACTGGTCTTCCCGGGTCACCCGTACCCCGGCGCGGGTGGCGCGGGCGTACTTGGAGATGTTGGCGAGCGACTCCGCCACGATGAAGTACGCGATGCTCTCGACCGCGGCGGGCGGCCGGGTCGGCAGCTGGACCTCCACCACCACCGGGACGGGGGCCCGGCCGGCCAGCGAGGACAGCGCGGAATCCAGCCCCCGGTCGGTGAGGATCGCCGGATAGATCCCGCGGGCGAGGTCACGCAACTCGGCGATGGCCTCCCGTGTTCCGGCGTGCGCCTGCTCGATGAGCGCGCGGGCGCCCTCGGGGTCGCTCTCGAGCTTGGTCCTGGCTCTGCCGATGTCCATGGCCACCGCGAGCAGGCGCTGCTGTGCACCATCGTGCAGATCCCGCTCGATGCGGCGCCGCTCGGCCTCCGCGGCGTCCACTCCACGGGCCCTGCTCGCCTGCAGATGCTCTGTCCTGGCTCGCAACTGCTCGGTCTGAGACCTCAACCGCTGGTTCTCACTGGGCCCGAGCATCAGCCGGGCGAACGAGGCGTGCGCCACGGCCACGGTTCGCGTCACGTACAGCGAGACGACCAGCAGCAGCATCCCCACCAGCGAGACGGGCAGCGCGGCCACCGGTTGGGTGAGGACGTAGGTCAAGCTGTCGCCCAAGTTGATGAACACGTGCGAGCCGTCGAGCACCATGATCAGCGGCAGGAAGAGGAGCAGTCCTGTGGCCGTCCACATCACCACCGAGATGACGAACTCGACCAGGGTGATCGGGAAGAGCACGGCGAGATAGGCCAGGTCCTTCCAGGTGGCGGGGTCGACCGCCAGAGTCCGCCATTTGCGGAGAGGACCGCCCTCAGGCAGTCGCCGGTAGGGGTTCGGAATCGTGACGCCGAAAGCCGCCGTGACCAGGAACCGCTCAAGCATCGCTCCACCGCGCCAGGCGATCATCAAAAGAGCGAACAGCGGCACCCCGACCCAGATGATCAGCAGGCCGGCCGACAGCGCGAAGCCGGTGACCAGGATGACGAACCACGCCAGGCCGAAGGCCATGCTCACCAGCAGGTACAGCGCGGCCCGCCAGGTCAGCGGGTCTCGGATCACCCGGAGCGGCGCCCATGAGCGACCGTCAAGGATGCCGTTCGCGGGCCCGTCGCCGCCGTACGCCATCGCGTTCACCGCTTCTCCTCATGCTGTGTCCAACCGTTGACTCCAGCCTGGCCCGTGGCCGTCGTTATCACCATGGAGCAATCCGGCGTTGTCCGGGTGGGGCTAGCCCCACCTGCCCAATGGAGCTCGCTCCGCAAGGGCGGCTCGCATGTGACGGGACGCGCACGTACGACGGCGCCCCGAGCACACGCGGGGTGTGCTCGGGGCGCCGATGCCGTACGGGGTCGAACGCTCGCTCAGCGGTCGTCGGAGATCGTGGTCTTCTGGACCTGGAGCATGAACTCCGCGTTGGACTTGGTCTCCCGCATCTTCTCCAGGAGCAGTTCCAGCGCCTGCTGGGTCTCGAGCGCGTGCAGCACCCGGCGCAGCTGCCAGACGACCCGCAGCTCGTCCGCCGGCAGGAGGATCTCTTCCTTACGGGTGCTGGACGCGTCCACGTCCACCGCGGGGAAGATCCGCTTGTCGGCGAGCTGCCGGTTGAGCTTGAGCTCCATGTTGCCCGTGCCCTTGAACTCCTCGAAGATGACCTCGTCCATCCGGGAGCCGGTCTCCACCAGCGCCGTGGCGAGGATCGTCAGCGAGCCGCCGTTCTCGATGTTGCGCGCCGCGCCGAAGAACCGCTTGGGCGGGTAGAGCGCGGTCGAGTCGACACCACCGGAGAGGATCCGGCCGGACGCGGGCGCGGCCAGGTTGTAGGCCCGGCCCAGTCGGGTGATGGAGTCGAGCAGCACGACCACGTCGTGGCCCAGCTCGACCAGCCGCTTGGCCCGCTCGATCGCCAGCTCCGCGACGGTGGTGTGATCCTCGGCAGGACGGTCGAAGGTCGAGTGGATGACCTCGCCCTTCACCGTCCGCTGCATGTCGGTGACCTCTTCTGGCCGCTCGTCGACCAGCACGACCATCAGGTGGCACTCGGGGTTGTTCTTGGTGATCGCGTTGGCGATCGACTGCAGGACCATCGTCTTACCCGCCTTGGGCGGTGAGACGATCAGGCCGCGCTGGCCCTTGCCGATCGGGGTGACCAGGTCGATCACCCGGGTGGTCAGAATGCCGGGGTCGGTCTCGAGGCGCAGCCGATCCTGCGGGTACAGCGGGGTCAGCTTCGAGAAGTCGACGCGGCCCTTGGCCTGCTCGGGCTCCATGCCGTTGACCGTGTCGAGGCGCACCAGCGCGTTGAACTTCTCGCGCCGCTCGCCGTCACCACTCGGCTGCTTCACGGCACCGGTGACGACATCGCCCTTGCGCAGGCCGTTCTTACGGACCTGAGCCAGCGAGACGTACACGTCATTGGGGCCGGGCAGGTAGCCGGTGG
>JAOPYO010000053.1 GCA_025964575.1 Actinomycetes bacterium
GCTCCACCACGGTGGCCTGTGCTACTCGCACCTCGATCAAAGGAGCACACGTGGATCAGCTGAGCCTCGGGGTCATGTCACAGTCGGGCAAGGAGAACGAACGCCGGCTGCCGATCCATCCGCTGCATGTCGAGCGGATCGAGGCCGACCTGCGGGAGCACGTCTACCTCGAACACGGCTACGGCGAGCGTTTCGGCGTGTCCGACGAGCATCTGGCGCCGCTGGTCGCCGGACTGCGCTCTCGTGACCAGCTCATCGCCGACTGCGACGTCATCCTGCTCCCCAAGCCGGTGGCGGGGGATCTCAAGGAACTGCGCGAGGGGCAGGTCCTGTGGGGCTGGCCGCACTGTGTCCAGGACGAGGAGATCACCCAGCTGAGCATCGACCAGCGGCTGACGCTGATCGCCTTCGAGGCGATGAACCACTGGTTCCCCGACGGCACGTTCAACCTGCACGTCTTTCACAAGAACAACGAGCTGGCCGGCTATTGCTCGGTTCTTCATGCCCTGGAGCTCATCGGGACGACGGGTGACTACGGCCGTCGGCTGCGGGCCGCCGTCATCAGCTTCGGGGCGACCGCCCGGGGTGCGGTGACCGCCCTCAACGCACATGGCGTGAATGACGTCGACGTCCTTACCCACCGTGATGTCAGCGCGGTGGCCTCGCAGATCCATTCGGCGCGCATGGTGCAGTTCGAGTCCGACGCCGACGTCCCGAGCCGCACCCATGTGCTCGCCGAGGGCGGCCGGATGCCCATGGCGGCCTTCCTCGCCGAGTACGACATCGTCGTCAACTGCGTGCTGCAGCGAACCGATGCGCCGCTGATGTTCATCACCGACGACGAGCTGACCGCCTTCGCTCCCGGCAGCCTCATCATCGACGTATCGTGCGACGAGGGGATGGGCTTCGGCTGGGCTCGACCCACCGCGTTCACCGAGCCGATGCTGACGGTGGGCGACAACGTCCACTACTACGGTGTCGATCACAGCCCGTCGTATCTGTGGAACTCTGCCACCTGGGAGATCAGCGAAGCCTTGCTGCCGCACCTGCGTACGGTGCTGAGCGGCTCCTCAGCGTGGGACGCGGACGAGACCGTCCGGCGGGCCATCGAGATCCGCGACGGCGTCGTCCAGAACCCGAGCATCCTGTCCTTCCAGCACCGCTCGCCGGACTACCCGCATCCACATCGATGAAGACCACGCCGGAACCGCCGACGGCGAACCCGGCCGGGACGCCAGGTCCCGGCCGGGACCGCAGTCACTGGCCGGGACCGCGGGCATCGGCATTCTCCGCCTGATCACGCCGAGTACGTGCGCGACCCGTCGGCCGGGCTCGGGGGCCGACGGGTCGGCGGCACGGGTTCAGCCCCGCGCGATGTGCACGTCCACGACCGCCGACCGCCCCGAGTCGACGGCCAGCAGGGCGCGTTGGAGTGCCGGGATCAGCTCCGCGCGGTCGCGCACCCGTTCGCCGTCGGCGTGGCAGGCGCGGGCCACCGCGGCGAAGTCGGGCGGGTAGGCGAACCGCGTTCCCACCGCGTCGCCCTGCGTGGCCGACAGGCCCTCGGGGAAGAGGTCGAAGACCGGGAGCCTGCTGGCCCGGTATCCATCGTTGTTCAGCACGACCACGAGGATCGGCGCGCCCGCCTCGGCGGCCAGGCACAGAGCCGCCGTCGGGACGCCGAACATGAAGGAGCCGTCCCCGACCACGGTCACCACCCGGCGCCCCGGCGACGCCATGCTGACGCCGACGGCGCCACCCAGCCCCCAACCCAGGCCGGGAGAACCCGCTCCATACAGCGTGCCCGGCAGGCTGCGTTCCAGAGCCTGGTGGAGCACGCCGGCGTTCGTCACGGCCTCCTCCACGACGATGTCGTCCGGGAGAAGGACCGCGTTCAGGGACTCGACGACCTCATGTGCGGTCATCGGCCCGTCCGGTTCACCGGCAGGGGCGACGGCGTCAGCGGTCCGCGGGTGCTCGAGTGCGTCCCGGCCCAGCTCTTCGAGGTGCTGTACCAGCTGACCGAGGGCGGTGGCACCGTCGGCGGTCACCGCCACGTCGACGGGGAAGGTCCACAGCGGCATGTCCGTCTTCAGTGGATCGGCGTCGACCTGGATGATCGTGGCATCGTCGCGAGGTTGCGCGAACTTCGGGATCCAGGGCACGTCACTGTCGACGACGAGGATCAGATCCGCGTCCCTGACGAGCTGCTGTGCCTCCGGGGCCGACCGGACGTTCATCGGATGGGACGAGGCGATGTTGAGGCAACCGGACTCGGGGGTGTCGATGACGCGGAGCCCCACCAGGTCGGTCAGCCGGGTCACGGCGGCGAAGCCCTCAGAGCGCCGCCCGACCTTCGAGGTGACGAGCAGCGGCCGCTCGGCTTCGACCAGCCGCCCCGCGATCCAACGCACGGTCTCCGCGTCGGCGGCCGGCGGGCGCGCGACCGCGTACCTGGTCGTACGGCCCAGGTCGCCGGCCGGCGGGTCCATCAGGACGTCACGGGAGACCATGAGGTAGGCCGCACCAGGTCGGCCACCGGTGGCCACCTGAACCGCGCGGCCGATGGCCCGCGGCAACATGTCGGACCGTGTGATCTCCATGATCCACTTGGCGTAACCGCGAACGATGCCCGCCTGATCGGGCACGTCCTGCTGCCAGTTGATCGGGTGGGCACGGCCCCCCAGCGAGTCCGGGTCCTCCCCGTACGGCGTCTTGCCGGCGATGACGATCACCCCGGCCTGGTCGCGCATCACGTTGTGCATCATGGCGCCGAGGTTCTGGGTGCCCACGTCGACGTGCACGAAGACGCACTGTGGCCGCCGTGTCACCTGCCAGTAACCGTGCGCCGCCGCCAGCGCGACCGACTCGAAGGAGCAGGTGATGATCCGCGGGATCGTCACCTTGGCCTCGGTGAGCACGGCCATCGCCTCCTGCAGCGGAGCCGAGTCCGTACCAGGGTTGAGGAAGAGATGCTCGACCCCATGCTCGCCGAGCAGCCACAACAGATGTTCAGCGGTCGTAGCCGGCCGAAAGTCGTCCACGCGGTTCTCCTCACAATGGTGGCTATCACCACGTGTCTAGATCAAATACCTGAAGCGTAGAAGGTCGATCATCGCACGGGCCACCTTGGGGGCGGATGCCGGAGATAACCGGGGGACTTGCGCCGGGTTGCGCGGTCGGTGGAGGCGTAGCAGGATCTTCATTCGTGGCTGATCTCGACCGTCCACCGATCTTCCACCCCCCTGACGCCTCCCGGCAGGAGTAGTGAGTGGTGGAGCCTGATCTCGAGTACGGCGATCTGAGCAGCCCCCAGCGCGAGGCGCCGGAGGTCGGGGACGCCCGGCTGGCGCTGCTGAACGAGGCCGGCGCTCGCATGACCACGACCTTGGACATCGGGCAGGTCGCCCGTGACCTCGTCGAGGTGGTCCTTCGCCGGTTCGCCGACGCGGCCGGCGTGTACGTGGTGGAGCATCTGATCGTCGGCGATGAGGTACCCCAGCCCGCCGCCGGCAAAGCGGTCGAGGCTCGCAGGATCGCCGTGGGCGCGTCCGGCGTGAACCTGTACGGATGGTTGGCCACCGGCGAAGTGGTCGTGTTCTCCCAGGACAGTCCCTATGCCGTATGCGTGACCACCGGCGTCCCTCAGCAGTTCAGCGCGCTGGGCGAGGATGACATCGAGCGGATCGGTGACGCCGGAGGGCACGAGAACCTTCGTCTGCTGCGTGAGCTCGCCGACTTCGTCGTCGTCCCGCTCACGGTCGGCGCCGCGGAGCTGGGGTTCGTGACCTTCGCGCGCAGTCGGCGGTCCGTGCCGTTCTCCGCCGAAGATGTGAGGCTCGCCCAGGAGCTCGCGGTCAACGCGGCCCGCTGTCTGGACAATGCCCGCCTGTACGAGCGGGAACGGGCCGCAGCTCGGGCGTTGCAGGCCAGTCTGCTTCCCAGAACGCTCGATGCCGTCCCGGGCTTGGAGATCGCTCACCGGTATCTGCCCGCTGGGAAGGCCAGTCTCGTCGGCGGCGACTGGTACGACGTGATTCCGCTCACCGAGGACCGGTCCGCGCTGATCATCGGTGACGCCATGGGGCATGGCTCGGAGGCCGCAGCCGCCATGGTGCAGTTGCGCGCCTCCGCGCGTACGCTCACCACGCTCGGCTTGGATCCTGCCGCCGTGCTCACGTGGCTCGACCGGATCGCACCGGACTTGGGCCCGGTTCAGTTCGCGACCTGCATCTGCGCGCTCTATGACTCCACCGACAGGACCTGCACCTTCAGCCGTGCCGGGCATCCACCGCCGATCCTCACCCATCCCGGCGGCAGATGCGAAGTGCTCGAGGGACCTCCGGGTCTGCCACTGGGGCTCGGCGGCACCCAGTACGAATCCGTGCGCGTAACGATCCCCGAGGATGCGGTCCTGGCGCTGTACACCGACGGACTCATCGAGTCTCGCCAACGTGATCTCGACGCCGGAATCAGCGCCCTGCAGTCGGTTCTGGCCGGCGCGCCCGGCTCTCTCGATGCCACCTGCGGCATGGTCGTCGACAAACTGCTCACCGGACCGAACGAAGACGACGCCACGTTGATGCTCGCCCGAGCCCACGCGGCACCAGGCGTCGTCTCATGACCACTGACCCACAGGAAGGGTGGCCGAGAGTGAACAGCTCAGACTGGTCGTCAGGAGTCGACCCGACCAAGGCCAGCGTGGCCCGCATCTACGATTACCTGCTCGGCGGGACCCACAATTTCTCCACCGACCGAGACCTCGTACGGACCTTGGAGGCCATCGAACCGCAGGCCCGCGTCATCGCCCAGGCCAACCGGGCGTTCCTGAGACGGGCGACCCGCTTTCTGGTGGAAGAGGCGGGCGTCCGGCAATTCATCGACATCGGCTCTGGAATCCCCACCCAGGGCAACGTGCATGAGATCGTCCAGCAGTTCGATCCACAAGCCCGCGTCGTCTACGCCGATCATGATCCGGTCGCCGTCGCGCACAGCAAAGCCATCCTCACCGGCAACCAGAACGCGGCGGTGATCCAGGCGGATCTGACCGAGCCGGACCAGATCCTGCAGCACCCCACCACCCAGCGCATGATCGACTTCGACCGCCCCGTGGGACTCCTGCTCGTGGCCATTCTGCACTTCATCCCCGACGAGCAACACCCCGAAGTGATCACCGCCCGGCTGCGCGATGCCCTGGCACCTGGCAGCTATCTCGTGATC
>JAOPYO010000481.1 GCA_025964575.1 Actinomycetes bacterium
CCCGCCCGGTGTAGTGGTCTGGCCGAAGTCAGATTCCGAGGCTGTTCGTCATTGGGCTCCGATGACGGCGAGAAACTCCAACTGCTCGACCGCCTGGCTTCCGGGAGGTGCGCTGAAGACGAGGAGCACCACCGGCCCGACCGTCTCCGCGATCGGACTCGGCGCGATGGGCATGTCTGACCTGTACGGCCCGGCCGACGACGCGGAGAGCATCTCCACGATCAACGCCGCGATCGACGGCGGGATAAATCTCATCGACACGGCCGACTTTTACGGTTCAGGCCACAACGAGCTCCTCATCCGGGAGGCGCTCAAGCAGCACCGGCGCGAAGACGTGGTGGTCAGCGTCAAGTTCGGCGCGGTGCGCGATCCGTTCGGCGCCTTCGCCCCGGTGGAGGCGGACGTGAGCGCCGCCGCGGTCAAGGACCGGCTCGCCTAAACGCTGCGGCGGCTCGGCACCGACTACGTCGACATCTACCGCCCGGCCCGGATCAACCCGGCGGTGCCGATCGAGGAGACCGTCGGCGCGATCAAGGAAATGATCGAAGCCGGCCTGGTCCGGCACATCGGCCTGTCAGAGGTCGGCGCCGACTCGCTCCGCCGCGCCGCCGCCGTCCACCCGATCAGCGACCTGCAGATCGAATACTCCCTGCTCTCACGCGGCATCGAGGCGCAGATCCTGCCGACCGCCCGGGAGTTGGGCATCGGCATCACCGCGTACGGGGTGTTGTCGCGGGGGCTGCTGTCCGGACACTGGAACCCGGACCGACAGCTGACCGAGTACGACTTCCGGAACTTCAGCCCCCGCTTCCAGGGCGACAATCTCGAAGCCAACCTCAAACTGGTCGAGGCGCTGCGCGAGGTAGCCGCGGACCTGGACGCCACGGTGGCCCAGGCGGCCATCGCATGGGTCGCGTCCCGCGGTGAGGACATCGTGCCGCTGGTGGGTGCACGGCGCCGCGAGCGGCTCAGCGAGTCACTTGGCGCGGCATCGCTGACGCTGAGCCCCGATGCGCTGGCGCGCATCGAGGAGGCCGTACCCGCCGGTGCGGCGGCCGGCGGCCGGTACGCCGACTTCCTACTTCAGGGCATGGACAGCGAGAAGTAGAACGCCTGACCCGGCGCTGGCCACCACAGAAAAGGCTCCGAATGCTCGACCTTGACACACCCACGCAGACGATGATCGACGCGACGAACCGCGGCGAGCAGGGCAACGAGAGTCGCCGACCGTATCGCACGGCACAGCGGCCACCACATGAAAGGCTCGCAATGTTTCGACCTCGAAACACCCATTCAGACGATGATCGACGCGACGAACGCGACGACAGCGACACCTTCCTGAGCGCTTTCTCCGATGACGGGGTCGTCATCGACTGGGAACGCGCCTTCAGCGGAAGAACCGAGATAGCCCGCTGGAACAACAACGAGAACATCGGCACGCAAACCAGATCGAAATCACGGACGTCAAGCGGTCGGGAAGCGAGGTGAGCGTGAGCGTCGTCGTGACGGGAAACGGCTACAACGGTTCCGGCAAACTGATCTTCGAGGTCACCGCGGAATCCATCACGCAGGCCGGTGTCGAGATCGACATCCACCAACTCCGCCACACCCACGCCACCGAACTCATCAACAACGGCATCTCCATCGAAGCCGATGCCGTGCTCGGCCTGACGCCCGCATCCAGCGCTTCGGCGGCTACGCCACCGACGAGGTTGCCCACGCGCCCGAGCCGTTCGACGCCCGCCACCACTGGTCAGGATCTTCGCGATCGACCTGGTCCACGAGCTTGTCCGCACTGGGCATTGAGGAGGCGGAGCGCAGTCGCCGCGACACTGTCGTGCTGTCGGATCGATGACGACCGGCGTCCCGGAAAATTCTTCAAAGTAGTCCGGGAGGGGGGTGTCGGATCGGGGCGGTGGTGTTCGTAGCAGGGGTGAGGCCGCCCACAAGGGGCGGCACCAAGGCAAAGGAACCGCGATCATGAAGCTGACGACCATGACCCAGGTCAATCGACCAGATGCGCGCCCATCCCATCGGCGTGGCCTTGAAACGAGGCCCCCAAGTACGTTGCCTCGTCGACTCGAAGGGCGTGACGATCCAGGTCTACCGGCCGGCCGGGCGCCCGCGGTATGCAACGGCCTGAAGTCCCTGACCACCGAACCACGCTGTCTTGACACCACAGGAGATGATCTTTAGATGCAGTACCTGGTTTCCGTGATCGATGACAAGAGCAATCCCGGCAGCACGGACAGGCGGCCTGCCATCAGCGCGTTCAACGAACGACTGATCGCCGAGGGCTACTGGGTCTTCGCGGGCGGACTCGCCGACACCGACGCGGCCACGGTCGTCGACAACCGGGGCGAGCAGACGGTGTTCAGCGACGGGCCGTTCGTGGAGTCGAAGGAGTACCTCGCCGGCGTCTGGGTGTGGGAGGCCCCCGATCTGGACGTGGCGCTCAAGCTCGCCACCGAGGCGTCGAAGGTCTGCGACCGGAAGATCGAGGTGCGGCCGTTCCAGTGAGCGACGTCGAGGAGGCGGTCACCCGGGCCCACCACGAGGAGTGGGCCCGGGTGGTCGCCGCCCTGACCAGGCGCTTCGGTGACCTCGACATCGCCGAGGAGGCGGCGGCCGAGGCGTTCACGGCCGCCGTCGAGCGATGGTCGGCCGACGGCGTACCCCCCAACCCCGGCGCCTGGCTGACCACCACCGCCGTTCGCAAGGCCATCGACCGGATCCGGCGCGAGAACAAGCGCGACGACAAGCACAAGGAGGCTCAGATGTCGTACGACGACCCGCCCGAGCCTCTCGGCCCGATCGACGACGAGCGGCTCCGGCTGATCTTCACCTGCTGTCACCCGGCGCTCGCGATGGAGGCCCGCGTGGCGCTGACGCTGCGCATCGTCGGCGGTCTGACCATGGCCGAGATCGCCCGTGCCTTCCTGGTGCAGGAGACCGCCATGGGGCAGCGGATCACCCGCGCGAAAGCCAAGATCAAGGCGGCTCGCATCCCCTATCGGGTGCCGTCCGCGGAGGATCTCCCGGGACGCGTATCCGGCGTACTCGCTGTCCTCTTCCTCGTCTTCAACGAAGGCTACCTGGCGACCGGCCCCGACACCGATCCCGTACGTCACGACCTGACCGCCGAGGCGATCCGGCTCACGCGGCTGATTCGTGCCCTCATGCCGCAGGACGGTGAGGTGGCCGGGTTGCTGGCGCTGATGCTTCTCACCGAGGCCCGCCGTACCGCCCGGGTTTCGCCGAGCGGCGAACTGGTCGCCCTCGACGAGCAGGACCGTGGGGCCTGGGACGCGGCGCTGATCGCCGAGGGCCACCGGCTGGTACGCGAGCGCCTGGCCGCCAGGGTGGCTCCGGGTCGCTACCAGATCCTCGCAGCGATCAACGCCGTGCACACCTCCGCCCGCGACGTACGCGACACCGACTGGTCGCAAGTCGTCGCCCTCTACGACCAGCTCGTCCACCTCGACCCCTCGCCGATCGTCGCCCTCAACCGAGCCATCGCGGTCGCCGAGCTCGACGGCCCGGAGGTGGCGCTGGCGGCCGTCGACCGTCTCGAGGACGAGTTGGCCGGCTATCACGCCTACCACGCGACCCGCGCCGACCTGCTGCGTCGGCTGGGCTGCAGTCAGAAGTCGCGCGCGGCCTACGACAAAGCCATCGAGCTAGCAGGCAACACCGCCGAGACCGCCCACCTGACGCGCCGCCGCGACCAGCTGGGGTAGCGCCCTTCCGGTGTGACCTAGCGACCGGCCAGAGAGAACACCCAGCCGCGTGTCAGAATCCGATGGCTTCGCGGAGCAGCAGGACGGTGCCGCGCCCGGGGTGGGGTTCTACGTTGAGGATGAGAATGCGGTTGAGGGCACTGGGGATCACACCCCAACGAACTAACACGGTGCAGCACTAGTCCGGCCCAGCTTGCTGATCGTTGCTTTCGGGGTGCGGGGCGTTGAGGTGGCACAGGGTGGCGATCTCTGGTGTCAGTGCGGGGAACGGCAGGGGGCGTACGGCTTGCTGTATGACGGTGCCCAGTAGGTAGGAGAAGAGTGCGTGGGCCCGCTCGGTGGGGGCATCGACGGGGATGTCGGCGAGCAGGTCTCGCAGGACGGCGGTCACATCCTGGTGCATCCGATCGATCGGCTCGATGCGGGACTTCTGGCCTGCCTCCACCCAGTAGCTGAACCACAGCAGCGCTGTGCTCGGCCGTTCGGCGAACATCTCCAGGTAGGCCCGAACCGCGGCCCAGAAGCGATCCGCCGGGGACTCATGCCTGGCCGCCGCTTCACGGACGTGATCGAGGAACGCGCTCAGGTGGGCGGTCATCGCGCCGTCGATGATCTCGTCCATGTCATCGAAGTAGTAGTGGATCGCGCTCTTGGTCAGCGGGCTGGCGTCTGCCACCGTGCGCGCCGTGCATGCGGCCAGTCCGTCACGGGTCAGGACTTCCTTGGCCGCTTCGATGATCTGGTGCTGCTTGGCGCGCCGCTTCGGTGAGGAGTCCTCCGGCCGGCCCTTCGACGATGACGCCACGGCAGGCAGCATACCTGCCCCTTTACAAGAGCAGGACGCGTGTCCTAAGTTTTCGGGACAAGCGTCCTAATTTTGTGGCGTCCACTTCGACGAGGGACAGACACCGTGACCCCACCATTTGTCTTCATGGACCTGCGGACCACTGACCTGGAGGTCTCCCGGCGCTTCTACACCGAGCTGTTCGGATGGGCGGTCGCCGACGTCCCCGCCGGGCCCGCGGCCGTTCCGATGTTCATCGACCGCGATGGCCCGTGGGGAGGTTTCACTCCGCTCGCCGCCGATGACGGGCGCCCGCCACAGTGGATCCCCTACGCGCCGGTGACCCGCCTGGACGACGCCGCCAGGCGCGCGGTCGAACTCGGTGCGACCGTCGTGCGGCCACGAGTGGACTTCCCGGTCGGCTCAGTGATCGTCATCCAGGACCCGACCGGCGCCACGCTGGCCCTCTGGGAGGCGGCGTCCCCCGCGACCAGTTCATGACGACCCGTCCTGCCTACTCGTGCGCGCTTGCGCCGACGGCCGACGTCGTCGACAAGGCCAAGAGCGCCGAGCGGCTCGGCTACCAGCGCGTCTGGTTGTTCGACTCACCGGCCCTCTACGGCGACCTGTGGGTGGCACTGGCACGCATCGCCTGTCAGACCGAGCGAATCGGGCTCGCCGCCGGAGTCGCGATCCCGGGCCTGCGCCACCCGATGGTGACCGCATCGGCCATCGGCTCGGTCCATGATCTGGCGCCCGGCCGGCTCATCGTCGCCTTCGGGACCGGCTCTACCGGTCTGAACACCCTGGGCCGCAAGGCCGTCACTTGGGACGAACTCGCACTCCACCTCCGGCAGTTGCGAGCGCTCCTCGACGGCGGAGTCGTCGAGATCGACGGCCAGCCGTGCCAGATGATGCAGCAGCCCGGTTTCGGACCCGAGCGTCCCATCGACGTGCCGCTGTGGGTGGCCGCCTCGGGCCCGAAAGGACACGCCGTGGCACGCGCGCTCGCCGTGCCGGGCGTCGTCATGACAGGCATGCCCACCGGTAACGACCGAGGAGGGGCCGATAGCGCGCTACTGCGCTTCGGCACCGTCGTACGGCCGGGCGAGGACCACACCAGCCTCCGCGTCATCGAGGCAGCCGGTCCCGGCTACGCCAGCATCGTCCACGCCACATGGCAGCACACGCCCACCGCGGTCGATGCCCTGCCCGCCGGTGAACGGTGGCGTGCGGCGATCGAGGCCGAACGCCCCGAAGACGAGCGGCACCTCATCGTCCACCAAGGCCACCTCACCCAGCTGACCGACCGCGATCGCGATGTCGTAGCCGCCGCCGGACCGGCGGTCCTGCACGCCGGCTGGACGGGAGACGCCCCCTCCATCGCCGCCCGGTTCGACGAGGCCGGAGCCGCCGGACTCACAGAGATCGTCTACGTCCCCGCCGGACCCGACATCCACGGCGAACTTGAAGCCTTCGCCGCAGCAGCCGATTCATAACCCGACACTCGGGGTGGTATAGCACAATGACCCTTCGCGGCCGCTCGTACGAGCATGTTCTTGGCGAACCAGATCACTACGGAGCGGCCGCACCATGAGCGGCCTGTTACCCAATCGCGATCACCCAGACACAGTCGCAAAGTCACGCACGGTCACGGGGTCACGATCGCCGCGTCAGAGCCACACCCCATGTCCATCAGCTAGCACCCGCTGTCCGCCTACCAGCACCCGATCTGTCCACCAGACCGACACCGCCCGTCCGCCCAACCGCACAACCCATGTCCGTCAGGCAGCACTGACCTGTCCGTCCACCAGCACTTTCACGTGGGGAAGTCGCCGGGAGGTGGCGCCCTACCGGTTGTCGGGCCGGGCTGGCTGGCGGTCAGCGCGTTTGCGTGCGCGGAATGCCGCGACGCTCTCGCGATGTGCGCAGGTCTGGGAGCAGTAGACCTTGGACGTGTTCTTGGACAGGTCGATGTAGACGGCGCGGCAGGAGTATGCGGTGCACGTACCCAGCCTGCGTCCGCCGTACTCGCTCAGCATCGCC
>JAOPYO010000484.1 GCA_025964575.1 Actinomycetes bacterium
AACCCACCGACATCCAAACCACCCTCCACACCCCCCCCCACAACACCAACGCCCACGTCACCGTCTACCAACCCCCCCACCATGACCAACGCCTGATCGCCTACTTCGTCACCGACCTCACCACCGCCGAGCTACGCGACTACTGCGCCCACCAGCTCCCCGCGTACATGGTCCCCGCCCAGTTCGTCCGGCTCGACAGCTTCCCTCTCACCCCCAACGGCAAGATCGACCGGCACAACCTCCCCACCCCCGCCGATCAAGCCGAGTCCCCCTACGCCCCACCCCAGACGCCGACCGAACAGACCCTTGCCACCCTGTGGGCCCAGATCCTCGGCCGCACCCGCATCGGCCGGCACGACAACTTCTTCGCCCTCGGCGGCCACTCTCTAAACGCGGCACGTCTGCAAAGCCGCCTGGGCAGCGGTTTCGGCGTCGAGGTCCCGCTCCGCGTCATCTTCGAGACCGCCGACCTCCAGGCGCTGGCCAAGGAGATCTCGCGCCTCAAGCCCGAGCGCAGCACGCCGAGGCCGGAGATTGCGAGGACCGCGAGGTCTGCGCCGCTGCCGTTGTCACCTGCGCAACGGCGCCTGTGGTTCCTGGAGCAATGGCAGCCCGGCACGCCGCTCTACCACATCGCAGGCACCCTGAGGCTTTCCGGATTTCTCGATGCCGAAGCGCTTCTCCGGAGCTGTCAGATGGCGATGGACCGGCATGAGAGCCTGCGTACCCGGCTCATCCCCACCGAGACCGAGCCGCTTCAGGCGGCTCTGCCCCACCAGGTCGCTCCCTTCTCGGTCATCGACTTGAGCTCGCTTCAGGCAACCGTCAGTACAACCGTGGCGAGCCATCTGGCACGGCTCACCGCAGAGACGCCTTTCGCCCTGACGAAGGACCCACTGTGGCGAGTCGTCCTCCTGCGGCTCAGTCCGACTGAGCATCTGCTCGCCATCTGCGTGCACCACCTGATCGGCGATGGACATTCGCTCAGTGTGCTTATGGCCGAGCTCAGTTCCGGCTACGACCGCGCCACGCGCGGCACGCTGACGGCGTCGGAGCCGCCGCCGATTCAATACGGCGACTACGTGGTGTGGCAGCAGGCGCGGCTCCAGGGCGAGCAGACGGCCGAGGACCTCGCCTACTGGAGTTACCGGCTCTCCGGCGTCGACGGACTGTTGCTCCCCACCGACCGGCCGCGGCCCGCCGTCCAGACGCACACCAGCGCAATCCATGAGGTGGAGTTGCCTGCTGCGTTGTCGGTCGGCCTGGCAGGGCTCTACGAGCGGGCGAACGTCACGCCCTTCATGGCGCTGTTCGCGGCCACCGCGACCGCCCTCGCGCAGACCCGTGAGCTGCGCGAAGTGGTCATGGGCACTGCAGTCGCCAACCGGTCTCGCCCTGAGCTGGAAGAGCTGATCGGCTGCCTCGTGAACACGGTGGTGCTGCGGCTCGACGTGCACACCGCTCAGACGTTCACCGACCTTCTCACCCAGACGCGAACGCTGTGCACTGAGGCCTACGCGCACGCGGAGGTGCCCTTCGAACGGGTGGTGCAGGAGGTGCAGCCAGAGCGCAGCGCCAGCCATCTGCCCCTTTTCCAGACGTGGTTCGTGGTGCAAGAGGATCACGATCTCCACGGAGCCTTCGCGGACCTGGACGTGGTCTCGGTGGGCACCCCGCCCCGTATGGCCCGCTACGACCTGCGCCTTCAGTTCAACCGCACGCCGACCTCGCTGACCCTGATCTGCGAGTACAAGAGCGACCTGTTCACCAGCGCGGGAATCACACGACTGGCCGAGCACGTGACGCGCGTGCTGGAGACCGTGATCGGCCGCCCCGACGCACCGCAGGACGCTCTCGTGCAGCTGCTCGCCGAGGCCGACACGCAACGTCGGCTGCAGGACACGGAGGCGGCGGAGGGATACAGCCTGAACGCGCTCGGGCGTCATCGGCGACGCCGCGACCAGAACGGAGCGGCTGTGAACCGAGATCAAAACGAACGGGGACTCCCATGAGCGACGGCGAACCGGCCAAGTTCCGGCGAAAGCAGCGCGCGCCCGTCAGCCTCCTGCCGCAGGATCTGGTCTCCGAGCGGCCCCTGCTCGGCGGCCCGACACCCTTGCTGATGACTCCGGCCATTGACGGAGTGAACCTGCTGTCGTGGGTCGTCAACAACCGTGAAGCGGTCAGGACGAAGCTCCTGGAACACGCGGCGCTGCTCTTTCGCGGCTTCGCCCTCAAGGACATCGACGAGTTCGAGCAGATCCTGCAGGCCATCGGCGGAGACCTGTTGCAGTATTCGTACGCCTCCACCCCGCGCAGCCATGTGGCCGGCCGGATCTACACCTCGACCGAGTACCCGGCCAACCAGGAGATTCCGCTCCACAACGAGATGGCCTACAGCCTGAAGTGGCCCATGAAGCTCGGGTTCTACTCGGTGACGAGCGCACCTCAGGGCGGGGAGACTCCGCTGGCCGACAGCCGTCGCGTCTTCGCACTCATTCCGCCGGAGATCCGCGACCGGTTCATGCAGAAGAAGGTCATGTACGTCCGCAACTACGGCGATGGACTGGATCTGCCCTGGCAGAAGGTGTTCCAGACAGACGATCGGATGGCCGTCGAGGAATTCTGCCGGCAGTCAGGCATCGATTGCGAGTGGAAGCCGGGAGGTGGGCTGCGCACGACCCAGATCTGCCAGTCCGTGGCCACTCATCCGAGCACCGGAGAAACGGTCTGGTTCAACCAGGCGCATCTCTTCCATGTCTCCAGCCTGCCGGAGGAAGTGTCCGAAACGCTCCTGGCCAGCCTTGGCGAGGACGGATTGCCGCGTAACTGCTACTACGGCGACGGATCGCGCATCGACGCAGCCGACCTGGAGACCATTCGCCGGCTGTATCGGGAGCAGAGCATCAGCTTCCCCTGGCAGGACGGTGACATCGTGATCTTGGAGAACATGCTCGTCGCACACGGCCGCCGTCCCTTCTCAGGGCCGCGCAGACTGGTGGTGGGCATGGCCGAGCCATCCAGCGAACAGGACAAGTGAGCGCCGATGGAGGGTTACCGGCTTTCGCCGCAGCAGAAGCGCAACTGGCTGATCCAGCAGGCCGATCCGGACGGGCGCTACTACGCCCAGGTCGTCGCCGAGATCCCCGGTGTTCCGTCGGTTCCGGCGTTGTGGGAGGCAGTGACCGCAGTCAGCCGTCGGCATGAGGTGCTGCGGACCGTGCTGCAGCTGATACCCGGGGCGGACGTGCCCTTTCAGGTGATCCGCGCCGAGCCGCTCCTGACCTGCGTCCTTCATGACCTGCGAGGCCGCCCCGAAACCGAGTGGACGGCCTTGCGAGATCGGCAGGCCGCAACGCCCTTCGATCTGCACTGTGGTCCCCTGCTCCGCGCCGATCTGGTGCGCTTGGCGGAGGACCGGTCACGCCTGTTGCTGACCCTGCCGGCGACCAGTGCGGACATCGCCACGCTGCACCAGCTGATGGCCGAAGTATGCAGTGCATACGCTGGGGAGGTCTTCGCTGTTCCGGACGAAGATGTGCTCCAGTACGTGGACGTAGCGGAATGGCAGAACGACGTCCTCACCGCAGACGAGACGACTGCGGGCCGGGCTTACTGGCGAGAACGGGTCAGTCTCCTTCCGAGAATCGAGAGTCTGCCCTTCGAACGGGGCAGAGCACAGCGCCGGCCGTTCAGACCGGCTTCGCTGAGCATCACCGTCGACCTTGATCTGGCGACCAGCCCGAGTGCCGTCTTTCTCACCGCATGGCAGACCCTGCTCTGCCGACTCCAGGGAGATGACGTCCGCATCGCGCTGGGTGGCGAGAACCGGCGGCACGAGGAGATGCAACAGGCGATCGGAGCTTTTGCTCAGTGGCTTCCTTACAGAAGCCACGTCCCTGCGGACGCCACCTTGAGCACCGCGCTGGAAAGCACGACGGAGCAGACGCAGGAGATGCTTCGGCACCAGGAGTTCTTCGATGCTGCGGCTGCCGAAGGCGAGCCCATCGCCAACCTGGCTTTCGCATGGACGGAAACAGAGCCGAACGTACGCTGGCCTGCCACTTTCTACGGGGAACCGTTCTCTCTACTCCTGTCCGGCGTCGAAAGCGGCAGCGAGGTCAGGCTCGCCCTCCACTACGACACCGCGCGCGTGACCGACGATGACGCTCGTCGCCTGGCGGACATGTATGTCTGCCTTCTCACCTCAGCCGTACGCCGCCCGGACGCCAAGCTGACGGCACTTCCGCTCGCCGAATCCATGGCCCCTGCGCCCCGGGATGCGCGCGGCGAGTCCGAGCGACGCTGCATCCACGCACTGTTCGAGGAACAGGCGTCGCTGGAACCCGATCGCGCTGCTGTGGTGGCAGGGCGCGCACAGCTGAGCTACGGAGAACTGAACGAACAGGCCAACCAGGTCGCTCATCGTCTCCGCCACTCGGGTGTGACGACCGGGATGACCGTCGGGCTGCTGGGCGAACGATCAGTCGATCTCCTCGTCGGTCTGCTCGGCATCCTGAAGGCAGGCGCTGCCTACGTGCCGCTCGATCCGGGGCTGCCCACCGAGCGCCTGAACTCCATGCTCGCGCAGACGGACACGGAGATCGTGGTCGCCGATTCGGGACTCCTGGACCGTCTACCGCCCAAGGTGACTGCGTTCGTCCTGCGATCGGCTGCGTTGGCTACGGAGCCGACCGGAAACCCCAGAACGGACGTCACGCCGGAGCACCTCGCCTACGTGATCTTCACCTCGGGCTCTACGGGTGAGCCCAAGGGGGTCGGGGTCTCCCACGCGAACCTGTACGACTACACGGACAGCATCGTCCGCCGGCTCGATCTGCCGGCGCGAGCCGTGTACGCCTCTGTCTCCACTTTCGCCGCCGACCTCGGCCACACCGTGGTCTATCCCGCGCTGGTGACCGGCGGCCTGCTGCATCTGATCTCCCAGGAGTGCGCCAACGACCCCGGCCAGTTCACCGACTATCTGCGCCGGCACCCGATCGACTGCCTGAAGATCGTGCCCTCACATCTGCGAGCGATGCTCGAGGCGCCACGGCCCGAGTCGGTCCTGCCCGCTGGCTGGTTGGTGCTGGGCGGCGAAGAACCCGCAGCGGACATGGTCCGTCACATCCACGCTCTGGCGCCGGACCTTCGCATCATGAACCACTACGGGCCGACCGAGACGACCGTCGGGGTGCTGACCCACATCGTCGACCCGACCGAGGAGAGCGACGCCGTACCGCTGGGGCGGCCGCTGCCGCATGCCCAGGTGCATGTGGTTGACGAGGAGTTGCGGCCTGCTGCGGTCTGGGTGGGAGGCGAGATCTACATCGGCGGATCGAGTGTGGCCATGGGTTACCTCGGTCAGCCGGGTCTGACGGCGGAGCGCTTCGCTCCCGATCCGTTCAGCGAGGAACCCGGCGCCAGGCTCTACCGCACCGGCGACCGCGCCCGCCGACTCACCGACGGCACCCTGGTCTTCCTCGGCCGCACCGACCATCAGATCCAGATCCGCGGCTTCCGCGTCGAACTCGGCGAAATCGAAACCGTCCTCCGCACCCACCCCGACATCACCGACGCCACTGTCATCCACACCAACCAGCTCATCGCCTACGTCGTCACCGACCTCGCCACCACCGAACTACGTGACCACGTCATCCAGCATCTCCCCGACCACATGGTCCCCGCTCACTTCGTACGGCTCGACCATCTCCCCCTCACTCCCAACGGCAAAATCGACATTCAGCAGCTCCCCGCCTACCAGCTCGAAACCCGCTACGCCCCGCCCCGAACACCCACAGAACACACCCTCGCCACCATCTGGGCGCAGGTGCTCGGCATCCCGCGCGTCGGCCGCGACGACAACTTCTTCGCCCTCGGCGGCGACTCCATCCTCACCATCCAAACCGTCGCCCGCGCCGCCCAAGCAGGCATCACTCTCACCCCGCCCCAACTCTTCCAGCACCAGACCATCGCCACCCTCACCCCCACCCTGACCGCCACGACCAATACCGCCCCGCAAACCCCCACCACCGGACCCGTCCACCCCACCCCCATCCAGCGCTGGTTCCTCGACCAAAAACTCCCCAACCCGCACCACTACAACCAAGCCCTCCTCCTCCAAACCCACCAACCCCTCGACGCACAGGCACTCGACGCAGCCCTCCACGCACTCCACACCCACCACGACACACTCCGCCTACGCATCCACAACGACACCCTCGACAACGCCCCGCCCTCGGACCCTCCAACCACGCTCCTCAGCACCGGCATCCAAAGCGACTTCGACCTCAGCAGCGGCCGGCTTCTCCGCGCCGTCCACCTCGCCCACCAGCACCAGCTTCTGCTCACCGCCCACCACCTCGCCGTGGACGGTGTCTCCTGGCGGATCCTCCTCGAAGACCTCACCACCGCCTACCACCAGGCCGCCACCCACCAGTCCATCCAGCTCCCGCCCAAAACCACCTCTTATCAAGCCTGGGCTCAACATCTCGTCGACCACGCGAACGACGACGAAATTGCCGCGCAGGTCCCCCATTGGACTCGCGTTATGCAAGCTGTGAAGGCCATTCCCAAAGACAGGCCCGCTGATCCGGCCGCGAACACTTTCGGCGACGCCGAGACCGTCAGCGTCAGGCTTGACGCCGACGCCACCAGGCGTCTCCTGCGCGCCGACACGCAAGAGCTTCTCCTCACCGCCCTCGGCCAGACCCTCACCCGATGGATCGGGTGTTCGCAGATCGTCATCGACACGGAAAGCCACGGCCGCCTTCCTCTGACCAGCGACGTTGACCTTTCCCGCACGGTCGGATGGTTCACTGCGCTTCATCCAGTAGCTATCCCCAATGGTCCGCAGCTTCCCGACAATGTGCTCGGATATGGCATCCTGCGTTACCTTCGAAGCGACTCTTCGGTTACCGAACTGCACGCCCTTCCCAGCCCGGATATCCGTTTCAACTATCTTGGCCAGGTCATCCGAGAGGACAGCGCGAACTCGCTGTTCGACCTGCTGCCGGACAGGCTGGGGCCTGCTGTCGACCCTTCGGGACTGCGGCCCTATCTCCTCGACATCACCGCTGTGGTCATTGCCAGCGAATTGCTGATGACCTGGAGTTTCAGCCCGGCCCTGCACCGGCGGGACACCGTGACGACACTGGCCGACGAGTGCATTCGCCACCTGGAAGCGCTCATCACCAGGTCGGCCACCCGGGTCGTTGAGGCCGATCTCGATGAAGAAGATCTCGGGGAACTGATCGACCAACTTGACGGCCTGCTCACAGCGGAGGGTGAAACATGACAGCACGTGACGACCGTGTGAGTCAGCGCGTCGAGCACATCCATTCCCTTTCTGCACTCCAGCAGGGAATGGTGTTCCACGGCCTGATGGGTGCGGCCTATGTCCAGCAGGTCGCCTGCCGGATAAAGGGTGCGCTGGACCCTGCGGCCTTCCGCCGCGCCTGGGGACTGGTGATGGATCGGCACACGCTCCTGCGGGCCTCGATTCACTGGACGGACCAGGCGCAGTCACGAGTCGTCGTCCATCGCCACGCTTCCCTGCCTTGGACCGAACACGACCTGAGCCACCTCCCTCCGCCGGAGCAGGCGGCCCAGTTGGACGAGCTCAGCCGCGACGATTGGGCGCGCGGGTTCGACCTGATGAAAGCGCCGCTGTTCCGGCTGACACTCGTCCGGCTGGCCGACGACGTTCACCAGCTCGTGTGGAGCAATCACCACGCCATCCTCGACGGCTGGTCCCGCTCGCTGGTGTTCGGCGAAGTGATGAAGGCCTACCGCGCCGAGATCTCCGGGCTGACCGTCGAGCTGCCGACGCCGAAGCCCTACAGGGACTACATCGCGTGGCTGAGAAAGCAGGACCCGGCGCGGGCAGAGAGCTTCTGGCGCGGCTACCTCAGCGGCTTCGCCGCCCCGACCACCCTTCCCGTCACGGCAGGGGTGAGATCGACAGCGGCCCGCACCTCGCTTGAGCTGTCCCGCGCGGCCACCGATGCGCTGCGTGACTTCGCCCGCCGTCACGGCCTCACCCTCGCCACCTTGGTGGAAGGGGCCTGGGGTCTGCTGCTCGGGCGGCACTGCGGTGAGCAGGATGTGGTGTTCGGCACGACGGTTGCCGGGCGTTCTCCGAAGCTGCCCGGTGTGGAGAGCATGGTGGGGCTGCTGATCAATACCCTCCCTGTGCGTGTCCGCTGGGACCCGGAACTGCCGGTGCTGGAGTGGTTGCGTGAGCTGCAGACCTCGCTGGTGGAGATGCGCGAGTACGAGCACACACCGCTCACCGACATCCAGGGCTGGAGCGAGGTTCCCCGCGACGCCGCGCTTTTCGACAGCCTCGTCGTCTTCGAGAACTATCCGCTCGACCCCGCAGGACACGAGGACATCGCCGTCGATGAGATCCAGGCGCGGGAGGAGACGCACTACGGCCTGGCGTTGATCGCTGCGGCGGATGCTCAGCTGCACCTGCGCCTGTTGTCCCAGGTGGATCGGTATGACGTGAACACCGTGGCCGGTCTCCTCGATCGGCTGAAGGTGGTGCTGACCTCGCTTGCTGCTGATCCTGAACGCCGCCTTGGCGACGTGCCGTGGTCGTCGGCCGAGGAGCAGCGGCTGATCACGCAGGTATGGAGCCGCCCGCCGGCCGCTGAGATCACGCCGCGGTGCCTGCACGAGCTGTTCGAGGCCCAGGCCGTACGGACGCCGGACGCGGTGGCGGTGTCGTCCGACGATCAGCAGCTGACCTACGCCGCGCTGGACGCCCGTGCCACCGACCTGGCCCGATATCTGCGCACCCTCGGGGTGGGACGCGAGGCCGGGGTGGCGGTCTGTCTTCCCCGCTCCCCGATGCTGGTGCTCAGCCTGCTCGCCATCATGAAAGCCGGCGGCACCTACGTGCCCCTCGACCCGTCCTACCCGGCGGACCGGCTGTCGTTCATGCTGGCCGACAGCCAGGCCGCCGTGCTGCTCACCGACAGCGGCATGGCCCCGCTGCCGGCCACGACCGTTTTCCATGTGGACCAGCCATGTCCGCTGGTCGATGACGAGCCGCTGCCTCGCACCACGCCTGACGACTTGGCTTACATCATTTACACCTCGGGCTCCACCGGACGCCCCAAGGGAACCTTGCTCTCGCACCGAGGCATCGCCCCACTCGCACACGCCCAGGCCACCACCTTCAACGCCGGCCCCGGCA
>JAOPYO010000493.1 GCA_025964575.1 Actinomycetes bacterium
CGACGGCTTCCGGCTGGACGCTGTGCCCTACCTCTACGCCCGTGAGGGCACCAACTGCGAGAACCTGCCGGAGACGCACAACTACCTCAAGCGGGTCCGCGCGGAGGTGGACCGGCTCTACCCGGACCGGGTTTTGCTGGCCGAGGCCAACCAGTGGCCGGCCGACGTCGTGGAGTACTTCGGTGATCCCTCAGTCGGCGGCGACGAGTGCCACATGGCGTTCCACTTCCCGGTGATGCCGCGCATCTTCATGGCGGTACGGCGGGAACAGCGCTACCCGATCTCGGAGATCATGTCGCAGACTCCCAAGATCCCGGAGAACTGCCAGTGGGGCATCTTCCTACGCAACCACGACGAGCTCACGCTCGAGATGGTGACCGACGAAGAGCGCGACTACATGTACACCGAGTACGCCAGGGACCCGCGGATGAAGGCCAACGTCGGCATCCGGCGCCGGCTCGCCCCGCTGCTCGACAACGACCGCAACCAGATGGAGCTGTTCACCGCACTGCTCATGTCGCTGCCCGGCTCCCCCGTCCTCTACTACGGGGACGAGATCGGTATGGGCGACAACATCTGGCTGGGTGACCGCGACGGGGTCCGGACCCCGATGCAATGGACGCCTGACCGCAACGCGGGCTTCTCCAACTGCGATCCGGCCCGGCTCTACCTGCCGGTCATCATGGATCCGATCTACGGTTACCAGGCGGTCAACGTCGAGGCACAGCAGCACAACCCCGGCTCGCTGCTGCACTGGACCCGCAAGATGATCGAAATCCGCAAGCGGCATCCGGTCTTCGGGCTGGGCTCCTATGTCGAGCTCTCGGCCTCCAACCCGAGCGTGCTCGCGTTCGTGCGGGAGTACGGCGACGACCGCGTCCTGTGCGTCAACAACCTGTCGCGCTTCCCGCAACCGGTGGAGCTCGACCTGCGGAGATTCGAGGGCTCCCAGCCGGTGGAGTGCATGGGTGGGGTCCAATTTCCACCCATTGGAGAACTTCCGTATCTTCTGACGCTTCCGGGGCATGGGTTCTATTGGTTCCAGCTTCCGCCCGTCTCCGGCGAGCCGACGGCAGAACCCCAAGGATCGCTTCCACTGGAGGTGTAGAACTCAGTGCGACTGCCCGGCCGCCTCGAACAGTCCCTCGCAAACTGGCTTCCCAGGCAACGTTGGTTCGCCGGGAAGGGCCGGGAAGTCTCCCAGGTCGAGATCCTCACAGACACCGAACTGTTGGCGGGGGATCCGGGGCTGCACCACGTGATCCTGGGCGTCCATCAGGGCGCCGTCCTGGATCACTATCAGGTGCTGTTGGGGGTACGGAGCGAGTTGCCGGGGCGGCTCGAGTACGCGGAGATCTGCCCAGAGACCGGGCAATCCCATGATCCGCGCGTCTACGACGCGGTACATGATCCCGAGCTCACCCGGGTGCTGCTGGCCAAACTGGCCGGCGGCGCCCAGGTGGGGGATCTGTCGTTCCATACGGTCCCGGGCGCGCGGCTCGAGACGACACTGGTGAGCCTGGCCAGCCCCGCCGAGCAGAGCAACACCTCGATCATCTTCGGCTCAGCTCCGGATGAGGCCTACATCTGCAAGCTGTTCCGCCGGCTCACACCCGGCGTCAACCCGGATCTGGAGCTGAATCTCGGCCTTTCCCGGGTCGGCTCCGCCGCGATCCCGGAACTGTACGGCTGGATCGACATGTCGCTGGACGATGAGCCGACGACCCTCGCCATGCTGTCGCAGTTCCTGTCGTCGGCCACAGACGGATGGCGGCTCGCCACCACCAGCGTGCGCGACCTCTATGGGCACGTCTCCGATCAGCCTGGGATCCACGCGGACGAGGTGGGCGGCGACTTCGCGGCCGAGGCCGAGCGTCTCGGCGCGGCGACCGCGGCGGTGCACCAGGATCTGGCGGTGGCGTTCGACGTCACGGAACTCCCCGCCGACGAGGTACGGGCGATGGGCCGCCTGATGCACGAGAGGCTCACAGAGGCCTGCGTGGCGGTGCCCGAGCTGGCTCGGTACACCGATCTGATCGGGGCCGCCTACGACGATCTGGTCAAGCATGACGGGCCGATGCCGATCCAGCGGATCCACGGCGACTATCACCTCGGCCAGGTGATGCGGACCGAGCACCGCTGGGTGCTGCTGGACTTCGAAGGCGAACCCGCCCGCTCACTGGCCGAACGGCGGGCGTCCGGCCACCCGCTACGGGACGTGGCCGGAATGCTGCGCTCGTTCGAGTACGCGGCACAGTTCTTGCTCGTCGGCCAGCACAGCCTCCTGGGCGGGCCGTCCCAGGTCTCCCCGGACGTCGCCGAGCGGCTGGAGTCGCGGGCCCGCGAGTGGGCAGACCGGAATCGGGAAGCATTCTGCCGTGGGTATGCACAGGCGGGCGGGCCCGATCCTGAGGCGCACGGGATCCTGCTGCGCGCGTTCGAGTTCGACAAGGCCGTCTACGAAGTGGTGTACGAAGCCCGGAACCGACCATCGTGGCTGCACATCCCATTGTCCGGTTTCGCCGCGCATGCCCGTTCGCGCGGACGGTGATGAGCCCCTTACCCGGTGGAGCCGTACCGGTGACGTAGTAAGCCCTGCGTCACTTTTGGGAGTCCTCCGAAGATTCCTCCAAACATCATGTGGGCGACTGGCATCAAAGAGGTCAGACACCAACCTCCCGGGGGCTCCACATGAATATTCCTGAACCCCTCACTCTCGCTGCCGGAGCCACTCGGACCGCTCCGGCCCTGACCAGGCACCGCTTCGACTCGTCCCGGCA
>JAOPYO010000494.1 GCA_025964575.1 Actinomycetes bacterium
GACCCCCCACTCCTTCTCGGCGGCCCGCAGCGTGTCCTCCAGGCCGTCCACGGGCACCCGTACGAGCTGGTGGCGGTCGCCGAGGGCGGCCGCCTGTTCCCGGACGCGGGCGCCGAACGGGCCGGGCAGTTCGGGCACCACGACGTCGGCGCGGGCCAGCGCGACCCTGCCGTACGCGGTCAGGCTGTGGTGGGAGACGCCGAGGTGGCGTTCGCGCAGGTCACCCTCGCTGACCCGCAGCGACCCGACCGGCCGGCCGGACAGCACCGCCGCCGCGTTGATCGCCTCACCCGCGGACACCCCGGAGAACCCCCATTTGGTGCCGGTGCCGAGGTTGCCCGGCCCCTGGGCGAGGATCACGACCTCGGCGTCCAGGACGAGCCGGGCCGCCAGCAGCCCGGTGTGCACGGTCACCGTCTCCAGGTCGCCGCCGAACGCCTGGCCGACGGTCACCGTCGCGGCCAGCGCGCCGGCACCGGTGAGCTGGGCGATGGACATGGAGAACCAGGCAGGAAGCGCACCGCCGTCGGGCATGACGTACACCACCCGGGTGCCCGGGCGGGCCGCGAGCAGCCCGGCCAGGATGGGCGGCAGCGCCGAGTGCAGGTCGGCGACGATGACCGGCAGGCGCCCCAGAGAGTCGGCGTCGGCCAGCAGCGCGTGGTGCGGGGAGTCCTGCTCGTCGGCACCGAGCACGGTGGCCTGCAGCGGCGTGTAGCGGGCCTTCACCAGGTGGCCGGGCCCGGACGGGTCGGGCGGCAGCCGGTCCGGCACCGCCACGACCATGGCGTAGCCGCCGGTGCCCAGGCCCATCGCCAGTGCCGTGGTGTTGAGCAGCACGGTGTCGCCGGGCTCCGGCCGGCCGACGAGTGCCGGGTAGGCGAGGGCTCTGGCCGGGGAACCATCGATCATCACATTCAGTTCGACCGCCCCTGGCCACTCACGGCGGACGCTTTCTACGGTGCCTTTGCGCCATCGGATCACGTGGTAACGGTAGCGTCGTGGAGGGGTGGACCGGCGGAGCTCGCGTCACCCCGTTCGAACGAGAGGTGGTGGCGTCATGTCGCGGCGCAAGACGGAGCGGCTGCTGAATCTGGTGGTCTGCCTGCTCGCGACCCGGCGCTATCTCACGGCCGGGCAGATCCGCCGCGCGGTGCCCGGGTATCCGGACTCCGACGAGGCGTTCAAGCGGATGTTCGAGCGTGACAAGGAAGAGTTGCGCGAGCTGGGCATCCCACTGGAGGTCGGCGCGGACGAGGACGACGAGCCGGGTTACCGGATCCCCAGGCAGGCGTACGAGCTGCCCGAACTCCATCTGACGCCGGACGAGGCCGCCGTGCTGGCGCTGGCGGCCCGGGTCTGGCAGCAGGCCAGCCTGGCCGAGGCGGCCTCTGGCGCGCTCCTCAAGCTGAGCGCGGCCGGTGTCGACACCGACGCCCGCGGCCAGGGCGCGCCTCTGGGCATCGAGCCGAGGGTGGACGCCGACGATCCGGCCTTTCCCGCGCTGTGGAAGGCGGTACGCGACCATCGGCCGGTGGCCTTCGGTTACCAGGGGATCGGGCGGACCGGAGCGTCACGCCGCCATCTGGAGCCGTGGGGCGTGGTGAGCCGGCGGGGCCGCTGGTACGTCGTCGGCCACGACCGGGACCGGGACGCGGTGCGGGTCTTCCGGCTCAGCCGGATCATCGGTGAGGTCGCAGGTGACGGCCCGGCCGGCACGGTGATCGTTCCCGAGGGCGTCGACGTCCGGGCGATCGCGTTCGACTGGGGGGAGCCGCCGGCCGAGCCCCGGGCCGCCGGGGTACGGCTGCGCCGGGGTGCGGCGCAGGGGCTGCGGCGCTGGGCACGGAACATCCAGCCGGTCGACGAGACCTGGGACGCCGCCGAGCTATCCTTCCGGGACGTGGACTGGTTCGCCCCTTATCTCGTGCGGTTCGCCGACGACGTCGTCGTGCTCGACCCGCCGGATCTCCGGGAGGCCGTCATCCAGCAGCTGAAGCAGGTCCTGGCATGAGTTCTACCTCGACGGACCGGTTGTCCCGGCTGCTCGCCCTTGTCCCGTACGTCGTGAGCCGCGAGTCGGTGGGGCTGGCCGAGGCCGCCGCGGCGTTCCGGGTCAGCGAGAAGCAGCTCATCGACGACCTCAACCTGCTGTGGTGCGTGGAGTTGCGCGCGCCCGACCCGTACTGCCCGATCGATCTGTCCTATGAGGGCGGGGAGATCACGGTCACCGAGGCCGAGTCGATCGCCCGGCCGCTGCGGCTGGGGGTGGACGAGGCCAGTGCGCTGCTGGTGGCGTTGCGGATGCTGGCCGAGATCCCCGATCTGGAGGACCGGGACGCGCTCAGCCGGGTGATCGCCAAGCTGGAGAACGCGGCGGGGACCATCGCCTCGGCGGTGAGCAGCCAGGTGTCGGTTCAGGTGGATGCCCGTGGTGACGCGCTGGCCAGGGTCCGGGAGGCGCTCACCCGCGAACGGCGGATGCACCTGACCTACTACGTGCCGGGCAGGGACGAGAACACCGAGCGCGACGTCGACCCGATGCGGCTGCTGTTCGTCGACGGGCAGGCCTATCTGGAGGGCTGGTGCCGGCGCGCGGAGGCCGTACGGGTCTTCCGGCTCGACCGCATCGTGGACCTGGCGATCCTCGACGTGGCCGCCCAGGTGCCCGACGACGCCGAGCCCGTCGACATCGAGGGGGGCTTGTTCCGGCCGTCGCCGGAGGACGTCCGGGTCACCGTGGAGCTGGCTCCCGCGGGCCGTTGGGTCTCCGACCACTACCCGTGCGAGAGCGTCGAGGAGCTGGGCGAGGGGCGGCTGAGGGTGGTTCTGCGGACCCGGGACACCCGCTGGCTACGTGGGCTGGCACTGCGGCTGGGCGACCAGGGGCGGGTGACGGATCCGCCCGGTCTGGCCGCGGAGATCCGCGCCGACGCCGAGCGGGCCCTGGCCCTCTATGAGTCGGTGTGAGTCCGCCGGTGAGGTGAACCGCTCGGAGGTCCGCTACGGTGGTGGACGTGGACTGGGTTCTGGCATCGGTGGGCATCGCCTTCGTGGGGATGCTGGTGCTCGCGTACGGCTCGTTCCGGGTGTTCGTCGGTGTTCAGCGCCTCGGACATGAACTGGAACGGACCAGGCGGCGGCTCGAGCCGAAACAGGCGGCGCTGGCGGATGAACTCCGGGCCCTACAACGTATCCATGACTAGGGCATATGCTCGTAGGCGTACCATCGAGCTGTATTGCTCCCCTGCTGAAGAGGACCGTCATGCCTGATCTTGGCGTTTGGGAAATCCTGATCATTGCCATCGTGGTTCTGGTGCTGTTCGGCTCCAAGAAGCTCCCGGACTCCGCACGCTCCCTGGGCCGTTCCTTGCGGATCTTCAAGTCCGAGACCAAGGGCCTGATGGACGACGACCAGGCGAAGCCCGCCACCCAGGAGGCCAAACTCCGCGAGGAGGCCGCGAAGCTGCGCGAGCAGGCCGCCGCGCTCGAGGCGCAGGCGAAGAGCCCGCAGGGGTTGCCGACCGGTGAGGGCACGCCTCTCAACGGGGTGCCACTGTCGAAGACCGACCAGGCCAACAGGACCTCCTGAGTCCCGACGACCCCCCGGACGAACCGACGATGAAGATGACGAACCAGCGGCAGGCCACCGATCCCGACGGTCGGATGCCGCTGATGGAGCACATCCGTGAGCTCCGCAGACGGGTCGTCCGAGCCGGGCTCGGACTGCTCCTCGGTATGGGCCTCGGCTGGGTCTTCTTCAACCCCGTCTGGGATGTCCTGCAGAGGCCGTACAGCAGGCTGAATCCCAAGCACTGCCTGGGCGGGCAGTGCAACCTTGTGGTGCACGGGATCTTCGATGGTTTCTTCGTCCACATCAAGATCGCGTTCATCATCGGGGCGCTGGTGTCCTCGCCGGTCTGGCTCTACCAGCTCTGGGCCTTCGTGGCCCCCGGCCTCTACAAGAGAGAACGGCGCTGGACGTACGTCTTCCTGGGCGCGGCGGTGCCGCTCTTCTGCGCCGGCGGGGCCCTGGCGTACTTCACGCTCGACAAGGGTCTGCAGATCTTCGTCGGGCTGGCGCCCGGCGACACCACGGTGCTGGTCGGAGTCCAGGATTACCTGGGTTACGCCACCGCCATGCTGATGATCTTCGGGCTGACATTCGAGCTGCCGCTGTTCGTCATCATCCTCAACATGGCCGGCGTGCTGACGCATGAGCGGATCAAGAAGTTCCGGCGGTCGCTGATCTTCGGCATCTTCGTGTTCGCCGCTGTCGCGACCCCCAGCCAGGACCCCTTCACCATGCTGGCCCTCGCGATCCCCACGGTCATCCTGTTCGAGGTGGCGGAGATCATCGCCTGGATCCACGACAAGAGACTGGCCGCGCGCCCGGACCCGTACGCGGGACTCGACGACGACGAGGTCTCCCCGCTGGAGCTGGGTGACACCGATCTCGACGACCCGGCGGTCAAATCCAGCGGGGTCGAAACCCGCTGACCCAGTATCCGAGTGGGAATCGGTCGGCACTAAACCGTAGGCTCGGCTCATGAGCTCCCCTGGGATTACACCGGCCGAGCGGTACGCCGCCCATCGCAAGCGGTCGGACGGCATCGGGCCCGCGCTGCTGGACTTCCAGGGCCTGTACGACTTCGAGCTGGACCCGTTCCAGATCGATGCCTGCCGGGCCCTCGAAGGCGGCGACGGAGTTCTCGTCGCGGCCCCCACCGGCTCCGGCAAGACGGTGGTGGGGGAGTTCGCCGTCCACCTGGCGCTCGCCCAGGGGCAAAAGTGTTTCTACACGACGCCGATCAAGGCGCTGTCCAACCAGAAGTACACCGACCTGGTCCGCCGCTACGGTGCGGACAACGTCGGCCTGCTCACCGGCGACAACAGCGTCAACGGTGAGGCCCCGATCGTCGTCATGACGACCGAGGTCCTGCGCAACATGCTCTACGCGGGCTCACAGACCCTCACCGGGCTGGCCTACGTGGTCATGGACGAGGTCCACTACCTGGCCGACCGGTTCCGCGGCGCGGTCTGGGAAGAGGTCATCATCCATGTGCCGGACAGTGTGCGGATCGTCGCGCTGTCGGCCACCGTCAGCAATGCCGAGGAGTTCGGCGAGTGGCTGCAGGAGGTGCGCGGAGACACCACAGTGATCGTCGACGAGCACCGGCCCGTGCCGCTCTGGCAGCACATGCTGGTCGGCACCCGGATGTACGACCTGTTCATCGACGACGACCACGCCAAGGTCAACCCCGAGCTGCGGCGGATCGCCCTGGAGGAGATCCGCCGGGTCAAGGTCAACCAGGGCAGGCGTACCGGTCACCGGCGGCAGAGCCGGCCCACCCGCTTCCGGCCGCCGGCCCGGTCCGATGTGATCGAGCGGCTCGACCGGGCCGGGCTGCTGCCCGCCATCACCTTCATCTTCAGCCGGGCGGCCTGTGACGCGGCCGTCAACCAGTGCCTGTACGCCGGGATCCGGCTCACCTCCAAGGAGGAGGCCGAGGAGATCCGCGACTACGTCGAGGAGCGGACCGCTGACATCGCCGAAGAGGACCTGCGGATCCTCGGCTACGACGAGTGGCTGGCCGGGCTGGAGCGTGGCCTGGCCGCGCACCACGCGGGCATGCTGCCGAGCTTCAAGGAGATCGTGGAGGACCTGTTCGTCCGCGGCCTGATCAAGGCGGTCTTCGCCACCGAGACCCTGGCACTCGGTATCAACATGCCCGCCCGCTCGGTGGTGATCGAGAAACTCGACAAATGGAACGGTGAGGCGCACGCCGACCTGACCCCGGGTGAGTACACCCAGCTCATCGGGCGGGCCGGGCGGCGCGGCATCGACGTCGAGGGTCACGCCGTGGTGGTGTGGTCCCCAGGCGTCGACCCGGGCTCCGTCGCGGGCCTCGCCTCCACCCGGACCTACCCGCTCAACTCCAGCTTCAGCCCGTCGTACAACATGGCGGTCAACCTGGTCGGCGCGGTCGGCAACGAACGCGCCCGCACGCTCCTGGAAGAGTCCTTCGCGCAGTTCCAAGCCGACCGGGCGGTCGTCGGGTTGGCCCACCAGGTGCACAAGAACGAAGGAGCCCTCGACGGCTACGCCGAGGCCGCCACCTGCCATCTGGGCGACTTCATGGAGTACGCCGCACTGCGCCGGGCCCTGTCCGATCGCGAGACCGAGCTGTCCCGGGAACGTTCCTTCTCCCGCCGCGCCGAGGCCGCCAAATCCCTGGAACGACTGCGCCCCGGTGACGTGATCGTGGTGCCGGCGGGACGCCGGACCGGCGTCGGCGTGGTCATCGACCCGGGCCTGGCCAAGCGGTCGGACGGGCCGGCGCCGCTGGTGCTCAGCGTCAACGGGCAGGTCAAGCGGCTGACGGTGCTGGACTTCCCCGCACCGGTGGAGCCGGTCGAGCGGATCCGCATCCCCAAGTGGTTCAGCGCCCGGACCCCGCAGCACCGCCGCGACCTGGCCTCGAACCTGCGCGACAAGTACGGAGAAGACGGTCACGCGCCCAAGCGCGCCCGCGGGGGTGGCGGTGCCCAGGACGAGGACGCCGAGATCGCCCGCCTCCGTAAGGAGGTCCGGCAGCACCCCTGCCATGGCTGTGACGAGCGTGAGGACCACGCTCGCTGGGCCGAGCGCTACTACCGGCTGGAGCGTGAGACCGCCGGGTTGCGCCGCCGGGTGGAGAGCCGCTCCCAGGTCATCGCGCGTACCTTCGACCGGGTCTGCGCCGTGCTGGAGCAGCTCGGCTATCTCAACGGCGACACCGTCACCGACGAGGGCCGCCTGCTCGGCCGGATCTACAACGAGCTCGACCTGCTGACCGCCGAGTCCCTGCGCGCCGGGATCTGGGAGGAACTGTCGGCCCCGGAGCTCGCGGCCTGCGTGTCGGCGCTGGTCTTCGAGTCCCGGCAGCCCGACGACGCCACCCCGCCCAAGACCCCGTCCGGCCGGGTCCAGGAGGCGCTGGCCGCCATGGTCCGGATCTGGAGCGAGCTCGATGAGGTGGAGAAGGACAACCGGGTGTCGTTCCTGCGTGAGCCCGACCTGGGGTTCGCATGGGCGGCGTTCCGCTGGGCCAAGGGCCACCCGCTCGACTCCGTTCTCAGCGAGACCGACATGACCGCCGGTGACTTCGTCCGAGCCACCAAGCAGCTCCTGGACCTGCTCGGCCAGGTCGCCGACGCGGCCCCCAGGGGCAGCCGGATCCGCGACACCGCCGGCAAGGCCATGGACGCCATGCGCCGAGGCATCATCGCCTACTCCTCCGTGGCCTGAACCTTCCCTCGGTGCGGGTGAGGCCACGGCGGCCGGCCTCCAGATGTCGATCACGTTCCGTAGCAACATGTTGACTTGGTAGGAAAAGGGGACAATGCTGGATGGTGGCTGCCTCGACGATGCTGAGAGGAACGCGCATGAGCGTGACGGACGAACTGCTCGCCAATGCGGAGCGATACGCGGCGAGCTTCGACAAGGGTGATCTGCCGCTGCCTCCCGGCAAGCGGGTGGCCGTGGTGGCCTGTATGGACGCCCGGCTCAACCCGTACGGCGTCCTCGGGCTCACCGAAGGGGACGCGCACGTCATCCGTAACGCGGGTGGAGTCATCACTGCGGACCAGCGGCGCAGCCTGGCGATCAGCCAGCGGCTGCTCGGCACCAGGGAGATCATCCTGATCCACCACACCGACTGCGGGATGCTCACCTTCACCGACGATGGGTTCAAGGCGCAGATCCAGGAGGAGACCGGGCTCAAGCCAGACTGGTCCGCCGAGGCGTTCGATGATGTCGAGGAGGATGTCCGGCAGTCCCTCGCCCGGATCCAGGCCGACCCCTTCATCCCGGTCAAGGAGTCGGTCCGCGGGTTCGTCTACGAGGTGGAGACGGGCCGGTTGCGGGAGGTCAAGCCCTGATCGGGGACGGCACCCGATTCGGGTATCAACGTACAATGTAAAGGACGTGTCCTATTCGTGCCGGGTGTTTGAGCCGGTGATCTCCGGAGAGTCCCTGTACGCGCCACGACGTGGTGCGCGCAACTCATCTGGAGGTAACAACGATGTTCGCTCTCATCGCGGCAATCGTCTTCGCCATCGCCCTGCTGGCCGACCTGGCGAATATCTCGTCCGACCTGTTCAACAACGCCACTCTGACCGTGCTCGGGCTGTTCTTCGTGGCCCTGCACCTGGCCGGCTTCGGGACCAGCACCAACTGGCGCAGCGGCTGGTCCCGCTCCCGCTCCCGCACGCGCCGTTAGGGCCTGTGGGGGCTGGTCCGTGGCGATCCGGGTCACCGTTCATCCGCCGTCACCGCCGGTCATTTCCGGTGCCCGGCGGGGAATCGCCATCGCCGGCTTCGGCTCTGCGCTCTGCCCGGAGCCGGTCGGCGTAGGCGCGCAAGCCCGGCAGGTCGAGGACGATGATCTTTCGCCACCCGGTCTTCACCAGGCCGAGATCGCGCAGGTCCTTGAAGGCTCTGGCCGCGGTCTCCCGTGAGGTGTCCACCCAGCTGCCCAGCTCCGCTTGGGACAGCGGAGGATGGATCGGGATGCCACCGTCGGCGTCGCGCGGGTCGTACTGGTCGTAATGCTCGGAGAGCTCGGCCAGGTAGATCAGCAGGTCGGCGATCCGCAGGGCGCCGCCGCCCGTGGCGTGGGCCTGCGCCCGCCGGTCCGCGTCGTCGAGCCGGTTGACGACGGTCCCGGTGACCATCCGGGAGACCCGTGGATGACCGTCCAGAAAAGCGGTGAACCGGCCCGCGGGAACCACCAGCGTGTTGAGCGGGCCGAGCGAGGTGACCGTCGCCGAGCGGCTCTTGTCCCGGAACATCGCTCCTTCGCAGACCAGATCACTGGGGCCCCGGACGGCCAGGAAGACGTCGTGCCCGTCGCTGGTGGAAGAGGTGACCTTCACCCAGCCGGTCATGATGATGACCACGTGATCGGAGCCGTCTCCCTGGTAGCAGAGCGGCATTCTCGCGGCATAGGCGCGGGGACGGCCGTGCGTGCGCAGGGTGTCCCGCTCGGCTTCGGTCAGATCGTTCCAGAATCGGCGGCGGGTGGATAGACGCTGAAAGGTCCTTTCGGTCACCGAGGGTCCGTTCCGTGCGGCCCCGTGAGGAAGACGGGGGTGCGGGGTTGATGAACCTCCAATTCACACATTCCTGGGCGGCCCTGACAACCCCTGACATCAGTGAGCGGGAGACCGGCACCCGGGACAAAGGGGAGCGGGGCGCTGAGCCCAATGTCACAGGTGCCGGCGATCAAGCCCCCGCGGAGAGCAGGGTGGTCAGGAAGCTCCAGGCCAGGAAGGCGACCCCGGCGGCGTAGGCCCAGTTCAGAGCGGCGTGAGCGAGAACCTCGCGGCGCTGGACGGCGGCGGTGAGCAGCCGCAGCCGGTCTGCCGCCTCCGCGGATCCGAGCTCGGCCCCGGCCTCGCCTGCGGGCGGGAGCACGGACGTCACAAGCCCGGCCGCGGGAGGATCATCGGCGGCGGCCCCCGTGGACGGGTCGCCCGCACCCCGCCACGCGCCGCCGACGGCCGCCCCCGCTCCCGCCCGCCCGGCATGTACCAGCAGCACGGTCACGCGTGCGGCCATGGCGAGCACTGGGAGAAGCAGCCCGGTCAGCAGCACGGCCGGGACGGAACCGGCCGTCCACACCGTGCGGGCCTGGAAGATCAACCCCAGGCCGATGGTCGTCACCGTCCAGGACGCGAAGGCAGTGGCGTGGTTGGCCCGTTGGAGGGCGATGAGGACCGCAGCCAGGGCGGGGATGGGCTCATCCCATCGGAAGCCGGTCTGGTAGCCGGTGAGGGCGGACACGGCAGGCTCCTGCGGCGCGGGTGCCACTCGCCTCTCCTCCTGATGGAAACCCGCCATAGATCGAAATGCTGAGGCACGTCACGCCGGCTATCTATGTCAGCTGACACAGAACCGCCCGTCAGCGGGCCAGGGCGGCCAGCAGGCGGTTCACCGGGCTGCCGAGGTTCCACTGGTCGGCCAGCTGTATGAGCCGTTCCGGGTCGCGAGGCGAGCGGGGCAGCCGATCATCGATCTGCGGGAGGCCGATGTCGGTCACCACGTGGACGACGGTCTGTGCCGCCGCCAGATAGTCCAGGGCCGCGGTGAGCTTGAGGCGGCTTCCGGCGGGGAATCCCTCGGTGGTCCCGGACTCCAGAGCGGCCAGGATCCCGGCCACCGAGCCGAATCGGGTCACCAGTGCGGCCGCTGTTTTGTCCCCGATTCCCGGAACACCCGGCAGACCGTCGCTGGGGTCGCCTCGCAGCGTGGCGAAGTCGGCGTAGCCGCGGCCCGGGATGCCGTACTTCGCCGCGACCTCCTTCTCTCCCAGCACCTCGAGCTTCTTGACGCCGCGGGCGGTGTAGAGGACCTGGACCGGGCCGTCCTCATTGACCAGCTGGAACAGGTCGCGGTCGCCGGTCACGATGTCCACCGGGCACTCGGCCCGGGTGGCGAGCGTGCCGATCACGTCGTCGGCCTCATAGCCGGGCGCGCCCAGCCGGGCCAGCCCGACGGCGTCCAGCACGGCGTCGATGATGGGCAGCTGCGCGTCCAGCGAGGACGGGACCTGGTCACCACCGTCCTCGGCCACCCGGTGAGCCTTGTACGACGGTAGTGCCGCCACTCGGAACGCCGGCCGCCAGTCGGCGTCCATGGTGGCGACCAGGAGCTCGGGGGATCGGTCCCTCACCAGGTGGGCGATCATGTCGATCAGGCCGCGTACGGCGTTGACGGGCGTCCCGTCGGGCGCCTTCACCGACTCGGGAATACCGAAGAAGGCACGGAAGTACAGCGACGGCGTATCCAGCAGCATCAACCCAGGCACAGGGCCATCGTCGCACTATGACACCCGCACCGCCACGACGCGTTCAGGGAGGTTAGATTGGCGTGTGTGAACTCGGATGTGACAACGGAGTTGTACCCACCCGAGCGGCTCACCCGTGTGCAGGAGGCTGCCGCCGACTACGGTCTCGGCGCGGTGCTCCTGACTCCCGGGTCTGACCTGCGGTATGCAACCGGCTATGACGCGATCCAGCTCGAACGGCTGACGTGCCTGGTGGTGCCCGCGGCCAATGATCCGTTCCTGGTGGTGCCCAGACTGGAACTGCCCGCGGCGCAGGCCTCCCCGGCCGGTGCGCTCGGCATCGAGCTCGTGCCGTGGGACGAGACCGACGACCCGTTCGCGCTGGTGGCCTCGAGGCTGCCGCGCGATATCGCCCAGGTGGGCGTGGCGGACCGGATGTGGGCGGTGATGGCCCTGCGGTTCCGGGAGGCGCTGCCCGGCGCCGCGCAAGTGCCGGCCGGCCGGGTGCTGCGCGAGCTGCGGATGCGCAAGAGCGCGGCCGAGGTGGCGGCACTGCGGGAGGCCGGTGCGGCCATCGACCGCGTCCACCAGATCGTGCCGAAGCTGCTGAGGCCCGGCCGCACCGAACTCGAGGTCGGCAAGGACATCGCGGCCGCGATCGTCGCCGAAGGCCACGCCATGGTCGACTTCGTGATCGTGGCGTCCGGTCCCAACGGCGCCAGCCCGCATCATGAACTGTCGGATCGGGTCATTCAGGCCGGCGACCCGGTCGTGGTGGACATCGGTGGCACGATGCCCAGCGGCTATTGCTCCGACGAGACCCGGACGTACTCCGTGGGTACGCCGCCGGCGGACTTCCTGGCCTACTACGAGGTGCTGCGCGAGGCCCAGCAGGCCGCGTGCGACACCGTACGGCCAGGGACGACCCCGGAGGCCGTGGACGCCGCTGCGCGCGACCTCATCGCCAAGGCCGGATACGGCGAGTTCTTCGTGCACCGCACCGGGCACGGCATCGGGCTGGAGACGCACGAGGAGCCCTACATCGTCACAGGCAACACCGAGCCGCTGGAACCGGGCATGGCGTTCTCCATCGAGCCGGGGATCTACCCCGGCGCGCACGGCGCCCGGATAGAGGACATCGTGGTGTGCACCGAGGACGGCTACGAGCGGATGAATCTCGTCGACCGTGGCCTGGTGGTCATCGAGCACTGATGTACCCGGCGGAGCGTGATCCTGGCTGACGTTGTCAACCGGGATTTTCACGTCATCCCCGCTGCTACCTGGCACTTTGGATCGTTTGAGATGCGGGTCGCGGCGGGGATTTGCCATGTGTGCGGACATGTCCCCGTTGTGGGATACGTAACGATCTCTTCACGAACAGTGCGCTAGGCGTTGCGTGAGCAGGTGTCTTGGCGTACGACGGGAGTTTGTGTCCCCGGGATTGCCATCAGGTTGCTCCGGGATTTCCGAACCCGCCGTAGATCGAGGAGATGCCATGGCCGAGGTCGTGCTGGAGGGTGTGGGGAAGGTCTACCTCGATGGCACCCGGGCCGTGACGGACCTGAACCTGCGGATCGCCGATGGCGAGTTCCTTGTTCTGGTGGGTCCGTCTGGGTGTGGGACGACGACGGCGTTGCGGATGGTGGCGGGCCTGGAGGACATCTCCGAGGGTGCGCTGGTCATCGGTGGGCGGGTGGTGAACCGGGTGCCGTCGCGGGACCGCGATGTGGCGATGGTGTTCCAGAGTTAT
>JAOPYO010000495.1 GCA_025964575.1 Actinomycetes bacterium
TGACCGAAGGACTCCTGCAGCTGCTCGAACTCGGCGGACCTGACATCGTCCGCGAACAGCTCGCCGAACTGCCACGGCAGGATCAGGCCGACCTTCTGGAAGCAGTGCGAGCCAGTGACCACTCCGCAGCCTTGGCGCTGGAGGAGTTCCAGACCCTCGTGGCCGGGCCTCTGACAGCTGGGCCCCGACGTCTCCATACCGCACGGCAAATGGCTCCTGGATCACGTGGGCGGCCCACCGGCCGCGGCAAGAAGTGCCGTAAGCGCTGAGCGCGACAAGTTCGCCGCCGCGCTCTTCGACACCGTTCAGGGCCAGATCCAGACCGCGGAGCTCGCGCTCTTCTCCACCCTTGTTGAGCCGGGCCCCACTCTGGAGATGGCTTTCTCCGGGCGCACGCTTTCCTGGTCCGTGGACGCCCCTGATCGAAAAGCTGGAGGCGATCTCGAGCGGGCGGCCGATCTCTGGTCGCCAGCTTCACCGGGACGTTGGCCAACTTCGGCGGGACGGGACATCAACAACACGTGTGGAGCGCGCAGATATTGTCCGGGGATTGGCGGACTGGGTGACCCGTCATTCCGTGTTGAACGTCGTGCTGATCATGAGGGTTCAGGTCGTCTCGTCTTCGCAGGTCAATTCCAGGATGCGCACAGAGTCCACGCGTACTTCTTGATCACATCGGCGTGGTTACCCTCGCGACGCCCGCCACGCCATCGCCGACTACCTCGAAGCTGAACGGCTCGGCGATGTCGACGAGCTGAGCGACGCGCTGTTCCTTGCCGCGTCCTCCGTTGGTGCCCGCCGACCCGGCGGACGCCTCTCACCCCGCTCGGTCAACACCATCGTCGGCGAGATCGGCCGCATTCGAGTCAGGCTGTCGGCACTGCGGCGACCGCCTCGATCTCGATCAGGATGTCTGGCCGGAAGAGACCCGCGACCTGGACAAGTGAGCTCGTCGGCGGCCGCTCCAGGTTGATGAACTCGTCGCGTACTGCTCGGACGGTGGGTAGCGCCGAGGTGTCGACGATGAAGATCGTGAGCTTGAAGACGTCATCCCAGCTCGCACCGCCCGCTGTGAGGGCAGCTCCGACGTTCTGCATGACCAGGCGGGTCTGGGCTTCCCAATCGCCTGCGGCGGCCGGCACCCCCTCAGCGGTGATGGGGACCTGACCTGAAGTCCAGACGAGCCGGCTTCCCGGCGGGATGCTGGCGACGTGGCTGTACCCGTTGGTCGGCGGCAACGTCGAAGGAGTACTGAGATCGATCCCTGTCATGGTGTCCATCCGGTGTTGCAGGTTGGGAGCGTCGGACAAATGAAACTGTGCCAGGCCAACTGAGGCCGCCCGAAAAGCAGTGCCCTATCCACACGTCCGACCGTCAAGGTAGGGCTACGTTTTGAAGCGTTCTTTGGTTCGTTGGCTCTGCCAGATGGCTCCGGCGAATTTTTCCATTTGGGTGGACCATTCGCGGATGAGGGCGGGGTGGACGGTGCGGTGGTGGAGGATGACGTTACCGCAGCGGCGTTTGCGGTCGAACCAGAGGATGGCTCGGTCGTGCCGCTCGCGGCTGGATGCGCTGACCGTCTTGGCGAGGTGGCTGGGCCGGCGGTGGCCGGGAGCCTCGGCGAAGGTGGTCGGGGGTCCGGCACAAAGGATAAGTGGAGGCGTGGCCCGACACGCCTCCACCTTTTCGGGAACGGCGGCACCCTGAAGTGACGCCATGCTCCTCGGCCACGACTCCCGTGCCGCGCTATACACCGGCGGCGGCCAACGACCCTCACAACCTCATCGAGCGCCTTCGTCGGAATCCGTCGAAGTCGAAGGCGCGTCCCGCGTTCCGCCGTCGCGTTGGATCCTCTCCGCGATCCGACGAATGCGCTGGAGACGAGAGTCCCAATCGTGGCTGACCTGAGCCAGCTGAACCACGGCGAGACCGAGCTGCGCCTTGTCGACGCGGTACAGCTTCTCCCGGCCAGCGACCGTAGGGTGTACCAGGCCGACCCGCTCGAGAACCGCGAGGTGCTTGGCAATCGCCTGACGGGTCACCGGCAGCTGCTCGCTCAGGCTTGTGGCAGTGCCGCGCCCGTCAGCAAGCAGCAGGTCGAGCATGCGCCGCCGGGTCGGGTCGCCGATCGTCGACCACAGCTCGTCGTCCACCAGTACGCTCACGTGCCCGCACTGATCCGCTCGGCGTGCACCACCAGCCTCGGCAGGAAAAGGTCCCAGCCGTTGGTGTGGTCGGCATGCCAAGCAGCGGCCCTCGCCTCGTCCCAACCGCGTTCGCGGAACCCAGTCTCAGTGAAGCGCAGGCGGGTACCGTTGCCGGACGGCTCGAGCTCGATGACGACGAGAAGGGAGTTGCCCGGTGACGCCGTCTCCCCTTCCTCATGGGTCCACCGGAAGGAGAAGCGCCGGTAGGGCACTGCGTCGGCAACGGTGAACTGCTCTCGCTTGCCTCCCTCGGTGGCATCGCCGAAGCTGACCCACCCAGGATCACCGGGTGTCGGCGAGAACTCCGCCTCGTCGGACCACCACTCCGCAACATGTTGCGGACTGCTGACCACCTCGAAGACCACCTCTGGTGAGGCGTCGATGTAAAGCTCTCGTTCAATCGTGTCGTAGTCCACGACGGCATTCCTTTCGTACTTGTATGGTTGCAGGCTAGTTCGCACTCTGGCGGCCTAGTGCCAGTTGCTGATCTGGACGTCGCGCGGATTGGGCGATCCGGATCCGGTCTCGACGAACTGCTTGAGGCTCATCAGGAAGACCGCCCACTTCGTGCTGCAGTGATCCCTGAACTCGACTGGCTCGGGCCAACCGGACGAAACCACCGACTGCCACTTGACCCTTATTTTCCGACGTTTGCCGACTTGACCTCAACGAGGATCACGTTTACTTCGCCCGCCAGCAACTCCCAGGCGTGATCGAAAGCGTTTTCTTGCCAGACGACCGCGCCGGGGTTCAGATCCACGATCTGCGTCGTCTCATCCGCCCAGGTCACTTTCTGTCGCCCGGAGCCGAGGTTGACCACGAGCATCGGCGAGTGCGAGTGCATCGCACTTTCCCAACCGTGCGAGGCGCGCGCATGGATCACCCGAACGTGTTCATTCTCGAACAAGACTTGGTGCGCATCGGGATCCACGATCGTTGCATGCTGGGGCTTCTGAGCTGAGGCTGGGGTCTGTCCCGAAAGCGAAGTGTCCACCATTGCGTTGCTCCTTGTATCAATGTGATGCAACTATTGGTTGCACCAAACGTACATCACACTTTCGGGATGCGCAACCAGTCGTTGCGTGTAGGCAATCAGGCTCTTCCGAGTTCCGGTGGGGGTGAGCGGCGCCGGTGGGCGTGTGATGGCGGGGTGAGAGGCGTCGAGGCGTCCAAGATCGGGAGCGACCAAGCACCCGGACCGGAAGGCCTCGACGTTGTCCCGGCCTACGGCGTGCGGCCTCGCGCGCTGCCATCACGATTCGCCCTACCGCACTCGGTGCGACTTGCTCGTCGGCCTGACCTCGATGCGTTGCGGACGCGCTCACCAGGCACATCCGCGATCCGCAGATCCGGCGGCTGCCCAAGATCGGCTCTGTCGATCAGTACATCGACAGCACCGACGCCCTCGGGAACTATGAATTCCTGCGAGGCGTGACGGCGACCGAGCTCGGCCTCCCGAAGTGACAGCCAGCCGGCTGAGAGAGAGCGTGCACGACACCTGTCGCACACCCGATTAACGAATGCAGCACTTCCTGAACAGGGGGAACGCAAGCTTCAAGATCGCTACCCGGAGAGAAGGGCTGACCTGCGGTCCGCAAGGTGGGTCCGGACGGTGCCTGCGATGACTGTTCAGTTCTACCTTGCGGATTGGGTGGCGGGGTCTCTACAGCTCCCCGATGGTCGCGACGGGTCCGCCGCAGGGCCGGCAGTGCCAGACCGCGCGCTGCCTGGCATCTCGGCTCGGATGCAGGCCGGTGTGATGGACCGGGCAGAGCGGCCAGAGGCCAGGCGCCAGGGCGGCGCGGGATGCCGTCGCGCCGCCAGTGCTCGAGCGCCAGCGCGAAGGCATCCTGCGCGCACTCCTCGGCGAGGTCCCAGTCGCCGGTGACCCGGATCAGGGTCGCGACGACCTGGCCCCACTTCTCGCGGAAGGCTGGGCGACCGCCGCCTCGATCTCCTCCGTCACCTCACCTTTCCTGGAGTACGGAGAGAATGTTGCCCGCCGGGTCTGTGAACCACGCGATGTACGGGCCCCCGCCGCGGAAGATGCCCTTCTCGTCCGTCCCCATGTTCTCGTACCGCTCGAAGCGCACTCCGCGCTCGGTCAGCTGGTCGACGGCCTTGTCGATGTCGGCCACCGGGAAGTTGAGGATCGTGTACGTCGCCGGGGTGTGGTCCTCCTTGGGGTACACCAGGGTGTTGCGGCCGCCGGCGATGTGCAGCGTCAGCAGGCCGTACTCCTCGGAGACGCGCAGGCCCAGGGTCTCGCCGTAGAACTGCTTGGCCTTCTGGAGGTCGTCCACAGCGAAGCCGCTGAACGCCTCGGTGTTCGTGAACATGGCTACTCCCTTGTGATGCGAGGTACTCCTCGCTGAGCTGGATGATCTGGATGTAGTCCCCGGCACGGGGTCAGTTTCTCTGGTCTCGCCCCACCGACGAACGGGGCCGGGGCAGATCGACATGACCGCCAAGGAATTTTGGCCGAACTCCCGCACTACCCAGCGCAGCAACCTCGGACTCGACCACACCCGCCTGTCTGCCCTCTCCCAACTCTCCAATCTCAAAGCGACTCAACTGTCTCAACCGCCCAATGCGTTACATAGCGGAAATTCTGCCGACATCGGGGGTGTCAAGATCGCTGAGAACCTTTCTCGCCGCGGGCCTATACGTCCGCATCATCCGAGAAAGGGTCTCGATGCAACACTTGTTGAGACGTGTCGCGTTTGGAGCGGTCTTCGCGCTGGTTGTCGCGCTTGCGCCGACCGTGGCGGCCGCAGCAGCGGGCACCGACTCGCCCGACGGATCCTGGTCGGTCGCCCCGGTGGCCGGTGGGTACCAAGTCACCCTCCACCTGAAGCGGCAACTCGAAGCCAGGGACGCCCTCCCCGAACTGGCGGTGAACGGCACGTCGGTGGGATTCGCCCAGCAGTCCCCCGACGGCCGCACACTGACCGTCGTCACCACCGACCCGGCTGCGGCAACGCCGTCCTCCGTACGGCTCGCCTGGAACGGCGCGGTACCCGATACCACCACGGCGCCGGCTTCCCGCGCGCCGGCGGCGAAACCACGGTCCTCCGGCGAGACAGTTCCTGTGGACCCGACATCCCGGGGTCGGTACGCGGTCAACCGCGCTGACTACGACTTCGGTGACACCGCGCTGACGCTCTCCGGTCTCGGTGATCGCGTCGCGGAGGAACGCGCCGCAGTGTGGGTTCCGGCTGGTGCGTCGGGGCCACGTCCGGTGGTGATCTTCCTGCACGGGCGGCACTCCGCGTGCTACGACCCGGTGGCCAAGACGACCGACAACACGCACTGGCCGTGTGTCGCCGGGTTCCAGCCGATCGAGAGCTACCGAGGGTATGACCAGTCCGCCGAGGTGCTGGCCAGCCACGGCTACGTGGTGGTCTCGATCAGCGCGAACGGCATCAACGCACAGGACAACCCCTACAGTGACGACGCCGGCACGCTCGCGCGCGGCCAACTGGTGATCGAGCACCTCAACCTGCTTGCGAAGGCGAACGCGGGCCGCGCACCCGGCATGAGCCCACTGCTGAAGGGCAAACTCGACCTGCACGACGTCGGCCTCATGGGCCACTCCCGCGGCGGTGAAGGCGTGGTGAAGGCTGCGCTGCTCAATGCCGCGCTGCCGCACCCGTACGGGATCAAGGCGGTGCTGCCGCTGGCACCCATCGACTTCGGCCGCGAGACGCTGCCCGACGTGCCAATGGCAGTGATCCTGCCGTACTGCGACGGCGACGTGTCCAACCAGCAGGGGCAGCACTTCTACGATGACACGCGGTATGCCGACCCGTCGGACAAAGTGATCCGCGCATCGCTGCTGGTAATGGGCGCAGACCACAACTTCTTCAACTCAGAGTGGACGCCCGGCGTCTCGGCGGCGCCGTCCAAGGACGACTGGGCGACCCCGGACGACCCAACCTGCGGGCTGAACTCGCCCACCACGACGCGCCTCACAGCCGCGCAGCAGTACCAGGTAGGCGTCGCCTACGTCGCGGGCTTCTTCCGCCTGGTGATGGGCGGTGAGACCGGCCTGGCGCCGATGTTCGACGGCAGCCAGGGCCGTACCACCTCCGTCGGCGCGGCCACCGTGCTACAGGAAGGTCAGATGCCGTCCTCGTACCGGCTCGACGTCGCACCGCTACAGGGCCCGACGCCGAGCGTGCACTTCTCGGGAGCCGCGATCGGCCAGTTCTGCGCAAGCATGGGCGATCGGTCGCCGCAGAGTGGGTTGCCTTCGTGCACGGAGTCCACCGCCACCCGCCGGTTCCCGTCGTTCACCCCGGCGAACTATGCACCGAACGTGACGGCGACGCCACTATTGCACCTGAGCTGGACCTCGCCCGGAATGATGAGCGTGGACCTGCCGAAGGGCCAGCACCGCCTTGGCAGGGCCGACGCATTGACCCTGCGTGCCGCTATCGACGACGTCAGCACGGCTGCGGATCTGACGCTCAGCGTCGTTGACGGCGAGGGCCGGACCCAGTCCACCACGGTGTCCAGCATCAGTGACGCCCTATCGATACTCCCCGGGACGGGGGGTACCTTGCTGCCGAAGACGTGGCTGCAGACCGTGCAGTGGCCGGTGGCTCAGATGACGCACATCAACGTGCACGACATCCGGCGGGTCCTGATCTCGACCGCTGCGCCCTCCGGAGGCGTGTTCCTTTCCGACCTGGCGTTCCAGAGCTCCGCAGTCGGCGCGGGCGGACCGAGCTGGCTGCCGCAGGTATCCATATCCGGCACCGCGGTGAACGAGGGCAACGGCCCGGGTACAGCCACCGTCATGCTGCGGTTGTCCGAGGCCAGCCGGGTGCCGGTGGTCGCGAATGTGCAGGCTCTGGCCGGAACCGGCACCCAGATCCCCAACGGGGCTCAGCAGGTGGTCATCCCGCCCGGCCAGGTGGAGGTGGCGGTCCGGATCCCGGTGATCGGTAACACGTCGCCGGAACCCACGGTCGACACGGTGTACAAGGTGTTCGTGGTCGACCCGACCAATGCGGTGACCGGGCAGAACTTCGCACACATCACCGTGCACGACGACGATCAGACCCCATCGTCCGGGACCTGATCGGAGGCCGTTTCCGGACCGGGCCCGCTCCGTGTACACGGGACGGGCTCGGCCCGGCGCGGGAGCGCAGCCCTGCATCACCGGACAGGGTTCTTAGGGAAGCTTGAGTTCGCATTCAGGCATCGTTCATCCGGGACCGATTGAGTACCGCACACAGGGCACCCTCCGTGATCGCTGGGGCGGAACGGGGATGCGCGCCCTGGCCAACGTCGGGGGACGGGTCAGCGCCGTGCGGACCGCCATGACCGCTTCGTATCGGCCTGTTCACGCCTCTCCTCGGCTGGCGGCTCGGCCCGCTGGAGTTCGGCGAATTGGGCGGGGCCTTCCTCTGCCTCCCCACCGGCGTGGGTATCGCGATCTTCGCTGGAATCCTGACCGTGAGGGCGCGACGCTCGCGGGTGTCCTGACCGGCGTGGACGAGCCTCGCGTGTTTTCTGAAAGGGTACGGAGATGGACGGCGGAGGAGACGAGAGCGCCCGCTACTGGGGAGCGCTCAACGACCTCCGCCAGTTGCGCGAGGACATCTATGGCGGATTGGACGACGCCCAGCACGGGGAGTCCGCCCTCCTCCCGGCGGTGCTCTTCCTCGGGCTGGGCGCCGCCGGCGTCGCCGGGCTCGCCCTGGCCACCGTGCTTGGGGGGACGCCTGATTGGTGGCTCGACTGGCTGGTGTTCGCCATCTTGTACGCGGTCCCCGGTCTCCTCCTGGTCGGCGGCGTATGGGCGCTGGTCGACCGGGGCACCCGTCTGCGGAAGATCCAGGCGTACGGCGAGCGGCGGCCGGCGTACGACGGCTGGCGGGGCGTCCTGGCCGCCCTCGCCGACCGCTGGGACGGCGAGGTCGGCTCCGGCGGCATCCGGTCCGCCTGTCTCTTTCTGATCGACCACTGGCCGGACCAGGCGCCGCAGATGGTGATCGCGCCCATCCAGGGCGACCGGAACAACCGGCTGACGCTCACGGCCGTCGTGCAGGGTCACCCCGTCCTGCTGCAGATCATCGACCTGCTGGAACCGGTGGGCGACTTCTCGCCGCCCGCGCTGGCCGTGTTGGTGGCCTGCCCGCTCAACCCGGCCTCCGCCACGGCCGAGCCCGGGCAGACCCCGGACGGCCGGTGGCTGACCGAGCGGGGCTTGCGGATCGGGTGGAACCGGGCTGGCGCGTACGCGCTGCACGGTGGTCCCGCCGACGCCCTGCTGACGGTGGAGAGCCTGGAGCAGGTGGCGGAGACGCTCGTGCGGCTGTGCCGCGCGGCACCGGCTGGTGTCCGGATACCGGAGCCGGAGCCGGTGACCCGGGATCCGTCGGCCGGTCCGGAGGAGGTGGCGGAGCACTTCCTGCGGGCGCTGGCCGCACGTGACGCGGTCGGCGCCCTTGCCTACGCCGACACCTTGCTGTCGGTCGGCAGACTGGGGGAACTGACGCCGGACGAAGTGGACGAGGCGATCGACGACCTGCGGGCCCGGCCGATCGACTGGCGGCCGGGACGGCTGAGCCAGTCCGATGACACAGGGACCTACCGCGTCAAGGCGACGCTCACCCACCGCCCGCCCGCCGAACTGTCAGTGCACATCGCCCGGCGGCAAGGCCGATGGCTCGTCAGTGGATACTCCGTGGGGACCGAACAGGTCATCGGCGTCGACCACGACTGCTGACCTTCGAACCACTTCAGCGACTACCGACCAGGCGCCGGCATGGGTCGGCGGTATCGGTCGCCGGGTGATGCCTGTGTCGTGTGCGGTTGCAGGATTCGCAGCCTCCGAGAGAACACTGACCGCGGTGCACCGAATGCCGACCGTGGCGCTCCGAACGGTGCGCGCGACGGAAACCGAGTCGAACGACAAGTATTGACGAAACTTTTACCTGGCATTGACCGGGCCCTTGCCATAGCAGAAGCTGATCACCTCCCCCCGTCGTGGGGCTCGTGTGCTGCGTGAGCTCTTCGGCACCCCTCGTACAGGAGGCGCGATGCGGCGCGTTATCACGTCGTTCTTTGCCGCGATCACATTGGCTGCCGGACTGGTCGTGGCCGGCCCGGCCGCGGCCGCCCCGCCGGGTTCTGATCGTGGCAAGGACCGGCTCGAGGTCTTTGTCGGGCAGCTCACCCCTGATCAGGTCTCAAAGCTCCGCCAACTCGGGTTCGATCATGAGGACATTTCCCTGGGCAAGGCCGTCAACGGCAAGGCCAGCGTCGAGGTCGTCATGAGCCGCATGCAGGGTGATGCTCTGCGCGCCAAGGGCGTTCCCCTCCAGGCCAAGAAGATCAAGGGACAGACCGCCGCACAGCGCTCGAAAGCTCTGGCCGAGCAGGGCAAGGTGTTCCGTCCGTACAGCGGATCGGGCAACATCCGCGAAGAGATCGTCAACGCGGCGAACGCCTACCCGGGAATCGCCCAGGCGGTCGATATCGGCAAGTCCCTGCAGGGCAAGCCGATCACCGCCGTCCGCGTGACGAAGGGCGCCCGCACTCTCCGGACGGGTGGCAAGCGCCCGGCCGTCGTCTTCCAGGCGACGCAGCATGCCCGTGAGTGGATCACACCGGAAAACGTCCGCCGGCAGCTCCACTACTTCCTGGACAACTACGGCACGAACGCGGAGATCACCAAGATCGTCGACACGACCGATCTCTGGTTCATCCCGGTCGTCAACGTCGACGGTTACGACCTCACCTTCAACCCCGACTTCCGGATGTGGCGCAAGAA
>JAOPYO010000009.1 GCA_025964575.1 Actinomycetes bacterium
CCCACCCTGATCCCGAACGCCGTCGAGGAGATGCTGCGCTGGGATCCGCCATCCCACTACCAGGGCCGCTGGACAATGTGCGACGTCGAGTTGCATGGCACGGTCATCCCGGAAGGGTCTCGGGTCATCCTGCTGACCGGCTCTGCCGGCCACGACGAACGCAAATACCCCGACCCCGAGCTGTTCGACATCCACCGGGACATCGACAAGCACGTCGCTTTCGGCTTCGGCCGTCACTTGTGTTTGGGGGCTTCACTCGCCCGGCTGGAAGTCCGTGTGGCGTTTGAGGAGTTCCTGAAGCGCTTCCCCGACTATGAGATCGACGAGTCGGGCATCGAACGCATGTATCACAGCAACGTTCGCGGCCTTTCTCGGCTTCCGCTCATCATCGACCAGGCCGGAGCTCCCTGAATCAATCCCCGACCTCGAACCCTGCGCTACGAGGAGCGCAACGGCGTCGCTTGGTGACGCTCGACCGGCTCGGCCCTGTCTGACAGGAGACCGCGGTGGAGCGGTGGTCTCTTGCGCGAGACCGCCGCGCACCACCCCGGGACGTTCTCCTGGCCGACAAGGCCAAGGACTAGCCTCGACCGAGAATCAACGCGCTGGATCCAGAGGAGACCAGCACGTGCTCGACTGCGGAAACCTGGTTGACGGCTGTTCCGCGTATCTGCCGGACGCCCTCGATGATGCTGTTGATCCCGTGAATGTAGGCCTCGCCCAAAAGCCCGCCGTGGGTGTTCACCGGTAGCTGACCACCCGGACCCAGGTTGCCGTCCCGGACGAAGTCGGCTGACTCCCCTCGCTTACAGAACCCGAACGCCTCCAGGTGCATGAACACCACGGGACTGAAGTTCTCGTAGAGCATGGCGGCCTGGATGTCGTCGGGAACAAGTCCAGAGTCCCGCCACAGCTGCCGAGCGACGCCTTCAGCCTCGGGGAACTCAGCCAGGTCCGAATGGTAGTAGTTCGTCAGCGTCATCCCGCCGAGAAGGTCGCTCTGGGCGGCGGCGGTGATCTCGACCGCTGGGGCGGGAAGGTCACGAGCCCGTTCGGTCGAGGTCACGACGATGGCGACACCGCCGTCGGATTCCTGGCAGCAGTCGAGCAGCCGGAGCACGGGCTCTACGATCCATCGGCTGGACTGGTGGTCCTCGTGAGTGATGGGCCTGCCGTGGAACCAGGCATGGGGATTGGTTGCCGCGTATGCGCGAGCCGCCACCGTGTAGTGGCCGAGGTCGGCGTTGGTCATCCCCCGTGCGAGCATCCAGTGGTGGTACCAGAGGCCGTACATCTGGGCTGGCGTGCGCAGCCCGTAGGGCATGTAGGAGTTCTGCGACGGGTTGCTCACCGCTCCGCCGGGGGCGCCGAACCGCTGGCCCGATCGTTCGTTGAAGGCCCGGTAGATCAGAACGTTCTTGCAGATACCGGCGTGGATGGCAGCTGCCGCGTGTTGCACGGTTGCGGCTGCGCCCGCGCCGCCGTTCGGGGTGCGCGACATCCAGTGGACCTCGCGGACGCCGAGATTGTTGATCAGCTCGTTCTCTGCGTTGGTGTCATGGGTGAACGTCACCATGCCGTCGATGTCGAAGGGAGTCAGACCTGCGTCGGCGATGGCGGCGCGGGAGGCCTCGCAGGCGAGTTGAAGTTCGCTGCGTCCCGAGTCCTTGGAGTATTCGGTGTGTCCGATGCCGGCGATTGCCGTCTGGCGCGCGAACGTGCGACTCATGATCAGTGTTCTCCTTGTGTCGTGAGCCTGGCCTGGGGCAGCGTCACGCCGTCCAGCACGTCGAACGAGATCTCCACGGGCGCATCCAAGTGGAGTGCCGTGTGGTCCGCGTCGCGCAGGTTCGTCACCAGCCGCGCCCCGCAGTCCAGCTCGACCAGCGCGATCACCTCCTGCTCCGGCACTGCCGCTGGGGGATGGCGCTGCAGGATCCAGCTGAGCAGGCGCCCATGAGGCTCAGGCACGAAGACCTCGGTGGCGAGGGATCCGCACGCGGGACACATGGGTCCGGGCGGCTGTCGCAGGCGCCGACAGTCCGCGCAGCGCTCGAGTCGAAGTTCGCGGGCTTCGACTCCCTCCCAGAAGAACGCGTCATCGAGACCGACCAGCGGGGCTCTGACTTGGGACACCGATGTCACTCCTTGTCACCTTCAGCTATCGCGTGGAACTTGCGGGTGGCATGCACTCTGTTCAGGAAGATCGGGGAAGCCGCTCACCGATGTGGTTGAGCGGCAGACGCTGACCATAGTGATTACTATGCACGACCGGTGAACACCTGGACAAGGGGCCGCTCGACACGCCCAACCCTCTTCGCCGAGCGCTACTTGGCCCGCCTCCGACCGCTTTGAAGCCACACCCGACGTTGACCCCGTACCGAACACATCACGAGCCAACCCGCCCCGCGCACGGAAAGCGCCCGGTCGCGTCACCGTCCGAGCCCGGGCGGCCTGACCGGGCCAAGGGAAATGCAGATGCTTCAGCCGAGGAACGAGCCGCCGCCGTCGATCATGATCGTGCAGCCCGTGATGAAGCCTGCGTCCGGACCGGCCAGGTACACAGCGGCGCGGCCGATGTCCGTCTCCGCGTCTCCGGTCCTGGGGATTGACAGGCCGGAGAGGGCAGCTGTGAGGTCTTCGGGAGGAGTACGCGGCCGCCGGGCTGAGCTTCGAGGGACGGGGACGGCTGCTCGACCACACCCTTGAGGTCTGCCAGACGCTCTGGCGGGAGACGCGCGCCCGCTACGAGTCGCCCGAGCTGCGTTTCGAGGCCATCCACATGATGCCGAAACCGGCCCAGCCGGATGGTGTCCCCATCTGGATCGGCGGCACCGTCAACGCCCGTGTCGTCAGCCGCTTGGCCCGCTTCGGGACCGGGTGGATCCCGTGGGGACCCGACGCCGACGACCTCCCGGGCGCGATCGCCCGGATGCGACGGGCGCTCGACGAGGCTGGACGCGACCCCTCCGGCCTCCAGGTCGTCGGGAAACTGACCGTGCGCACCCGCGCCGACGGCTCCCTCGACGTCGAACGCACCATGGCGGACGTGCCCCACCTGATGGAATGCGGCGTGACCGACCTGCGCCTCGGACTGCGCATACCTGCGGATGAGCTCGAGGCGTTCGACCACCTCTCCGCCGTGGTGACCGCCTTCCGCGCCGCGGCCGAAAGACCGGACTCGCCGTGACCGCCTCCAGATGCGCCCGGTCGAACTGCGCCGTGACTCCGCGAACCGCCTCGTTGCACAGAGTCACGCACGGCGCCCCGAACTCGAACCATAGTAGTTACTATGGCAGAGGCCGACGGCACCCGCCGTAGGGCCATAAGAATCGCCCCCCTCGCCGCCAAGCACACCCCATAAACCGCCGGCCGACACGTAGGCGTTCGCACCCGCACCGACAGCACGACCAGGGAGCTCTCCATCGCCACCGCCGACTCGATCCCGGTCATAGAAGTCCCCCGACTATCGCCTCGACGAGCCATCGTTGGCTAAATCTGGCCGATGTCATGGAGCCAATCGACGGTCTCACGCATCGCCTCGGCAAGCGGCATCGGGTGGTAGCCGAGCAGCTCGCGGGTGTAGGAGTTGTCGAACCAGGGCACCGGGAAACGGCGCCGGGCCAGATCGACCAGTGTCTCGCCGTAGCGTGCGAGCGCTTCCTGATCGTCGGGGCCGATCCGCACTTCCGCGATGCGGTGCTCGACGCCGACCACCTCGCACGCGACGTTCAGGAACGCCGCGGTCGTCATCGCGTCCTCTCGGCCGAACGCCAGGTAGGTGTCGCCCGGTTTCCCCAGATTCACAGCCGTCACGACGACGAACGCCACGTCCTCGGCACGCACCCAGGGCACGGGGTAGCTGACGTAGTCGCGCAACCGCCCGCGAATCGCCGCTCGGACCAAGCGGTTGTAGCTGGTCTGGCCCATGGCCCGCTGCGGGCACGGCGCTGGACCGAACGTGCCGCCCGGAATGACGAACAGGATGTCCTGTCCGGCGGCAGCCCTGGTCATCCCCTCCCGGAACGCCCCCGCCTTAGACACGCTGTACGGGTCGTCAGGGACCTCCTCGACGACTTCGGGATGTTCGCCGAGTGGCTCGTCATGCCTCAGGAAGGTGGTCGTCGCGAGCTCGACGACACGGCAGCCGTAGCGCGCGGCGACGTCGTAGCAATGCACGGACCCGTCGAAGTTGGTCGCCTTCGACGCCGCGAGATCCTGCGCCGCCCCTCCCAGCAGCGCCGCCGAGTTGATGATCGCGCCGGTGCCCTCGGCGGCCCGCGCAACGTCGTCGATCGAGGTGATGTCGCCGTGGACGAGGGTGACACCGAGTGCGGCCAGCGGACCGGTCTCGCTTCCGGGCCGGACCAGGGCCCGCACCTCGTGTTCCTGCTCGACCAGCAGCCGGCAGATATTCGATCCGATGAGACCGGTCGCCCCGGTGACCATCACGGCATTCATGTCGTCTCCTTACGATCACTTCCAGAGGGTTCAGGACTTCCAGGCCGCGACGACCTCGTCGACCGTGGTGGGATTCGTGATGAGCGCCAGCGTGTGCTGGACGACGGCGGCCGCGTACTCCTCGGGGACGCCGGCGATGGCGTCGAGCGGCAGCACGGTGCGGTAGCCGAGGTCGGCCGCGGAAAGGCAGGTGCCCA
>JAOPYO010000059.1 GCA_025964575.1 Actinomycetes bacterium
TCGACGGACTGGTGCACGTCTCCGAGCTCTCCTGGAAGCACATCGATCACCCGTCCGAGGTGGTCGAGGTCGGCCAGGAGGTCACCGTCGAGGTTCTCGACGTCGACATGGAGCGCGAGCGGGTCTCGCTGTCGCTGAAGGCGACGCAGGAGGACCCGTGGCAGCAGTTCGCCCGGACCCACCAGATCGGCCAGGTCGTTCCCGGCCGGGTCACCAAGCTGGTGCCGTTCGGTGCGTTCGTGCGCGTGGAGGAGGGCATCGAGGGTCTGGTGCACATCTCCGAGCTCGCGGAGCGTCACGTCGAGATCCCCGAGCAGGTCGTCCAGGTCGGCGACGAGATCTTCGTCAAGATCATCGACATCGACCTCGAACGGCGTCGCATCAGCCTCTCGCTGAAGCAGGCCAACGAGGGCGCGGCCGGCATCGAGGACGAGGACTTCGACCCGACGCTGTACGGCATGCCCGCCGAATACGATACCGAGGGGAACTACAAGTACCCCGAGGGCTTCGACGCGGACACCGGCGAATGGCTCGAGGGCTTCGACGACCAGCGGGAGACCTGGGAGAAGCAGTACGCCGAGGCCAGGACCCGATTCGACGCCCACCGCAAGCAGATCGAGGAGTCTCGCAAGGCCGAGGCCGAAGCTGCGGGCGGCGCGGCGGAGACGTCCTACTCCGGTGGCGGCGAGCCCGACGAGGCGACGAGCGGTGCGCTGGCCTCCGACGAGGCTCTCGCGGCACTTCGCGAGAAGCTCTCCGGCAACCAGGGCTGACCGACAGGTCAGTGATCGTGTAGGTCCGTGTTCGGGGCCGGTCGGCAACTCCCCAGGGAGTGCGGGCCGGCCCCGAGCTTTTTCCCGGGGCCGCGCGAGCCCGGCGCGGGCACGTGCGCGCCTCGTGAGTGATGCCGTTCCTGTCCGTGTCCTCTGCTACGGTCGGCTCTGTCCGCAGTGACGGGGGCCGGGTGCTGGGCGTGAGCCGCACGTTCTGGTCCCTGGCGGAGCAAGCCGACCCAGCTCTTCCCCGGGAGCGACTTTCTGGTGACCACGACCGACACAAGCACACAGACCGGGGGTCCGGCCCAGGCGGCAGGACCCTCGATCGTTCCGCAGGGCCCGGCGCGGCTCGCGCTGATCGCGGTGACGATCGCGGTGCTCGCGCAGACCCTGCGTTTCTCCCTCCCGCAGTTCGGCCACTTCTCCGAATCCGCCGGCGTCGCCACCGCCGCGGCCGCCATGGTGCTCGTTCACCTCGCCGGGTTCCTGGCACCGGTGATCCGGGCGCTGGCCGGTCCGCGGGGCCTGGTCGCCGTCGGGGTGGGCGGGCTGCTGGCCGTACGCCTCGTCGCGCAGGCACTGTCACCACAGCTGTGGTTGGCGTTCGTCGGCACCGCGCTCGGCATGATCGCGGTGGCGGCACTGTATGAAGCGGCCCGCGGGCTGTCCGGCGTCGGATTCGCCACCGCCACGGTCGCGGGGCTGGCCATCGACACCGCGATCCGGATGACCTTCGCCACCTGGGATCCGGTGTGGCGGTCCGGGGTGGGGCCGTGGCTGGTCTGCGTGCTGCTGGTCGGGGTCGGGTTCGCCGCCCTGGCCCGGGAGCTGTCCTCCGGCGCCGTGCCGGCCCCAGGTATCTCCTGGCGGGACGCACTGGGCGCCGCCGCCGTCGGCCCGTTCCTCGCGTTGCAGGTGCTGGCGCTGTCCAGCCCGGCGTTCGTGGCCTCATCGGGCTGGCAGTCGCTCACCGCGGCGGGTGTCGCCGTGCTGCTCGGACAGGCGCTGGCGCTGGCGTTCCTCGCTTCCGGGCTGGCCGTACGGGCCGTTCCCGGCGGTGTGTGCGTCCTGGGCGGCACGGTCCTCGGGGTCGCGGCCGGATCCATCGCCGGAACGTACGCCGTCTCCGGGGCGCTGGTCGTCGGTATCGTGGTCGCCGGGCAGGTACTGTCCGCGTGGCTGCTCGCCGTGGCCTGCCGGGCACCGTTGCGGCGGGTCGGCCTGGGCGGGCAGATCTGGCGGATCGACATCGGCGCGGCCCTCGGCGGGCTCCTCATCGCCGTGATCCTGGTCCCCTACGCGCTGAGCACCGTGAAGTCCCTGCCGATCCCGAACAACCTGCTGCCGGGTCTGGCCGGGATCCTGCTGGGCATGCTGGCGGCCACCGCCGCGGCCCGGGGTGGCCCGCTCCCCGCCCGCGCCCCCCTGCGGGCCCTCACCGCCGGCGGCTCCGCCCTGGTCCTGCTCGCGGGGACGCTGGGCTTCATCATGACCACGCCGCGGACGGCACACCACCAGACGATTCGCACCGGCCTGCGAGTCGTCAGCTACAACCTCCACCAGGCCGTCGACGGGCGCGGCCGGCTCGACCTCGAAGCCATCGCGCGGGCCATCGATTCCCAGCGCGCCGACGTCGTGCTCCTGCAGGAGGTGAGCCGGGGTTCGCTGCTGTCCGGCACCACCGACGTGGGCGTATGGCTGTCGCGACGGCTCGACATGCATCTGATCTGGGGCCCGGCCGCGGACAGCCAGTTCGGCAACGCGATCCTGACCTCCCGTCCGGTCCGGTCCTCGGGCACCGCCCGGCTGCCCTACGCGGACGGCGCGCAGTTGCGCGGCTATGTGTGGGCGCGGCTCGACGTCGCGGGCCGCGTCGTCACCGTCTGGTCGACCCATCTGCAGGACGGCGCGGCACAGAGCCGCGTCCGCACCGCCGAGATCGACCGGCTGATCAAGGACTGGGGCGACGCGCCGCACACGATCATCGGCGGGGACATGAACGCCGAAGCGGACAGCCCCGAGATGGGTCAGTTCCTCAGCACAGCGGAGCTGAGCAGCGCACTCGGTGACGCCCCGGGCCCCACCGCCACGAATGGCTCCCGGGTCGACTGGGTCGTCGGCACCGACGACCTCATCTTCTCCGACCCGGTCGTGCATCGTTCTGGGCCATCCGACCACTACCCGGTGGCGGTCACCGTCAAGATCGGTGACTGACCGCCTGCGGCAGGTGGCCGGGACCGGCCATGCCGGGGACCGCGCCGAACCGTGGATAGGGTTTGCTCATGGCTGAGGAGCTCCCCGACGTCCGGATCGAGCGGGCGGGCCCGGATTGGCGCGGGGCAGATCCTGGCCGTGCAGCGGGCCGCCTACGTCGCTGAGGCTC
>JAOPYO010000044.1 GCA_025964575.1 Actinomycetes bacterium
GCGGCCGGGCCCGTGGCGCTCCTGGCGTCATAAGCGTTGGTTCTAGAACCTAGTAAAAAATAACCCCAGAGTCAGCTCTATCTGGGCGGCATGGACCTGATCGCGATCCAGGCCATGCTCGGGCACGCCTGGATCGCCACGACCATGCAGTACGTGCACGTCCCCGGAACCCACATCGAGGACAGCTGGATAGCAGGTCAGCAGCGCGCCGCCACCCGTTTGAAGGGATTGCTGAGATGACCGGACACCCGCGATGAAGTGGAACCTGCGCCTGGCCGCCGCCAACCGCGGCATCTGGAAGGCCAGCGAGCTCCAGCGGATGCTCGCCGACCACGGCCTGAGCATCAGCGCCGGGAAACTGTCCGGCCTGTGGTCCGGCGACCCGGCCAGCATCAAGCTGTCCGACCTCAACGTCATCTGCGCCGTGCTCGGCTGCGGGGTCGAGGAACTCCTGATCCCCCAGCAGAAAAGGTGAAGCGGATCGATGAGCAGCAGGACCAGCCGACCGCGGCCTCGTCGTCGAGTGGACCGCCAGTGACACCCAAACGCAGGGACGGACGATCGCTCCCTCCGGCCTGAAGTGCTCTCGCGGCCAAGGCGCCCAAGACCCCTCGACAGCTGCCTCGATTGCTTGTCCTGGGGTTCCTTCGACGGGCGTCGCTGCACGTCGTGCTCGGTTTGGAGGCACAAGCATCCGGGTGAGCAGGAATGCGCGGGCTGCAGCCGGGTGCTCGCGGTCAAGGACCGCTACTGCCGCTTGTGCTGGCAGCAGGCCCGCTACGAGTCCAGCCGCGCCGGAGGCCTCCCTCGCGGAGCGGTCACCGTCTTGGAGACGGCGGTAAGTAGCCGGGGCGGTCGGAGTTACCGCCATTCATCGCGACGATGAACAGGATGATTTCGTCGTCGAGGCCGCCCGGGTCGACGGTCACGGTCTCGGGGACGCTCATCGAGACGAACACGCGTCGGCCGCCGCGGAGCGCTCCGGCTGACTCCCAGATCACGCCGTGCTCGTTGACGAGGTCTGTCCCTGTGTGCTGTTGTCGTTCATCGAACGCTTGTCCGGTGTCTGCTCGGCCTGCTGACGGTGCTTGTCCGCTCTGATGTGTCCAATGAGGCGGTTGGCCCGAGCCGCCGCCCATCTGCCGCCCGGCACGGAGATCGGTATCGTCCAGCGGGACGGTTCCACCTGGTTCGTGCGGATCCCTGGCGCGAGTGAAGGCCAGGGGCCTGCGGTGACCGACGACCGGGAGCACGGTGACGGCGGCGCGGACGCGGACGTCGTGGCGCTGGGAGCACCACCGACAGCGCGGCCGGGAGCGGTGTCGGTGCTGCCCCTCATCGGCCGGGAGCGGCGGTGGTCATGTTCTCGGAACCTTCGGGAGCGTGTTCCACCGGAGGTTTCCGGTGTTCTCGGAACCGGTACACAGAACACGCCCGGCACCGGCGTGTCCGTTGACGAGAAGAACGGAGATCACCATGCTCGATAACAGCACCAGGTGGTCCCTTCCTCGTGGCAACCCGCTGGTCCCATCCCCCTGGCAAGCGACACACAACCGTCCATGGGCATCTTCCGACCTGCTCCTGAGCGTCTCCTGGCGGTCTTCAAGTCCAGATCCGTCCAAGGCTGTCCATGCCCGGTGTTAGCACTCCCCGTTAGCAGGACCCGTTGTCTTCGGCTGGTCGCCCTGGTGGCGGGGAACAACCTGCAGAGGTCGGGCGGTGGCCGATGCGTGCTGGTGGTTGTCTCTGGTGGCTGCTGTTGCTGTCACCGTTGCTGTCAGCCGCACCACCCCTTCCGGCGGCAAGTGGACCCGGACCCGGAGAACATGCGAGCGCACAGTAGTCGGATCTGTTGCGGTCGATGGTCAAGGCTGCGGGCACGCCCAAGCTCGCGTCCCGCGTGGTCCCGGATCAGATTGTCGCGCGGACGGCGTCGCGGATGAGGTCGGCGACGGCCTTCGGCTGGGAGAGCGGGACGGCGTGCGAGGCCTCCACCTCGATGGTTGTGGCGTTCGCTCGTCTGGCTCCGAAACGCTCGACTTCGGGGTTGATCGAGTGATCCGTAGTGGTTACGAGTGCCCAGCAGGGCTTCGTCTTCCAGGCGGCGGCACCGGCCGGCTCGGCGAATGCGGCATGGGCGAGCGGGCGCTGCGATACCGCCAGGACCTTGGCGATTTCGCTGGGCAAGTCGGGCGCGAGATTGCTGGGAAGGCGTCGGGCGTGATGGACACCTCGACGCCGGGCTCGCTCGCGCCCTCGATAGGGAAGGGCGCCTTGTGCATGTTGGTCGTCAGCGGCACATCGGGGAAGGCCCCCTGCAGATCGTCGACGCTCTCGCCCTCGTCCAGGACGTGGGCTGCGATGTACACGAGTCCCACGACATTGTCGGCGGTACCGGCAACGGTGATCACCGCACCGCCGTAGGAGTGACCGACCAACACCACTGGTCCGTCGATTTGGCTGACGAAAGAGGCTATGTAGGCCGCGTCGGACGCGACTCCCCGGAGCGGATTGGCGGGAGCCACCACGGGGATTTCGTGGCCTTGAAGTTCGGCGATGACACCGGACCACATGGAGGCGTCGGCGAACACGGCATGGACGAGGACGACCGTGGGAGTGATCGTGTCGCTGATGGCGGATCTCCTTGCTGGTTGTGGTGACCTCCCTGCGGATCCCTCGGCCGGGTTGGCCGAGGACGAGGCTCGGCTTACTGAGCTGTGGCCGCCAGGTTGCTCCGGACTGCGCGGCACCAGTCCGTATGGAGCGATTCTTCGTGACCGAAGCTCGTACCAGCTGGTACGACTCGCCAGGTACTCCCGGACAGTGACAGAGGCGGTGATGCCATCTCAGCCCCACCACCTTGGCAGACGGGTGCCAGGCCCCGCGGGATGGAAGCGGTACGTCGGGCCGGCCGCCCGCGCGCCGACCTCAGGCAGCCCCTGCGATCGTCGGGCCTCGCGCCTCATAGGCCACCCGCACGCCGTCTCCATCAAAAGGCTGGTAGGATTTTAGGAGAATCAGAATCTTGGATTGGACCCACCATGGCAATGCCGGCAGGGAAGGTGCCTCCCGCACCACGCATGAGAGCCCGGGTGAAGGTACGCGCCAAAGCACAGCT
>JAOPYO010000060.1 GCA_025964575.1 Actinomycetes bacterium
CCAGGACTACTCCAAGGGCCAGATCGTGCCGATCCGCGGAAACGCCCCGGCGAACCCCAAGGTCCCCGCCGACGCGGTGACGGCCAGCGCCAGCGGCCTCGACCCGCACATCTCGCCGGCATACGCCCGGCTGCAGGCGAGCCGGGTGGCCAAGGCCCGCGGCATCTCCGTGGATCAGGTGCTGACGGCGATCAAGCACAACCAGGACGGCCGGGTACTCGGCTTCATCGGTGAGCCCCGGGTCAACGTCCTCCAGCTCAACCTCGAACTGGACAAGAAGTATCCGTTCCACGGATAAGGATTCACGGCGAGTCCGGCCCCCCGGAGCTCTCCGCAGACCAGACTCGCCGACGATCGGCAAGAGGCAGGTGACGACATGCGCGGACGACTGCGCGTCTATCTCGGTGCGGCGCCGGGCGTGGGCAAGACCTACGCGATGCTCGGTGAGGGGCGCCGCCGGCTGGACCGCGGCACCGATGTGGTCATCGGATATCTGGAGACCCACGGCCGTTCCCGTACCGCCGAGATGGCCGAGGGACTGGAGGTCGTGCCCCGCAGGACGATGACCTACCGTGGTGCCACCTTCACCGAGCTCGACACCGACGCGGTCATCGCCCGGGCCCCCCGGGTGGCGCTCGTGGACGAGCTCGCCCACACCAACGTGCCCGGCTCCAGATACTCGAAACGCTGGCAGGACATCGAGGAGTTGCTCGACGCGGGCATCGATGTCATCTCCACCGTGAACATCCAGCATCTGGACTCGGTCAACGACGTCGTCCAGCAGATCACCGGTGTCCCGCAGCGGGAGACCGTCCCGGACGAGGTCGTGCGAAGGGCCGACCAGGTCGAACTCGTCGACATGTCCCCGGAGGCGCTGCGCCGCCGGATGGCGCACGGCAACGTCTATCCGCCGGAGAAGGTCGACGCGGCGCTCGGCAACTACTTCCGGGTCGGCAACCTGACCGCGCTGCGCGAACTGGCCCTGCTCTGGCTGGCCGACAAAGTGGACGATCAGCTCGACCGCTACCGCGCCGACCACGACATCAGCGGCACCTGGGAGGCCAGGGAGCGGGTGGTCGTCGCGCTCAGCGGCGGTCCGGAAGGCGACACCCTGATCAGAAGGGCCAGCCGCATCGCCGACCGGTCCAGGGGCACCGACCTTGTCGCCGTGCACGTCACCCGCAGTGACGGGCTCACCGGTGCCAGCCCCGCCAATCTGGCCCGGCAGCGTGCCCTGGTGGAGAGCCTGGGCGGTATCTACCGTCAGGTGGTCGGGGACGACATCCCGCAGGCCCTGCTCGACTTCGCCCGCGGGGTGAACGCCACCCAGCTGGTGCTCGGTGCATCCCGGCGCGGGCGCTTCGCGCAGATTCTGTCCCGTGGAGTCGGTGTGGACACCACCGCCCTGTCCGGCTCCATCGACGTGCACATGGTCACCCACGAGGCGGTGAGCCGAGGGCGGCGCCCCGAGCGGTTGTCCGCGCTGACCCGGCAACGGCGGATGGCGGGGTTCCTGCTGGCCGTGGCCGGGATGCCGCTGATCACCCTCGTACTGGCCAACCTGCGTCGCGACCTGTCACTGCCGAGCGACATTTTGATGTTCCTCGTCGGGGTCATCGGCGTGGCGCTGGTCGGCGGTCTGTGGCCGGCCTTGGTGGCCGCTCTGCTCGGCTCGGCGTTGCTCAACTACTACTTCACCCCGCCGCTGTACGAGTTCACCATCACCGCGAGGGAGAACGCCCTGGCGCTCGTGGTCTTCCTCGTCGTCGGAGCGGCCGTCAGCGCAGTGGTCGATCTCGCCGCGCGACGTACCCGGGAAGCGGCCCAGGCCAGCGCGGACGCATCCGTCCTCGCCACCCTGTCGGGCAGCGTGCTACGCGGTGAGAGCGCGTTGATGGACCTGATGGAGCGTCTGCGCGAGACGTACGGACTGACCACCGTGACCCTCCTTGAACGGCCCCCCGACACACCGCTGACCCCCGGCAGGCAGAGTGACCCGCAACGCTGGCGGATCGTCGCCACCGTGGGTGACAGGCCCTGCACCAGTCCTGACGACGGCGACACCGACGTGCAGATCGACGATGAGCTCTCCCTGGTGCTGTGCGGTCGTACGCCCGCGGCCGCGGCACGGCGGGTGCTCGAGGCGTTCGCCGTGCAGGCCGCGGTGGCGTTGCGCCAGCAGCGGCTGGAGGAACAGGCCGAGCAGGTCCGGCCCCTGGCCGAGGCCGACCGGATGCGCACGGCCCTGCTCAGCGCCGTCAGCCACGACCTGCGGACCCCGTTGGCCTCGGCCAAGGCCGCGGTGGAGAGCATGCGCAGCCCCGACGTGCACTGGAGCGAGGAGGACCGGGACGAGCTGGTGGACACCGCGGCGCAGTCGCTGGACCGGCTCGACGGGCTGGTCGCCAATCTGCTCGATATGAGCCGGCTGCAGGCCGGGGCGCTGGGCATGTCCACCCAGTCGCTGGCCGTGGAGGACGTCGTGCCCCGGGCGCTGGATGACCTGGTATCCGGAGACGTACGGCTGCAGATTCCCGACGACCTTCCCGAGGTGCTCGCCGACCCCACTCTGCTGGAGCGGGTGCTGGTCAACTTGATCTCCAACGCGCTCCGTTACACCCCGGCCGGAGAGTCGGTGCTGGTGACCGCCAGCGCGCTCGGTGACAGCGTCGAACTCCGGGTGATCGACAGGGGTCCGGGCATCCCCGAGAGCGACCGGGACCGGGTCTTCCAGCCCTTCCAACGGCTCGGTGACCGCGACAACCACACCGGGGTCGGACTGGGTCTGGCACTGTCCCGGGGCCTGGCCGAGGCCATGGGTGGCAGCATCGTGCCCGAGGAGACCCCTGGCGGCGGGGTCACGATGACCCTGACCCTCCCCCTGAGTCCTCGTAAGGCCGTCGGCCGCGAACCTGACGACCAGATCGCCCACGGCGCCATCCTCGACCAGATCGAGGCCTGGCGGGACCGCGTCGCAGGAGAGGGCCGGACATGACCAGGGTGCTGGTGGTCGATGACGAACCGCAGATCCTGCGGACCCTGAGCCTCAATCTGCGCGCCCGCCGCTACGAGGTGCAGGCCGTGCCCGACGGCGGTCAGGCCCTGGGCAGGGCCGCCGACTGGAATCCCGACCTGGTGATCCTCGACCTCGGCCTGCCCGACCTCGACGGGGTGGAGGTCATCGAGGGGCTACGCGGCTGGACCCAGGTGCCGATCATCGTGCTGTCCGGCCGGGCAGGCAGCCAGGACAAGGTCGACGCCCTGGACGCCGGCGCCGACGACTACATCATCAAGCCGTTCAGCATCGACGAACTGCTGGCGAGGATCCGCGCGGTCACCCGGCGCGGATCCGGCGGCGAGACCTCTCCGCTGGTACGGGTCGGCGACATCCAGGTCGATCTCGCCCGTAAGAGCGTGCACGGACCGGATGGATCCGAGATCCGGCTCACCCCCATCGAGTGGGGGATCCTCGAGCTGCTGCTGCGCAGCCCGGGCAAGCTGATCGGCCAGCGGCAGCTGCTCAGCGAGGTGTGGGGGCCCAAGCATGTCAAGGAGACCCACTACCTACGGGTCTATCTGGCATCACTGCGCCGCAAGCTGGAGCCCGACCCCTCCCGGCCACGTCACCTCATCACCGAACCCGGCATGGGCTACCGCTTCGAACCGTAGGAGGCCTGCCGGCCACGAGTTCAGCCCGACCGCCGTGATCATGCATGGATCAAAGACAGATCCTGCCCTCGACGTGATGCCCAACGGCACGGCCGAAGGACCCCCGTTCCCTCCTGTCGGACGAGCACAGGAACGGGGGCCCGGTTTGGATCAGTACATGATCACGGCGGGAAGGCGGTCAGCGGACCTCGGTGATCTCGGGGCCGCGCTCGAAGGGGTTGAAGTCGTCCTCGCCCTCTTCGGCCTCCTGCTGGGCGAGCGCCTCCTGGGCCTCGGCCGGCAGGGTCAGCTCCAGCAACTCCCGTGGCGGCATCGGCTGGTCGCCCCGGACCACGACGATGTTGCGGAACACGTCCTCCAGGACCTGCCACTGCTCCTCGTCCTCGATGGCGGCACCGCTCACCACTCCGCGCAGGAACCAGCGAGGCCCGTCCACACCGATGAACCGCACCGGCTGCCAGGCGAAACCCTGCTCGCGGATCTCGTCCGGGACCTGATCCATGACCTCTTCGGGAATCTGGACCGGGACCATGGCATGCAGCTCGTCACCGAACGGCCCTTCGCCGTCCTGGGTCTGCCCGCCGGCCTCCTGGATCTCACCGGCGGTCTCCTGCCGGACCTCTGCCCAGATGCCACTGCGCTTGGGTGCGGCGAACGCCTGCACCTGCAGACCACTGTCCCCGGTCACGATGGTGACGGCGACCATCCTGCCGCCCATCGGGTTTCCCTCAGCGTCGTGCTCGGTCGCCTCGAGGTTCACCTGGACCTCGATGCCCGGGCCGATCGGCACCTGAATGGCGCCGAAGTCGATGCGTTCCAGCTCAGGGAAGGACTCCTCGGAGTCCCATGGGCCCTTGCCCCCGGATGCCGGCGCAGCGTCCTCGACGGCGTCGGAGTCCTCAGAGGCCTCCGGCTGCTCGTCGGTCAGCTCGAGGTTCTCCGCGGGCTCCTCGCCCTGACGACGACGTCGAAACACAACTTCACGCTCCTTCGTTGCTCTGCATAGTCCCGCGCGTCCAGCCCAATACCACGCGGTTCCGGCACATTACCGGCTCCAGCGCGATCAGAACCCACCAGTCGAGCCGAAACCGCCGTCTCCCCGAGCCGATCCGGGAAGCGCAGTAACCTCATGGAAGACGGCCTGTTCGACCTTCTGGATGACCATCTGCGCGATACGGTCGCCGCGCCGGAGACGTACAACGTCGCGGGCGTCGGTGTTCAGCAAGGTCACCTTGATCTCACCGCGGTAACCGGCGTCCACGGTCCCCGGAGCATTAACGATCGTGACTCCCAATTTAGCCGCCAAACCTGACCGCGGGTGAATCAGGGCCGCGTAACCATCGGGCAACGCGATCGCGATGCCGGTCCCGACCACGGCCCGCTCCCCCGGCGCCAGCTCCACGTCCCGCGCCGCCACCAGGTCCGCGCCCGCATCACCGGCATGGGCGTACGACGGCAGCCGCAGCTCGGGATCGAGCCGCAGGATGAGCACATCCACCTTGTTACTCAAGGATTCACCTCGAAGTCAGTCCTACCGGGCACGTCACCGGCTCCGTCGCCATGTCGTCCGAAGTGCGCGATCCACACCTTGATGAACAGCGGAGACGACCATACCCAGGGCCTCGTCCATCGCCGCGGCAAGCACGCCGCCATGGGCGAGTCCGGGCGCTCCCTCGGTGGAACGGTTCACGTTCGGTGACCCTACCGGCTAATCATGGATGACCACTTCCGGCAGATCTTCGATTCTTCCTGACCAAAAGCACTAACGTCACTACTGTCACATGGCCCCTTACCCGATGAGAGGTCGCCGCACATGGCTCCACGGGTCGTCCATCGGACACTCGACGGTAAACGAATCCACCTGTCCGGTGAGCTCGACCTGAGCCGCCCCTATACCTCCGTGGCGCGGATCGCACTGGACGGACGCCTCCACGAGATCACCTCCGGCGAACGGGGCGCCGCCCACGCGTGGGCCGAGGATCTCGGGGTCACCAGCTTCGATGAGGAGTTCGCCGTCCAAGGCGGGCGGCTGCGGATCGGCCACTCCACCCTCCGGGACGCGCACGCCGGGCTGAAGGAGCGGGTGCTGGCCGCGATCTGGGAGGGCCGCAGGCACGCCGTCTTCACACACCTCTATCACGCGCGCGCGGCCGACGCCGTCGGGTTCTTCAACGCCCTGACGCTGACCGAGCATGACGAGGGTGTCTCGTTCACGCCGCGCAGACGCGCCGCCCTGGCCGAACCCGCCGAACTGGTCAAAGAGGTGCCCGGCCTGGGACTGCTGGAGATCACGACCCTGACCAAGCAGACCTCCCGCCGGCTGCCGCCCTGGCCGGGTGCGAGAGTCGCGAGCGGTGAGCTGTTCAAGGACACTCTGGAGGATCAGGGGATCTTCTTCCTGCTGGCCACTCCCTCCACGCTCGTTACGGTACTTCCCACGGACGAGGACCAGCTCCACGAGGTCCCTGGCAGGCTCGCCGGCCTGACCGCCGAGATCCTGCGCTGAGATGCTCGCCGGAATCGCGGTGATCACGGTGCCTCTGGTCCTGCTGGTCTCCTTCGCGGGCCATGTCCTGCGACCCGCCGGACTCCCCCGGGCGCTGCGCGCCCATCGCACGCTGCCCGCCGCGCTGATCGCCCCGGCCGCCGCGGTGACGGCGCTGGCCGAGGCCGCAGTCGGCACGCTGATCCTGATCGGCTTCGCCCGCCCCGCGCTGGCCGCCGCCTGCGCGCTGCTGACCCTCTATGCCCTGTACGGGTCGTACGTCCTGCGCAACCGGCCCAGCGTGCCCTGCGGTTGTGCGGGCTCCGGCGACACCCCCCTGACCGGCTGGGTGGTGGTCAGGGCCGCCGCGCTGGCCGTACTGGCGCTGGCGGGCGCCGTCTGGACCGCTCCCTTCCCGCAGGGCAGCCGGTTGGCGATCACCCTGCTCGCCGGGGCGGTGTTCGCGGTGCTGCTCTGGACGCTCCCGCTGGCCCTGCACGACCCGGAGAGGACCCCTGTCGTATGAGCTTCGAAATGACGGCCCTGCTGCTGTCCTGGGTGGCGATCCTTCTTCTGAGCCTCGTCGTCGCGGGACTCGTACGGCAGGTGCACGCGCTCGGCCAGGGCCCACGGCCCACGGCCCTGGGCCTGACCGCGGGCACGCCCGCGCCCGGCTTCGAACGGTTCGGGCCCGGTCTACTGCTGTTCCTCAGCGCCGACTGCGATGCCTGCCCGGATGTGCTCGTGGCCGCCGAGTCGCTGACCGGATCGATGGGCGAGCCGGTCCACGCCCTGTTCGCCGGCGCCGCGCTCTCCTCGGACCGGGTGCCCGTGCATCCCGGGGAGTCAGACCTGTTCGAGGCCTACAAGATCCCCGCGACGCCCTTCGCGGTCGTCGTCGGCGAATCCGGCCGGGTCAAGGTATCGGAGCCGGTCGGCTCCCCCGCCGCCCTGCGTGAACTGCTGGAGCTGGAGGTTTCCCGATGATCGGTGGCCCGGGTGGGTGTGGGCGCGGAGCCGGAGGTTTGCAGTGACCGACATGATCGATCTCGATGACATCCCGCCACTGCGGGGACCTCGGCCCGAAGGTGCCGCGAAGGTACGGCGGCGTGTCCCTGCCGAGGGGCCGCCTCTCCATCTGGCCCGGCGGTCGCTGCTCAGCGGGCTGGCCGCCGCCGGAGGCACGATGGGCCTGGCCGCGCTCGGAGCCCTCCCCCCGGCCCGGCAGGCCATCGAGGGCGGCTACCGGCTGGTTGGCTATTACGACATCTATCCCAAGTGCCCGTCCTATGCGAGCTCGCACAACTGCTCCCCCGGCTGCGGGCCGAGCCTGGTCTGTTCCACCTGCTGCCAGACCAAGGGGTACCGCAAGGGCTTCCACAAGTCCAAGTACCTCTACTCGGGCTACATGCTGCGCCCGAACCAGTGCTACGCCGGAAAGTACGACGGCTGGACCTGGGCCTACGCGCACCCGTGCGGCAAGTGCAAGAAGTCGGTGACCTGGCGCTGCCACGACGGCTGGAAGAAGAACTCGCACGGCAGCTACTACAAGACCATCTGCCGCTGGGCGACCTCGTGCAAGAGCTGATCGCGGCCGGGCGCCTGCGCCGCGGGCTGACCGAGCCACTGCTGCCGGTCGCGGTCCTGGCGCTGCTGGCGGTCGCCGCCGCGGCGCTGGACCAGACCGTGCTCTGCTGGTCCTCGGTGGGCGCGCTGGCCGGCTACTCCCTGTCCGGCTCCGTTTGAACGCGTAACAGCGAAAGCGTGCTGTTCTCGCCAGGTTGGCGGGCTCCCGTACGGCAGGACGTCATCCTCGCCGTTTTCACCCTCGGGCTACTGCTCGGAGGCACCCTCAGCGCCACGGTCGTGTGGTTGCTGTCCGGCTTCTCCGCACCGATTTCCCCGCAAGGCCGGGTCTGGGCGATTCTCGGGGTCGCGCTCCTCGGTGTGCTGCGCGAGGCCGGGCTGATCCGTATCCCGTTGCCGCAGAACGCCCGCCAGATCCCGCAGGACGTGCTCCAACGACGGCTGCGGCTGGGAACCCTGCAGTTCGGCTTCGAGCTGGGCACCGGGGTGCGCACCTTCGTCTCCGCGAGCGCGCCCTATGTGCTGGCTCTGGGCCTACTGCTCAGCCATCAGGGTTTTCTGGCCACCGCAATCGTGGGCACCGCGTTCGGGCTGGGCCGTTCCGTCACGGCCGCCCTCACCCTCTGGTCCCGCGACGCCGATCGCGACGTGACGATCGCCGTACGGATGCCCTGGGTCACGAACCTCACCGCCACTGTCGCGCTGATGGCTCTCGCCCTGCTCCACCTGCTTTGAGGTGCGGTCAATCGACCGTGCCAGGCCGTGCCCAGCCGCGTCGTTCGCCTTCGTCGATCAGTTGGCGGCCTGCCGTCCACAGCGACGACGCGGCATCACCGATGACGGCCTTACGGGCCCTGATGTCATCGACGGTGGTCCCCGGAGTGCGCCAGGTCCCGCCGCGGGCCATCCAGTTGAGCAGCAGCGGCTGCAGCCGGTCCATGGCCTTCGCGAAGCGCGCCTCCGGAGTCTCCCGTGCCTCGAACTCGTCCCACAGACCGCGCATGCGCGTGGCCTGATCCGGGGGGAGCACGGTGAACAGGCGGTCCGCGGCGAGCACCTCTCGTTCCCGCTGGTCCTCGCCTGCCGCCGTGTCGTACAGAGGCGTGTCACCGGCGTAGATCTCCACCAGGTCGTGGACGAGCACCAGTTGTACGGTATGCCCGACGTCGATCGGCTCGTCCGAATGCTCGGCGAGGACGACGACCATCATCGCCAGATGCCAGGAGTGCTCCGCGTCGTTCTCCCGCCGATCCGCAGCGGCCAGCGGGGACTGCCGCATGATCGTCTTCAGCCGGTCCACCTCCACCAGGAAGGTGAACTGCTCCCGCAGCCGATCTTCGATTCCTTCCGGGAACGGGTTCGTCTCTGCCAGCAGACCCTGCTCGTGCTCAGTCATGGCTCGATCGTTACATGGCCGACGAGTTGTCGGCCGCGCGGACCCGTCGCCACTTGTCGTACAGCCGCTCGATCGTGGTCTGCACAAGATCGTCGGCGCGATGCCAGTCCCCGGACAGCAGATACCCGAGCCTGCGCAGCCGCGGCAGCAGCTCGCGGACGCAGGTGGTGTACTCCTCGTCCAGATCCCTCATGTAGTTCGCCCCATGCTCCCAAGACGTGGTTGAACGGCCAATGGGTTGCACGTAACCGGTCCTTTACTGGAACCTGCCACGAACGGGAACCGATGGCTCCCACCGCTCGTCGATAGAGCAGAAGATCCGCCGATGATGAAGGACCGCCTGATGCTCTGGCCGTTGATCACCGCATTGTTGCGGGTGTTCGACATGGCCGGAATTATCGCGGACGTGGTCTCCGGCCCCGAGGCCGTGCTGGCGCTGACGGCCGTGGCGGTCGCCGGTCTGACGCTGCTGGTCGTGCGGCGGACGCTGACGGCCCGGCACGATGGCGACTCCTCCCCCGTACAGGCCCAGGCGCTCTCACTGCGCAGGCGCGCCTCACGTGCGACCTATGTACGGCTGCGGGATCCCGATGCGGCGGGCAACCCCAGGCCGAGAGCACCCGCCACGGTCGCCGTGGCCGCCTGAGCGCGTACGACTCGTACCGCCGTGGTGGCCGGCATCAACCGACCTGCAGCCACCACCGGAGGGTTCCTCTCATGTCCCTGTTCGACGCGCCTGTGGGCGCCGCCTACCACCTCGTCACCGGCCTCGCTTCGATGATCCACCCGGCCTTCGGAGGCATCGCCACCACCGCCGCGATCGTGCTCTTCACTGTCGGGGTACGACTCGTACTGCTGCCGCTCGCCATCTCGCAGGCCCGGGGTGAGAAGGCCCGCGCGCGGCTCGCACCCGAGGTGCAGAAGCTCCAGAAGAAGCACGCAAAGAACCCTGAGCGGCTCCAGAGCGAGATCAGCGCGCTCTACGCGGCCGAGGGTTCCTCGATGTTCGCCGGCTGCCTGCCCATGCTGGCGCAATGGCCGTTCTTCATGATCATGTATCGGCTGTTCATCTCGGCGAGCGTGGCCGGCCGGCAGAACGTCCTTCTCGCCCACACCCTGCTGGGCGCACCGCTCGGCCAGAACCTGATGGGCGTGGTGGGGGTCTTCGGCCTGGTCTCACCGGAGTCACTGGTGTTCTTCGGGCTGCTCGGGCTGATCGCGGCGGTGGCGTGGTGGTCGTCCCGGCGGATGCGCGATACGGTCCCGGCCGGGGCGCAGGGCATGATGCTGCGGTTGATGCCGTATGGCACCGTCATCATGGCGGCGTTCGTGCCACTGGCCGCCGGGATCTATCTGCTGACCACCACGGCGTGGACGGCGGCGGAGCGGGCCCTGCTCCGCCGCGAGATCGCCCTCGCCGCTTAACCTCCTGACGAGGTCCCAGGGCGTCGGGGAAACCCTGTCAATGGGCGTCCGAGGAGTCGTCCTTCCAGGGAAGGCTCTCGTCGAGGTGGTCGCGGCGCTGGGTGAGGCTGAACCAGTTGCCGGAGTCATCGCGGAAGAGCGCCTCGATGCCGTACGGGCGCTCCGCGGGTTCCTGCACGAACTCCACGCCCTTGGCCGAGAGCTCCTGGTACGTCGCATGGCAGTCGTCGGTGCTCATGACTCCCGCGCCGAGCACGCCCTTGGCGATGAGGCCTTTGAGCTGCTCGGCGGATTCGGAGTCCAGTGCCGGCGGGCCCGGGACCATCAGGGTCAACTGGACGTCCGGTTGCCCCTTGGCGCCTACGGTGATCCAGCGCGCACCCGGGCCCATCTCGACGTCCGAGCGCACTTCGAAACCGAGCTTTTGGGTGTAGAAGGCCTTGGCCGAGTCCTGGTCGAGAACCCAGACGGTGGCTATCGTCATACCGGTGATCATCATGTCCTCCTAGTCGTCGGGGGACCGTTCGCCCCTCTGCCACAACCCTAGGTAGCCGGATGAACGGCGGGCTTCTCGAATATTGCGGTGTTCTCCGGTGACGGTTGGGCGGCCTCGCGGTCCTGGCTCACCCGGAAGCCTCCCGCCCAGAGCAGGGCGAAACAGCCGGGGATAGGCGGGGCCGCACCGGCCAGCGCGCTCTGGCGGTACTCCGACGGTGTGCTGCCGACGATCTGCTTGAAGCGGGTACAGAAGCTCCCCAAGCTGTCGAATCCCACAGTCAGACAGATCTCGCTGACCGTGAGATTGGCGGTGCGCAAAAGTTCCTGCGCCCGCTCGACCCGGCGCCTGGACAGATACTGACCCGGAGTCTCCCCGTAGGCCTGCTTGAACAGGCGGACGAAGTGGTAGCGGGAGTAGCCGGCGCTGGACGCGACCGCGTCCAGGACCAGCGGAGTGGCCCAGTCACGATCCATCACGTCCTTGGCCAGGCGCAGGCGACGCAGCCTGGCCAGCTCGCCGTCGCGGTGAGGAATGGGGTCGGCCACCTCCCCAGACTGCCACGTGCTGGACGGCTTCCTCCGCCATCAGGCGAGAGCGGTGAGGCTGGCGACCTCCTCTGCGGACAGCTGGATCCGTGCGGCGGCGACATTGTCCTCGAGGTGGGCCACCTTGGAGGTGCCGGGGATCGGCAGCATCACCGGCGTCAGGTGCAGCAGCCAGGCGAGAGCGAGTTGCGCGGGTGTGGCGTTATGGTCCTTGGCCGCCGCGTCGAGCACGCTGCCGGGGCGTGCCAGTTCGCCGGTGGCCAGCGGGAACCACGGGATGAAGCCGATGCCCTCCGCGATGCAGTAGTCGAGGACGTCCTGCCACTGGCGGTTCGTGAGGTTGTAGAGGTTCTGCACGGTCACCACGTTGGTCAGCTCGCGGGCCTGCTCGATCTGGGCCACGCTGACCTCGGAGAGCCCGATATGGCGAATCTTGCCCGCGGACCGCAGGTCCTCCAGCACGCCGAGTTGTTCCTCAACCGGAACCTTCGGGTCGATGCGGTGCAACTGGTAAAGGTCGATGCGCTCCAGCCGGAGGCGACGCAGGCTCATCTCGACGCACTGGTGCAGATATTCCGGACGTCCGACCGGGGCCCAGAGATCGGGGCCCTGCCGGGTCAGCCCGCCCTTGGTGGCGATGATCAGGTCGTCGGGGTAGGGATGCAGCGCCTCCGCGATCAGTTCTTCACTGACGTGCGGGCCGTAGGAGTCGGCGGTGTCGATCAGGGTGATGCCGAGCTCCACCGCCCGGCGCAGCACTCTGATGGCCTCGTCCCGGTCTTCGGGCTCGCCCCAGATGCCGGGCCCGGTGATCCGCATGGCTCCGAAGCCCAGCCGGTGCACCGGCAGATCCCCGCCAATGGCAAAGACGCCGCTTTCGGCCGCTGGACGGCCGGTGAGTTCAGTCATCGGAGTGTTCCTCTGTCGTTGTGTGACACCTGGCGATTACTCAAGTGAATGGAATGATTACTCTGAGTGTTCCCTTGGAGGTCCCCGCGACACCGTCACCCAGTTCACGGCTCTCAGTACGGCCGTCTATCGCGCGGGCGGCGGAAATTCGAGCACCCCAAACCTGAAATCGAATTGCAAAGACTTTTACGTTTCCTTGCATGTTTCGGGTGGTCAGGTACAGGATTAATTGTGCCCCGAATCGAGGGCGCCCCGATGGAGGTAACAGTGCTGATCCAACACGAGGGAGCTGTCGTGCGCCCCTCGACGGCCGCTGCGCAGCCGAGGACGGGCGCGAACGTCGCAGCCTGCTCCCATCAACCGCCCTGCCCCGCTGCTGATGGACAGGACCGGGAAGCGGCGCGCACCGTGGCCAGCCACCCCGAACAGGGATGGAGCCTTCTCTGCAACGGCGTCGTGATCTTCGACGACACCGGGGAGCTGCTGCCCAACGGAGGCATCGTGGCCCCGCACCGCCCGACGGACCGCTAGGAAGTCGAGCGCCACCCGGTTCCGCCCGACCACGTACTGGCCCGACCCGTTGCGATCACCACTTGACGGCGCACCCCCTCTCTGGGTTCGATGAAACCGAACCACGTTCTAGTGAGGTCTCTCAGAGGCGGTGGGCCGGTGGCGGCTGTCGAAACACCAGTGTTGACCGAGATCAAACTGTCCGATCTGGACTTCTGGGCCCGGCCGCCAAGGGAACGTGAGGCGGCGTTCGCGGTCCTGCGAGCCCAGCCGCGACCCACGTTCTTCCGTGAGCTGAACGTCCCCTTCATCAAGGCCGGGGCCGGTTTCTTCGCGCTGGTCCGGCATGCGGATGTGGTGGAGGCCAGCCGCAATGCGGAGGTCTTCAGCAGCGAGCCGTGCTCCAACAGCGTCGCCGACCTGCCCGGATATATGGCGCGCTACTTCGGTTCGATGATCAATATGGACGATCCCCGGCATGCCAAGATCCGCCGGATCGTGTCCCGGGCCTTCACTCCGCGGGTGCTCGCCAAGACCGAGGAGGACCTGCAGGCGTCGGCGACCCGGATCGTCGATGAACTGATCGCGGACGGGCCCGGCGACTTCGTCACCCAGGTCGCCGCGCGGCTGCCGGTCCAGGTCATCTGCGACATGATGGGCATCCCGGAACGGCAGCGCGAGAAGGTGCTGCGGCACACCAACACCATCCTCGGCCTCGGCGACCCGGAGTACACCGGCGGCCGGGAGATGAGCACCACCGGCATCACCCGGCTGGGCACCCTCAACGCGCTGCTCCGGGTCATGGCGGCCGGCTATCAGCTGAACCATCTGGCGATGCGGCTGGCCCGGGAGCGCCGCAAGAACCCGGGCGAGGACCTGGTCTCCGTGCTGGTCAACGCCAATGTCGACGGCGAGCACCTCACCGACCAGGAACTGGGATCGTTCTTCATCCTGCTGGTCGTGGCGGGCAATGAGACCACCCGCAACGCGATGTCACACGGACTGCGGTTCTTCACCAAGAACCCGGAGCAGCGGGATCTGCTGCTCGAGGACTTCGACGGCCGCATCGGGCCGGCGATCGAGGAGATCGTCCGCATGTCCACGCCGGTCATCCAGTTCCGTCGGACCCTGACGAGGGACTACGAGATGAACGGCCAGGGGTACAAGGCCGGCGACAAGGTGCTGCTCTTCTACAACTCCGCCAACCGCGACGAGGCGGTGTTCGAGAACCCGGACCGCTTCGACATCACCCGCAGCCCCAACCCTCATGTCGGCTTCGGCGGGCCGGGGCCGCACTTCTGCCTGGGTGCCAACCTGGCCCGGCGCGAGATCAACGTGATGTTCCGTGAGCTGTTCACCCGGCTGCCCGATCTCCATGCCTCCGGGCGGCCGGAGCTTCTCTACTCCAACTTCATCAATGGCATCAAGCACCTGCCCTGCGACTTCACCCGGCCTCCGGTCGGCAAGGAGACCTCGTGAGCGATCTGGACGAGTATGAGCGCCGGGCCCGCACCTGGCTGGTCGCCAACGCCGCCGATCTCCCGGCCGAGCCGGACCTGAGCCGGTCGCGCGAGTTCATGGCGGCGCTGTACGACGCCGGTTACTCCGGCATCACCTGGCCGGCGGAGTACGGAGGCCAGGGGCTCTCGGCGGCCGAGGAACGGGCGTTCCAGCAGGCGAGCAGGGACTTCACCCTGCCGGTCAACATCTTCGGCATCGGCCTCGGCATGTGCGGCCCCACGCTGCTGTCCATTGGCTCGGAGGACCAGAAGCAGCGCTATCTCAAGCCGCTGCTGCGCGGTGAGGAGATCTGGTGCCAGATGTTCTCCGAGCCCGGCGCCGGTTCGGATGTCGCGTCTCTGCAGACCCGGGCTGCTCGTGCCGGAGGCGCGGAAGGCGAGCACGTCGATGGTGACGCCTGGCTGATCAACGGACAGAAGGTATGGACCTCGGTGGCCCGGCAGGCCGACTACGGCCTGCTCATCGCCCGGACGAACTCGGACGTGCCCAAGCACAAGGGCATCACGATGTTCATCATCGACATGCACGACCCTGGCGTGACCGTACGCCCGCTGCGCGACATGACGGGTCAGGCGCACTTCAACGAGATCTTCTTCGATGACGTACGGGTGTCGGCCGACCAGGTGGTGGGCGAGGTCGACGGCGGCTGGCAGGCCGCGGTCACCACGTTGCTGCACGAGCGGGTGTCGATCGGCATGGGGGCAGCCCGCACCGAGCGGCCGGCGTCGTACGAGAACGTCGCCGCCGCGGCCGTCGAGAAGGGCCTCACCGCGGATCCGCGGGTGGCCGATCAACTGGTGGACCTCTATCTGAAGGAGCGGGCGTTCGAACTGCTCAACGCCCGGCTGTCCCAGGAGGTCAAGGCCGGGATCTTCCCCGGTGCGCGCGGCTCCGTCATCAAGCTGCTGCTCGCCGAACTGACCCTGTACGGAGCGGACGTGGCGAGTGAGATCTTCGGCGCCGAGACGGTCGCGTACGACTCCGAGGACGGCGCCGCAAGGATCGCGCGGGCGCTGGCGTGGGGGCCGGGCATGGCCCTCGGCGGCGGCACCAACGAGATCATGCGCAACATCATCGGAGACCGGGTGCTCGGGCTCCCCCGCGAACCCCAGGTGGACCGGGATCTACCCTTCCGCGATCTGAAGGTCGGCACCCAGGCCAAGGAGGCAGGTCGATGAAGCTGATCCTCACCGAGGAGCAGAAGGAGTTGGCGTCGTCGGTGCGCAGGTTCCTGGCCGACACCTCACCGATGACCCGGGTCCGGGAGATCGCCGAGTCCGACGCCTCCTACGACCCGGTCGTCTGGGAACGGATGGCGGGCGAGCTGGGGCTCGCCGGGCTGGCGATTCCGGAGGCGCACGGAGGCTCCGGATTCGGGCAGACCGAGGTGGCGGTGGTGATGGAAGAGCTGGGTGCGGCACTGACGCCCACGCCGTTCTTCGCTTCCGCGGTGCTGGCGGCGAACGCGCTGGTGCGGCTCGGTGACGAGGACGCCGCCAAGGAACTGCTGCCCGGGATCGCCTCGGGCCGCACGATCGCGACGCTCGCCCTGCCCGACGCGGCGGCGGTGCGGGCCGAGGCCTCCGGCGACGGCGATGGGCACCTCCTGAGCGGGACGGCGGCCAGGGTTCTCTACGCCATGGACGCCGACCTGATCCTGGTCACCGCGGCCCTCGACGACGGACGGCCTGGTGTGTTCCGGGTGGGCTCGGACGCGCCAGGGCTGACCCGTACGCCCCTCACCACGCTGGATCTCACCACTCCGCAGGCGCGGCTGGACTTCGCCGGAACCCCCGCCCGGCTGATCGGGCCCGCGAACGCCGGCGAGGCGCTGGCCCGTACGCTCGATCTCGCCTCGGTGGCGCTCGCCGCGGAGCAGCTCGGAGGACTGCGGCGGTGCCTGGACACGATCGTGGAGTACGCCAAGCTGCGCGTGCAGTTCGGCCGCTATGTCGGGTCGTTCCAGGGGGTGAAGCACAAGCTGGCCGATATGCACTGCACGCTGGAGCAGGCCGAGTCGATCGTGCGCTATGCCGCCTGGACGGCGGACGAGGCCCCCGAGGAACTGCCGATCGCGGCCGCGCTGGCGCAGTCGTACGTGGGCCCGGCGTATTTCCAGGTCGCCAAGGACCATCTGCTGCTGCACGGCGGCATCGGCTTCACCTGGGAACACGACGCGCATCTGTACTACAAGCGGGCCAAGAGCGCCGAGCTCCTTCTCGGCCCGCCCCGCCGGCACCGCGGGCTCCTCGCCGACCGCCTCGGCCTCAACGGCTGACGGTGTCCCGCAGAGATCTATGTCCAGGACGACAGGCTCCTAGGAAAGGAGCTGAGGCAGGGCGGCCGTGAGTTCGCGCTGCCAGTAGGACCAGCTGTGCGTGCCCCGATAGAAGTGGACCGTGGCCGGGATGCCTCGATCCGCCAGCCGCCCGGCGAAGGACTTCGCCACGAGATAGGTGGCCGCCTCGAGCGGGTCCGGAAGGCGCGCCGTGTCGTACGGCCCGCGCAGCCCGGATCCGCACGAGACATAGAGGTGCACGCCGCGCAGCCGGTCCGCCAGATCGGACGGATTGTGGGCGCGCCAGACGTCCCGCTGAGCGCTCGGACTTCCCCAGATCCGCTGCCAGTCGATCTCACCACAGCCCGCAAGGACGTTGACACCGAGGACCACCGGAGGGATCAGTCCGTATCTGATGTCATCGGCTCCGCTGAAGGAGCCGGCGGCGTGGAACATGCCCGGGTGCCGGGCGGCATAGGCCATCGCCCCGAAGCCGCCCATCGACGGGCCGGCGATCGCCCGCCTGGTCCCGGCGTGATAGCCGCGCTCCAGCAACTGCCGCACCTCGGTGAGGTGGAAGGTCTCCCACTTCGGCGGGCCCCCGTGGCCGTGGTTCCACCAATTGGAATACCACCCGCACCTGCCCCCTTCCGGCATCACCACGATGGCACCGGAGGCCGCGGTGAGCCTGGCGGCGTTGCCCTTCACCGTCCAGGCCGTGTAGTCGTCGAAGCCCCCGTGCAGCAGCCACAGCACCGGCCAGGACCGGTGTGCAGATCTGGACCACCCGGCCGGGAGCAGCAATCGCACCCGGCCGGTACGGCCCAGCGCCGGTGAGGCGACCGACAGATCGACCTCGCGGGTGTTGAGCCATCGCTCCCCCACGATCCGGGCCCCATCGGTCGCGGCATACGTCGACGTCACCCTGCACTGCGTAATCGCGATGGAGCTGACGGTAACCATCAAAGTCAGCACGAATTCCAGGAGTCTGCGCATAGCCGCCACCTGATCGTCCCGATTGCCCCGCATCCTTGCAGGGGCGTCCCTTGATAACTTTCCGCTGGTCAGCTACCGCCAAACGGGGTTGGTGACGAAATGGAAAGTATCAGATACTTAGTGTGATCTCGGGACTCGTATCTCCGGTCTGGCTAGGAGCTGCGGACTCCGGTGACGGCGAAGCGTTCGACGGCGGCGAGATGGCCCCCGGTCGACGCGACGACGGTGAGAACCGGATCGGTGGCGCCCTGGAAGGGCACCCGTGCCGACCACGCGCTGTTCCTGCCGCCGGCCGGGATACAGCAGAACCGGCCCAGGACGGCGCCGGTGGAGCGCTGCCGGATCTCCACCCGGATGCTCTCGTCCACCCCGGTGATCTTGCCGCCCACGGAGAGCGGAGAGGAGACCCTGGCCCCATAAGCCGGAGTGGTCAGCGACAGATCGGTGTCGTCGGTGCCCACGACCTCCCAGGGTGCGTCCGCCGCCGAACCGATCCTGACCAGGTGCAGAACGGCGGCGGTCCCGCTCTCCCCCGTCTCGCCGCTCCGGTAGCCGACCGTGACGCGAGCGTCGGCCGCCCTGACCGTGCGGCTCGTCACCCGATCGATCTCACCGAAGCCCAGGAAGCGTACGAAGGCCAGCGCGGTCTGATCGGCGTCGAGATGCCAGGGCTGGTGCCCACCGGAGTGGTAGCTCTCCTGCCAGGCCCGTGCCTCCGCCTCGTCGGCGAACGGCCACAACGGCTGGTAGCCCCCCAGCGAATGGCGCACCCCCACCGGACCCGTCACGGCGGAGCGGGCCGAGGTGCCGGCCGCCGAGCCACCAGGTGACGGCCCTCCGGCCCTGTCCGGGGACTCCGGTGACACCGCTGCCGACGACGCTGACGGATGAGAGCCGGAGCATGCCACTGTCACCGGCAGGAGTGCGCCGGCCATGGCCATGCCCCGGAGAACGTCTCGTGTTCTGCCCACGGTTCAGTGGTACCCCGAAACGGTGGTGGTAGCGATGCTCGGAACGCCGCCGGCCACCCGCGGTCAGGATGACGGCGAGGCGAGCGCGACCTCGACGGTGAGCTCGCCGTCGGCCTCCTCCAGAACGAGTTCGGCGATGCTCCCCGCAGCCCGCAGGTCCGACTCGGCCAGGCCCACGCGGGCGACGTTCCCGCCCCTGATCACCATCTGGGCGACCGAAGCCCGCATCGAGACCTTGGCCTCGGACTTGGCCTTGCGGATCTGCCGCAGCGCTTCGGCGGTGGCGGTCAGCACGGCGGAGTCGCCACCGCCGGGCAACTCGTCCACGGCCGGCCAGGACGCGCGGTGCACCGAGCCTTCCTGAGACCAGGACCAGACCTCCTCGGTGACGTAGGGGAGGAACGGCGCGAACAACCGCAGTAGCACCGACAGGGCGTGGCGCAGCGCGGCTCGGGCGCTCGCGGTCTGGACGGCACTCACCTCGGCACCTTCGCCATAGGCGCGGGCCTTCACCAGTTCCAGATAGTCGTCACAGAACTGCCAGAAGAACCGCTCGGTGCGCTCGAGGGCCTTGGTGTAGTCGTAGCCATCGAAGGCCTCGGTCGCGCCCCTGACGACCTCGGCCAGGTCGGCGAGCATGGCCAGGTCGACCGGTTCGGTGACCTCCGCGTCCTCGGCCACCTCACCGAAGCCCAACACGAACTTGGAGGCGTTCAGGATCTTGATGGCCAGCCGCCGGCCGACCTTGATCTGGCCGGTGTCGAAGGCGGTGTCGGTGCCCGGACGCCCGCCGGCCGCCCAGTAACGGACCGCGTCCGAGCCGTACTCCCGCAGCATCGCGATGGGAGTCACGACGTTGCCCTTGGACTTGGACATCTTCTTGCGGTCCGGGTCGAGGATCCAGCCGGACAGCGCCGCGTCGGTCCACGGCAGCGAACCGTGCTCCAGGTGGGCGCGCACGACGGTGGAGAAGAGCCAGGTGCGGATGATCTCGTGCGCCTGCGGCCGCAGATCGAAGGGGAAGACCCGCTCGAACAGGTCGGGGTCGCGCTCCCAGCCGCCCGCGATCTGCGGGGTCAGCGAGGAGGTCGCCCAGGTGTCCATGACGTCCGGGTCGCCGGCGAAGCCGTCGGGCTTGCCCCGCTGGTCCTCGGTGTAGCCGGGCGGAACGTCGGACGACGGGTCGACCGGCAGCACCGACTCGGACGGCACGATCGGCTGGGAGTAGTCCGGCTCGCCTGCGTCGTCGAGCGGATACCAGACCGGGATGGGCACTCCGAAGAACCGCTGCCGGGAAACCAGCCAGTCCCCGGCCAGGCCCTCGACCCAGTTCTCGTAGCGGGCGCGCATGTAGGGCGGATGCCAGGTCAGCTCACGGCCGCGGGCCAGGAAGGTCTCCCGCAGCCCGGTGTCACGACCGCCGTTGCGGATGTACCACTGCCGGGTGGTGACGATCTCGAGGGGCTTGTTGCCCTTCTCGTAGAACTTGACCGGCCGGACGACCGGGCTTGGCTCACCGTCCAGGTCCCCGGACTCGCGCAGCATCTCGACGATGCGTTCCTTGGCGGAGTGGACGGTCTTGCCGCCGAGCTCCGCGTAGAGCACCGGGTCGACGCCGCCCGGGGCCTCGGCGACGAGCCGGCCGTCCCAGTCGAGGATGGCCCGGATGGGCAGGTCGAGCTCGCGCCACCACGTGACGTCGTTGATATCACCGAAGGTGCAGACCATCACGATGCCCGACCCCTTCTCCGGGTCGGCGAGAGGGTGCGGATGGACCGTGACCTCGGTGCCGAACAGCGGCGTCCGCACCGTACGCCCGAACAGCTCCTGGTAGCGCACGTCATCGGGATGTGCCACCAGAGCCACGCAGGCGGGCAGCAGCTCGGGCCTGGTGGTCTCGACGTAGACCGGCCTGTCCTCAGCATGGAAGCGAATGCGGTGGAACGCACCCGGGTGATCGCGGTCCTCCAGCTCCGCCTGGGCGACGGCGGTACGGAACGTCACGTCCCACAGGGTCGGCGCCTCGGAGACGTACGCCTCGCCGCGCGCCAGATTGCGCAGGAACGCCCGCTGGGACGCGGCCCGGGCGTCGGCGCCGATGGTGGTGTAGAGGTGATTCCAGTCGACCGAGAGGCCGATCCGGCGCCACATCTCCTCGAACGCCTGCTCGTCCACCTCGGTGAGCCGCTCGCACAGCTCGATGAAGTTACGCCGGGAGACGGGAACCTGCCTCTTGGGGTCCGGCTTCGCCGGCGGTTCGTAGGACGGGTCGTACGGGAGGGACGGGTCGCAGCGGACGCCGAAGTGGTTCTGCACCCGGCGCTCGGTGGGCAGCCCGTTGTCGTCCCAGCCCATCGGGTAGAACACCGCGCGGCCGCGCATCCGCTGGTAGCGCGCCACAGTGTCGGTGTGGGTGTACGAGAAGACATGACCGACGTGCAGGGACCCCGACACCGTCGGCGGCGGGGTGTCGATGGAGTAGACCTCGGCCCGCGGCTTCGTACGGTCGAAGCGGTAGGTGCCCTGCTCCTCCCAGACGCCTACCCACTTGTCCTCCAGCCCCTCGAGAGAGACCTTTTCCGGGACTGCTGGGATGCGTGGCTGCTCGGTCATAGGAGCAATGGTATTGATAGGGGCGGGCCCGCATGCCTCAAGACAACGCAAGCGGGCCGCGGAGCGAGTGCCATGAAACAGGAGGACATCACGATGGCGGACAAGGGCGACCTCGGCTGGCGGGTCATGGCCGGCGTCGCGGCCTTCGCGGGCGGCTGGGCCGCCAAGAAGGCGATCACGCTCGCTTGGAAGAAGACGACCGGCAAGGAGCCGCCGAACAACCCCGAGTCGCCGGAGGTCGCCCTGGCCGAGGCGCTCGGCTGGGCCGTCGTCATCGGCGTGGGCAGCGAAGTGGCCAAGCTGCTGGCCACCCGGGCGGCGGCCAGACGCTGGGAGAAGGGCACCGGCGAGCTCCCCGCCGCCCTGCGCAGCGAGTCCTGACCCCTTTCCTCTCGTGATCTTGCAGTTCGGGGCGACCCGAACTGCAAGATCACGGGAGGAAGTGGTGGGAGGGGCCGCCTCTGCGGCCCCGAAGGGCGCGGCGTCCGGGAGGCTTGTGGCCGGGGGCTACTCGGGGAGAGTGGGCTGATCAGGGACGGCGCCGAGGTTCCGTCGGAGGTCCTGACGGATGGTCTCGGCGAGCCGCCTGGTGGCCGCGCGGTTGAGCGCTCCCCCGGCGAGCGCGCCGGTGAGGAAGGGCCCCATCGTGGTCAGGGACCGGCCGAGGGTCCGCAGCAGCCGTTTGCGCAATGTCTGTTTGGCGGCGACGCCGAGGGCGTTGGTCACCGAATTGGAGTCCAGCGGGCTGATCCCGCGCTGCTTGGCCCAGGCGGTGACGAACGCCGCAGCGCGGACGGTGCCGTTGCCCTGCACCTGTACCCCGTAGACCTCGTGTAGTTCCGCGATCAGTTTGACCTCGATGGCCGCCAGGACGAGGGTCTCGGCGATGAGCTGGGCAGGGGCGGAGAGCAGCAGTGGCGGTGCCACGAACTCCACCGCCGCGAGCGCACCGCCGGCGGCTCCCACCGCGGTCGTCGCGTTCACCGCGCCCCGGACCAGATTGTCGGCCAGCCGCTCACCCTGCAGGCCTTCGTGATGAAGGCGCAACGTCTCCAGATCCCGGATCGGAATGCGCGGCGCCACCTCCGAGAAGACGTCACTCATCCACCGGCCGCCCGCGAGACCCGTGGCCCCCGCCTTACGCGCGCTCGCGCCCAGTAGGCGCGCGAGCCGTGCCAGCAGGCGGCCACGGGTGTCACGATCCAGGCCCTCATCGGCGGACAACCGTCCGATCAGGTCACCGATCTCTTCGTTGACCGCCGGGATCTGACCTTCTCCGGTGGTCTCCTCAGCCATGTGCGCCCCCTCAGGCGGCGCACTCGCGGCAGACCGGCTGGCCGTTCTTCTCCTCCGCCAGCTGACTGCGGTGATGCACCAGGAAGCACCGCGTGCAGGTGAACTCATCGGCCTGCCGTGGTACGACCTTGAACGTCAGCTCCTCATTCGACAGGTCGGCACCCGGCAGCTCAGCGACTTCACCGGCGTCCAAGTCCTCGTCGATGATGCTCGCGGCCTTGTCCGCCCGGCGGGCCTGCAGTTCCTGCAGGCTGTCCTCACTGAGGTCGTCGTCGGTCTTACGTGGGCTGTCGTAGTCCGTTGCCATCTTCTATCTCCATCCCCCTCGGTCGTTTATGCACCCCGTCGCGCGGATCTAACGCTCGGGAGGCCCTTCTTGTGCCCGATCCGGGCGGGAAATTCTGTCACGGGAAGTGACCCCTAACACGCAAGGCGCGACATGTCTCACCGGTGACGTCAATCATCCGGTCTAGCCGCCCAAAAATGTGTCACAAGTCACACACCCAGAGGTGTAACGCGATTTTGATCTCCTGCGCGGCACGCTCGGCGTGCAAGGGCAGGCGGCGGGATCTTACCCGCCTCACGGCGCTTGCGTGTGCACGACAGGTCCAACACGAGAGATTGGACAGAGCTCGAACCAGACGGATCAGTGAAACGTCACAACTATCGCGATATCGTGCCCGCCGAAGCGGCGTTATCGTGCCTGCCAAACGGGTGGGCAACAACTGGGTCGTTGGAGGGTCACATGCCGGATGCCGCTCCCCTGGAGCCGGGCGATCCGGCGTCGCTGGGGCACTATGAGGTAGTCGGGCGGCTTGGTGCGGGTGGCCAGGGCGCGGTCTATCTCGGCCGGACGCCGGAGAACGAGTACGTCGCCATCAAGCTTCTGCACGCACAGATGGCGAGGGACCCCGCCGCTCGGGCCCGCTTCATCCGGGAGGTGGCCGCGGCACAGAAGGTCGCGCCGTTCTGCACGTCCCGGGTCTACGAGGCCGATGTCCAAGGCGACCAGCCGTACATCGTCAGCGAATTCATCGACGGGCCGTCGCTGCACGACGTCGTCGCCGTCAACGGCCCGCGCAGCGCCATCGAACTCGAACGGCTGGCGATCGGCACCGTGACCGCCCTCGCGGCGATCCACGAGGCCGGCATCGTGCACCGCGACTTCAAGCCCAGCAACGTGCTGCTCGCCAGTGACGGGCCACGGGTGGTCGACTTCGGCATCGCCCGCACGATCAACTCTCAGGAGAGCTCGGTCACCGCGACCGGCATGGTGGTCGGCACGCCAGGCTATCTCGCCCCGGAGCAGCTCACGGGAGCTCCCCTCCAGCCGGCCGTGGACATCTTCGCGTGGGGCGCGACCATGGTGTTCGCCGCCACCGGCCAGTCGCCGTTCGAGGCCGACACCCTCCCCGTCATCATCAACCGCATCCTCAACGACGAGCCGGACCTGTCGGCGCTCCCGAGCCCGTTGCGGGAGGTCGTCGGCCGCTGCCTGTCCAAGGACCCCGCACTGCGTCCCCCGGCGCACCAGCTTCTCCTCCAGCTTCTCGGCAACGCCGGCGTGGCACCGGGACCCGCCCCCGCGCGGGAGGATCTGCTCGACCAGGGCACCCGAATCGCCTCGCAGCTGCCGCCCCCGCCGCCGGTGACGCACCGCGCCCCACCGCCCCCGCCGCCGGTCTCGCGGATCACCCCGCCCCCGGCGCCTCCGATGACCCCGCCCCCCATGGCGATGCGCGGCCCGCGTACGCCTCCGCCGATGGCCATGCAGTTGCCCGGCCCGGCCACCCCGCCGCCCATGCGGATGGGCCCACCCGGCCCGCCGATGACCCAGCCGCCGTTCCGCCAGGGCTATCCGCCGCAGCCGCCACCCCGGCGGTCCTCGAACGGCCCGATCATCGCCATGGTCGGCTGTGGCAGCCTCGTCGTACTGGCCATCATCATCTTCGTCGTGGCCGTGCTCGTCGGGAGGAGCCATCCGCGGCAGCCCACTTACACGTACACGCCGTTCAGCTACAGCCCGCCCACCTTCGGCAGCTCCAACGGGATCTCCCCCGAACTGGGCGGGACGTGGTCCGGGACGATCACCAGCTCCAAGGACAGCACCAAGACCTGGGCGGCCAAGATCACGCTGTTCTCCGGGCTCAGCACCGGAACGGTCACCTACACCGGCACCACGAAGACCTGCACGGGGCTGCTCACGGTCCAGTCGAGCTCGTCGTACAAGGCCACGCTGAAGGAGACCATCGTGAGCGGGCGATCGGAATGCTCCGACGGCTATGTGCAGCTCTACCCGGCCAGTTCCACCGCCCGCTACGAGTGGCGCGGCTACCTGTCGGACACCTCCCCAAGCTGGAGCGGAACGCTCACGAAGCAGTAGTCCGGCTCGTCCATCGGTCAGAAAGGACCCCGTGTCCGGCATCACCCCCCTGCGTTCCAGCGACCCCGCTCATGTGGGCGAGTACCGCCTCGTCGGCAGAGTCGGCGAGGGCGGGCAGGGGGCGGTCTTCCTGGGTGAGGACGAGGCCGGCCTGAAGGTCGCTGTGAAGCTGCTGCACGCCCGCTTCAGCGGTGACCCCAAGGCCCGGTCCCGGTTCGCCGCCGAGGTCGCCACGGCCAAACGTGTGGCGCCGTTCTGTACGGCTCGCACCATCGACGCCGATGTCGAGGGCGACACCCCGTACATCGTCAGCGAGTACATCGAAGGCCCAGCCCTGTCCGACATCGTGTCCGCCGAGGGTCCGCGCGCCGGTGCGGCCCTCGACCGGATCGCCATCGGCACCATCACCGCGCTGGCCGCGATCCACCAGGCCGGCATCGTGCACCGGGATTTCAAGCCGAACAACGTCCTGATCGCAGGTGACGGGCCACGGGTCATCGACTTCGGCATCGCCCGGGCCCTCGACGCCACCGGCACGCTCTCCAGCACCGCCGTCGGCACTCCCGCGTATATGGCGCCGGAACAGATCTCCGGGGTCCCGGTCGGCCCGCCGGCGGACATCTTCGCCTGGGGCTGCACGATCGTCTACGCGGCGGGGGGCAGTCCCCCTTACGGCGCGGACTCGATCCCGGCGGTGATGCATCGCATCCTCAACGCGCCGCCGCACCTCGGCCCGCTGACCGGCCCGCTCCGCGACATCGTCGCCCGCTGTCTGAGCAAGGACCCCGCCCAGCGGCCCACCGCGCACCAGATCCTGATCTGGCTGCTCGGGCTGGCCGGTGCGCTCCCGCGGGAGGACGGCCAGGCCGCGGCCGTGCTCAACCAGGGCGCCGAGGCGGCCGCGGCCGACACCCCCTCCAGAGGTGTCGCCGCACCGCGGGCCCCTGCCCCCGGCCCTGTCGCTGCACCGCCGCGCCCGGGGCCGGCGACCCCGCCCGGTGGCTGGGTATCGCCCGCCGTACCCGGACCCGTACCTGGGCCTGGGCCTGGGCCGATGCCCAATCTGATGCCCGGGCCGGGCCCCATGCCGGGTGGCTGGGCTCCCCCACCGCCGAACGGCGGGTATGGACCGTACGGCGCGGGACCCGGCATCGGACAGGCCCCGACCGGACCACTGCCGCGAAAGCGGCGCGGCCTCGGCGTGCTGGCCGCGTCCGGCACCGCCGCGGCGGTCGTGTTGATCCTGCTCGGCTCCTTCACCGTCATGAAGCTCACCGGGGGCACCTCAAGCCCGACGCCCACGTACCCGGTCGGCAGGGTCGGCGGCGAGCTCCACATGGTCATGACTCCGGCGACCTATGGGATCGACCCCTCGACCAGTGCGGGATTCGGGACCGATCTGACGATCACCAAGCAGCTCTACACCGGACTGACCGAGCTGAAGCAGGACGGGACGGTCCAGCTCCGGCTGGCGACGTCCATCGACGGCGACTCCTCCTGCAAGTCCTGGAAGATCGCGATCAGGACGGACACGAGGTTCAGCAACGGCGACCCGGTGAACGCGGACTCCTTCGTACGCGGCATCAACCGCGCCGCCGCGCCCAAGGCCGGTGCCGGCTATCTCCTGGCCGACGTCGCCGGCTACAGCGAGGTGTCCCTCGGGAAGACCGCCACCCTCTCGGGAGTGCGTGCCTCCGGCGCGGAGCTGCAGATCGATCTCACGGCGCCCGACTGCGACTTCGACCGGCGGCTCGCCAACCCGGTCTACTTCCCGGTCCCGCTTTCCGCCGGGGCGATCACCAACAAGACCTACAACGACCACCCGATCGGCAATGGCCCGTTCAAGGTCGGGTCGTACGACCCCAAGACCAAGGTCACGCTGGTGCGCAACCCCGATTGGGCCTTCGGCACGGCGAAGCTGGACCAGATCATCGTCGATCTGAGCGATGATGCGGACCTCAAGGGGGTCACCGGCTTCACCGCCGGCACCTACGACTGGACGACGGTCGCCACGAGTTCCCTGGCGAGCGCCCGCGCCCAGCACGGCTCGGACGGGATGCTGATCAAGCGTGACATCCCCGGTCTGGAGTTCCTGGTGCCCGTCACCACCGGCGGGCCGATGGCGAACAAGTACGCCCGGCTGGCGGTGTCGTACGCGATCGACCGCGCGCAGATCGTGAAGACCGTCTTCGGGGACCAGCGCACCCCGGCCACCGGACTGGTCCCAGCGGCCATCCCCGGGTTCCGTCGCACCGGCGTCTGCGACTCGTGCGAGCACCCGAGCCCGGAGAAGGCCAAGGCGAACGCGGCGCTGGCCGGGCTGCCGTCCGGCACCAAGATCACGCTGCTCACCACCTCGACCGCCTCCAATCAGCAGTGGTCCCAGATGGTTCAGCTGCAGCTTCACCAGGTGTTGGGGTGGAACGCCACCATCGTCACCAAGCCGAACTCCTCCGAGATCGGCAAGGTGCTGCACTCCAAGGACGCCACCGGACTCGCGCGGTACGCCTGGATCGCCGACTACCCGACCGCCACCAGCTTCCTGCACCCGCTGCTCGGCAGCGACAGGATCAGCGGGGCCACGGGCACGAACCTGTCGGGCTGGCACAACAGCCGGTTCGACGCCCTGATCAAGAGCGCTGAGAGCACCAAGGACGCGACGGCCCGTCTCCAGGCCGCGCAGCAGGCCGAGAAGGTCGCCCTCGACGACCTGGCGCTCATCCCGCTGTGGAACTACTCAGAGATCCGCCTCGCCAACACCAAGAAGTTCACCGGGCTGCAGCAGGACTACGACGGCGAGCCGACACTCGCCACCGCGGCCGTCAAGTGATCAGCCGAGCGGCAGCCGTACGGTGATGATGAGGCCGCCACCCTGCCGCGGGGTGGCGTAGACCGAGCCCCGGTGGGCACGGACCACCGACCGCACGATGGACAGGCCCAGCCCTGCGCCCTTGGCCGACTCGATCCTGTCGGTGTTCAACCGGCGGAACGGTTCGAACAGCCGGTCCACCTCGTAGGCCGGGACTGCGGGGCCGGTGTTCTCCACCTGGACCGCGGCGAAGCCGTCGAGCACCCCGGTCCGCACCCACACCTCGCCGCCGTCGACGTTGTGCTTGATCGCGTTCTCGACCAGGTTGGAGACCAGGTGCTCCAGCAGCACTGGGTCACCGACCGTCGGGCCGGGGGTGAGCTCGGGATGAATGCCCACCTCGCCGGGATCCGCCCGCTTGCCCGTGGTCTCGAGCACGGTGGCGGCGACCTCGACCAGATCCACGGGCGTACGCGTCGTCAGCTCGCGTTCGCTGCGGGCCAGCAGCAGAAGTCCCTCGATGAGCCGTTCGTGCCGTGCGTTGTTGGCGAGGAGCGTACGGCCGACGGCCTTCAGATCGTCGGAGGCCTCCGGATCGGTGAGCGCCACCTCGAGCAGCGTCCGGTTGATGGCCAGTGGCGTACGGAGCTCATGCGAGGCGTTGCCGACGAACCTGCGCTGGGAGTCGAACGCCTGGCTGAGCCGCTCCAGCATGGCGTCGAAGGTGTCGGCCAGTTCCTTGATCTCGTCCTTGGGCCCCTCGAGCGCGATCCGCTCATGCAACGTGCTCTCCGACAGGCGGCGGGCCGCCGAGGTCACCTTCTGCAACGGGCTCAACGCGCGGTCCGCGACGAAGTAGCCCAGCACCAACGCGATCACCCCGACGCCTGCCAGGGCCAGCAGCGATCGGCCGATCAACTGGCTCATCGTCTGGCCGATGTACTGCCGGCGGAACTCCCGCAGCTCTTGGTCGGTCACTCCGTAGCCCCCGACCACATCGATGTGGTTGAGGATGTCGGCGACCAGGATCGTCGTCACGAAGAGCAGCAGCCCGCCGGCGAAGAAGAACAAGACCCCGTAGAGGAGCGTGAGCCGCATCCGTACACTCACCCGGCCGGTCAGCCCCCGGACGGCACCCGGCAGCGAGACCCTTGCCTGTCCCGGTCGCGAGCCCGGCTGTATCGCGATGCCCGACGGCATGGTGGCCTCGGGCTGCACCGGGCTCTGGCCCTCGCTTTGGCCCTGAACCGGCATGTCAGTGTGCGGCTTTTCCTGGGACGGTGTGCTCACAGGCGGTACCCCACGCCCGGCACGGTCTCGATCACCTGCGGTTCACCCAGCTTCTTGCGCAGGGTCATCATGGTGACCCGGACGACGTTGGTGAACGGATCGATGTGCTCGTCCCATGCCTTCTCCAGCAACTGCTCGGAGCTCACCACCGCGCCCTCGGCCCGCAGCAGGACCTCGAGCACCGCGAACTCCTTGCGGGTGAGATCGACGGCCCGGCCCTCACGGAGCACCTCCCGGCGGCCCGGGTCGAGGGCCAGCCCTGACCGCTCCAGCACCGGTGGCAGCGGCAGTGCCGCGCGCCGTCCCAGCGCCCGCACCCGGGCGATCAGCTCGGCGAACGCGAACGGCTTGGCCAGGTAGTCGTCGGCCCCGATGGACAGGCCCTCGACCTTGTCGTCGAGCTCGCCCGCCGCCGTGAGCATGAGGATCCGGGCCGGATAGCGCGCGCCGACGAGGGTGCGGCAGACGTCGTCGCCGTGCACCTTCGGCAGGTCGCGGTCCAACACGACCACGTCATAGGCGTTCACACTGGTCCGCTCCAGCGCGCCGGCGCCGTCATAGGCGACATCCACCGCATGCGCCTCACGGCGCAGCCCGGTGGCGATCGCGTCCGCGAGCACCCGCTCGTCCTCGACGACTAGGAGTCGCACCCCATCCCCCATTTCCGGTGGGCCCCTCCAGGAGCCCGCCATGAACCCACCAGTGGCGCACGAAACCGTCACCGGCGCGCTGGACCGGCCTATCCGTTATGCCACGAGCCCCGTAAGTCCTCCGTAAGCACGCTACGCCGACCGTGACCATGCATGCGCGATCGGGCGCCGAGGCGGCATGGCGATTGGGACTTGGGAAAACCACCTGGTGCCGTCACCGACACTGGACGTCAGTGACAGTGGGTGTCAGTTTAGTTTCACATCGTCCGTGGACGGGCCGACCGCACACGGCGCGGATCAGCAGCCGAGATCGGCGAGGTGCTCGGCATCCCAGTGCTGCCGTGACGCGGTGATCGCGTTCTTGTGGTCGCGAGTCCATGAACCAGACCCGGTGCGACCCTGGCCTTCAAGGTCAGTGCCGCCCGTCAGGCGCACAGGTGCTCGGGGCCGACCAACAGCAGACCGTCACCGCTGGCCGCCGACTCGCGAAGGTCGTCGTGGAAACCCCCCGCCCGATGGATGGGGGGTCTGCGGGTTGAGGACGGTCCGGATAACCCAGACGTCGAAATCAGCCAGCAGCGCGAGGTTCGGATCGGTGAGGCTCCAGAACTCCGCACCGGGATCTATGCTGGACTCGCTTACAGAGAGGGAGCTTCCGTGACAGAGGCCGATCGGTGGTCCTGGCTGCGTCAGGCGGTGCATACCCCTGCCATTGACATGGATGCATACCTCGACATTCCCGAAGATCTATCGAAGGCCATCGAGGTCCTTGACGGCCTGATCGTGCACTGTGAATCGCCGTCGCCGAACCATCAGGCGATCCAGCACAACCTGGTGACGGTGCTGGGCGAGGCGGTGGACAAGCAGGACTCCGAGCATCGGTCGTGTCACAAGGTCCGAGGGGATCTCGACGTCCTGTTCTCGGAGGTGCCGTTCCGGTTCCGGCGTCCGGATGTGACCGTCTACCGGTGCGTACTGGAGGGTGGCCGGGGCAAATGGGGCCAGAAGCCCTGGGTTTCGGATGTGCTGCTGGCCGTCGAAGTGGTCTCGGCCAACACGGTTTCATCCGATCTGTCCGACAAACGCGCGGAGTATGCGAGAGCAGGCATCCCGCACTACTGGATCGTCCGCATGATGCACGATGACGGGCCCGCCGTGTCGGTTTCACGACTCCGACTGGACTCCTTCGGGGATTACGTCCTCATCGGAGCCTCTGCGCGAGGAAGAGACCAACTCGCCATCGATGCGGTGGACCCGTTTCCGATTCAGGTGTCCTGGGAGGCACTGGACTTTCGCCTCTGATCACTCATTGGCCGGTCTCAGCGCCTGGCCCAGATGACCACGATTCAGCCCGGTCACCTGACCCACGACAGCGCATCCGCTTCCTCTGACGAGCCGACGGTGACATGAGCGTGCTGATGTTCGCTCTGACAGACTGCGGCGCGTGGCGATAACACAGCAGCTTGCCCGGGTTTCAGCGGAGCAGCTCGCCGCCTGTCGGCAGTCGGCCGACGAGTTGGACAAGGTTTGCTCCTTCGAGCTGCAGTCGGACTACGTCGATCTGGACTGGGCGGGTTCGGCCCTGACGCGCATCTGGGAATTGGCGGGTGTCGACGCCCGGATCATGGCCGCATTGCGGCGAGCATTGCACGGGGACACAGAGGTCAACGCGGCCTACCGCGACCACCCCGACACCGTATGGGAGCACCCAGTGACCGCCCTTGAGTCAGCAGCTGTCGCACAGGTCGCAGGAGCACTGCAGGAGGTTGAAGCACAGGCTGTTCTGGTTGCCCTCCCATCGAACCTCCACGAGGCAAGGGCTGACGGCGGCCTGGACTGGAAGGGCTCTGAGAGTGATCTACGAAAGTATCTAGCACGGCACTTCACAGTCTTGCGCAGCTTCTATGAGGAAGCCGCGCGTCGCGATCTGGCTGTCGTGCTGTGGTGGGACTGACGCCTTCACTATGAACTGACGCACAATACTCACTCAAGCCCACATTCTTCACCGTAACCCCCATCTTCAAGGTCAGCCTCCTTCTCGAAGGTGTTGTTGCAAGTCAACCCATTCAATGGAGCTTGCTCGAAATAAGCCAGCGGATCCGCGCAGGACCTGGTGGTCGATTCCTACGCTTACGACGACGGTGGTCGGCTGGCCTCGCACACCGACGCGATGGGCCGCACTCTCGCCTACACCTACTACGGCGACGACCTGCTCGCGCAGACCACCGCCACGGGCGTGAAACTCAACGGATCCACCACCGCCCGCGACGTGGTGGTCGAGTCCGACTGCTACGACGGTGCCGGACACCTCACCTCGCAGGTCACCGGCGGCGGCAAGAACCGGGTCGACTACCTCTACGACGAGATCGGGAACCGGATCGCCCAGATCGTCGACCCCGACGGCGTCGCCCGCCGCACCGACTGCGAGCTCGACCCGGACAGCAACATCATCAAGACCACCCTCACCGACGGCGCGACGGAACGCCAGGAGGTCACCTCCTACACGTTCGACTCGCTCCACCGGATGACCAAGAAGACGGTGGAAAACGGCGACGAAGACCTCACCACCTCCTTGACCCTGAACCAGCTAGGCAACACACCTCCGTGGTAGACCTCTGCGGTAACGCCTCGGGCGCCACTGCCGCCGACTACACCAGCAATCTGCGCTATGACGCGGCACGACGGCGGAGCCGGCACTCCACCGCCCATCACCGCGCTCAGCGACAACGCCAAGCCCACCAGCAGAGCCAGCGGCCGTGACCACGTAGACCCGGCAATCCGCAACAAAGCGCGAGCGACCCGCAACGCCTCCGAGCATGACCACGAACAGTCCGCCGCTCACGTGGGAGGCCCCACAGCCCTTTCAGGGCTGGAAGATCTCTTACGTCGCGATGATCACGAGCAGAGTAGATAGATCATCGCGGGGATGTAAAGAGGAAATAGATTAACAGTCAGGGTTACCCGTTCCTCTGAGACAGGGCTGCGAAAAAGAACAACCTCCCAGGTTTACCGCCAACGAGATCTTGGGTAAGGCCCCTCAAACCCGCAGGAAGGAACTCCATGGGCGAGCTCTCCAGTACCATCCACCAGCGACTGTCCGAGGCCTATGACTCGATGCACACGGCCCACGCGGAAGGGGACGCCTTCCTCGCCGACGCCCACCAGGCCGAGATCGAGGACCTCCACCGCATCGCTGCCAACCACAACATCGACGCACCCCGTGGGGGCGGCTGACCCACCTCACCCTTCCGTGATCGGCCAAGTGGCACGCGGCCACTTGGCCGATCGTGGATGGGTCTTGTCACGTTGAGCTGGGCCGAGTTGCTTCACTGACCCCGGTTCACGAGTCACGGGCCGGATCGAGCGGGGCCAGCAGATCATGCAGGGCCTCGAACAGCGCAGGTGCCGCGGCGATCGTGAACTCCGGGCCCGCCGGCGCTCCGTTGAGGCCGCCTACCTGCCCGCCGGCCTCCTCTACGATCAGTGAGCCGGCCGCGATGTCCCAGGCCTGCACGCCGCGCTCGTAGTAGGCGTCGACCCGGCCGGCCGCCAGCGAGCACATGTCCACGCAGCACGATCCGCCACGCCGGATGTCCCGCACCCTCGGCAGCACGTGGGTGAGCACCTGCGCCTGGCGTGCCCGGCGCTCGCTGGAATAGCCGAACCCGGTGGCGACCAGGGCCGTGTCCAGGGAGACCCCGGTGTTGCAGCGCAACTCCCGTACGCCCTGATCGGTGTGCAGCCGGGCGCCGCCACCCCGCCGGGCGGTGTAGGTCTCACCACGGCGCGGCATGACGATCGCCCCCGCGACGGTCTCACCATCGACCTCGGCGGCAATGCTGACCGCCCAGTCCGGCAGGTCGTAGAGGTAGTTGACCGTGCCGTCGATCGGGTCGATGATCCACCGGACCCCGCTGCTGCCCGTGCTGGACCCGCCCTCCTCGCCCAGGAAGGCGTCACGAGGGCGTACGGCTTCGATCCGCTCGATGATGAGCCGTTCGGCGGCCTGGTCCATCTGGGTCACCACGTCTGTGGGACTGGACTTGGTGTGGACGACGGCGGGACCCTCCACCGGACGCTTGTCGACCAGCATCCGGCCGGCCTCCCCCGCCGTCGTGACCGCCAGTTCCAGCAGTTCCTCGGCCAAGCTCACGTGGTTCCCCCTCTGAATCTCCTTGGTGATCATGCACTCGATCGACGATCGAGTGCATGATCACCAAGGGATGGACGGCAGCACTCGGACGAGCACAGGTCGGGTCCGGGGCCGAGCCTCCCGAGGGTCGCGCGGTCCGCCGCCGACCGCTCCAGCAGGAGTGCGCGGACCATCGCCACGAAACGAGGATGCGTGCCGGGGGTGGCGGCCCGTTCGACGGTCATACCCAGCCGCGCGGCGAGTTCCGCGGCCTCCACGTCGAGGTCGTACTTGACCTCCAGGTGGTCCGACACGAAGCCGATGGGCACGATCACCGCGGCCTGGACACCCTCACTGTGCAGCTTCTCCAGGTGGTCGCAGATGTCGGGCTCCAGCCAGGGCTGAGCTGGTGATCCACTGCGGCTCTGGTAGACGAGCGCCCATGGGTTGTCCGGCGCCACGCGGGCGCGTACGACCTCGGCGAGATCGGTGAGTTCGGCGACGTAGCGCTCGCGGCCCGGCTGGGACAACGGCACGCTGTGCGCGGTGAACACCAGATGGGCACCCTCGGGAACCTTCGCGAGCGCGGCCCGGGTGCTCTCGATGAACGGCATCACGAAGCCCGGGTGGTTGTAGTAGATCCGCAGCTTGTCGATGTCCGGAGCGTCCGGAACCTCGGCGCGGGCGCGATCGAGGTCGTCGAGATACTGGCGGCAGCAGGAGTAGCCGCTGTAGGCGGAGGTGACGAAGGCCGCGGCGCGGTGCACCCCGTCGGCGGCCATCTGCCGCACTGTGTCGGCGAGGTAGGGCTGCCAGTTGCGGTTGCCCCAGTAGACCGGCAGGTCCAGGCCGGCGGCGGCCAGGTCGGCCTCGATCGCGGCCTTGAGCTCCCGGCACTGCTGGTTGATCGGGCTGACCCCGCCGAAGCGGTGATAGTGCTCCGCCACCCGCTCGAGGCGCTCTCGCGGGATGTTCCGGCCCCTGGTCACGTTCTCCAGGAACGGGATCACCTCGTCGGGCCCCTCCGGTCCCCCGAAGGACACGAGCAGCAGAGCGTCATAAGACGTCATGCCTCCCATCCAACCAGCCAGGGGGACCCGGTCGGGCGGCGGTGCCTGGACTTTAGGAGTATGTCCTCGCGTAGGCCTTGGCGAGGTTGAGGACCTTCTGGACATACCAGTCGGCGTGGTTGTAGCGGAAGATCGCGTTGTAGAGGTGCTTGCCACCACCGCCCGCCCCATTGGCGCACAGGTACTTCGCGGCGCCGGGCACCGCGTCGTAGGGGTTCATGATGTCGGCCTTGCCGTCCCCGTCGCCGTCCACGCCGTACGTCTTCCAGGTGGCCGGCATGAACTGCATGGGCCCGAGGGCGCCCGCGCTGGACGGTCCCGCGTTGCGGCCGTGGTCGCTCTCGATCTGCCCGATCGCGGCCAGCACCGTCCAGGACAGGCCAGGGCAGGTGGTGGCGGCCTTCTTGTACAGGTCCAGGTAGCTGCCGGACCGGCCGGTCACCTGGTTCTTCTTCTCATGCAGGTTCCGCACCTCAGCCCCCGCACCGAGGATCTTCTTCAGGCCCGACGAGAGCTTCTTCGGGTCCGCACCCGGTGCGTTGACCAGCACCGCCAGACGGGGGATGAGCTGGAGGGCATCACCGGTCTTGAGGCTGACCAGCATGTCGATGCCGGGCAGGCCGAGTGGACCGGCTCCGCCCATCGTCACCGTGGGCACGGTCTTGCCCACGATCGAATACCCGAAGCCGCCGCGCAGGCCCATGGTCTCCATGGCGGTCTCGGACACGATGAACTTGTCACTCGCCAGCGCGGTCCACAGCTCCTCGTTCTTGGCGGTGCCGGGCGGGGTCCAGGATCTGAAGATCGACGGGTCGACAGCGAAAGTGTTGATCTGGCGGCCCTGCAGCTGGACGGCGGCGGCATCAACGGCGATCACGTCCTGCACCTGCTTCAGCTTCCGGATCCGGCCGATCTGCACGGAGGAGACCGATCTGGCCGCCACGGCGAGCACGTCGGGCGGCACGACCCGGCGCAACGGCGCGATCTGGTTTCCCTGCGCCACGTTCGTGACGTGCCCAGGTGCCGACGGCGGCGATGCCGTCTGCGTCTTCGGAGGGGCGCTGTTCAGCGCGGCGATCACACCGCCCGTCGCGGCCGCGGCCGCGACGACCGCGATCCCCGCCACGACAAGCGCCAGCGCCCGGCGTCCGGGCGGTCCATCGACCCGCTCTCGGGCCGGGACCCGCACGATCCCAGGTTCGGCGGAGCCATCCGGCTCCACAGCGTCTGCGAGGTCGGATGACGCGTCGGTCGTACCGGAGTCACGCGGTGAGCGGGTCACGGCTACTTCCAGAGTCGGGCCGGGGGCTGGTCAGCGGATATCAGGTTGTTTCCCCTGTGTAACGTAATCAGCGCATCAGGGGTAGATGGCGGGGAGCACGATGCTGCCCCCGTTGAGGGGGTCGGAGAGAACACGTGGCCAATCCATATCGGCAACTGCTCTCCGTTCCGGGCGCCAGGGTCTTCGTGGCCGCAGGGTTCGTCGGCCGGATGTCGATGTCCATGATCGGTATCGGCATCGTGCTGATGGTGTCCGCGGTCACCGGATCGTACGGTATCGCCGGTGGTGTGTCGGCGACCTGCGCGCTGGCCTACGCGGCCGGCTCACCCGTCGTTGGACGGCTGGCCGACCGGTACGGGCAGGATCGGGTGCTGCCGCCGCTGGTGCTCGCCAACGCGGTGAGCATGACGACGCTGGTCCTGTGTGCGACACCGCACACCCCGGCCTGGGCCTTCTTCCTCGCGGCCGCGGCGGCCGGCGCGACCTCTCCCTCCCTGGGAGCGATGGTCCGCGCCCGCTGGAGCCACTTGCTGACCGGGACCGGCGGGGGTCTGAACACCGCCTTCGCCTTCGAGTCCGTCGCGGATGAGCTGATCTTCGTGACCGGCCCGATGATCGTCACTCTGCTGGCGACGCAGGTCCATCCGGCCGGCGGGGTCGCCGCGGCCGGGCTGTTCACCTTGGTCGGGGCCCTCACGCTGGCCACCCAGCGTCGGACGCAGCCGCCACCGCGCCCGCGGGAGGACGGCCAGACCGGCAGCGCGATCACCAATCGTGCCCTGATGGTGTTGTGCGGCGTCTACCTGCTGATGGGGTCGGTCTTCGGGGCGATCGACGTGAGCGCGATCGCCTTCGCTCAGGAGCAGGGGCACAGGAGCCTCGCCGGGGCGCTGCTCGGCTGCTACGCGCTCGGCAGCGCCACCGGCGGACTCTGGTACGGCGCGCGCAACTGGCGCACTCGCCTCGATCGGCGCTTCCGCCGCAGCCTGGCCTTGTTGGTGATCGGTCTGGTCCCGATCACCCTGATCCACAATCTCTGGATCATGATGGCCGTGATCTTCTTCTGTGGGCTGGCCATCTCCCCCACTCTGATCGCCGGATTCAGCCTGGTCGAACGGCTCGTACCCGCTCGCCAGCTCACCGAGGGGCTCACCTGGGTGTCCACCTTCATCGGGATCGGCGTCGCCGTCGGAGCCTCGGTCGCGGGCCGCCTCGTGGACGCGTACGGCTCTGCTGGAGCGTTCCTTTTCCCCGTCTGCGCCGGCATCGCCGCGGTGGTCGTCGGCCTCCTCGGGGCATCACAATTTGGTGAACATGAATTTTCCTCATGAATACCAACACGTAGAGTCAGAACATGTCCCCCACGAACCCCCAAATGTGGCGCAATTGGGCCGGCAACCAGCAGGCCAGCGCCCAGCGTGTCGTCACGCCCCGGTCGACCGATGAGGTCGCTTCAGCCGTCCGTCAGGCGGCCGAGGACGGCCTCACCGTCCGGATGACCGGCACGGGCCACTCCTTCACCGGCGCGGCTCTGACCGACGGCGTACGGCTCGCGCCGGGCGGTCTGACGGGTGTCCGTTCCATCGACACCGCCTCCCGGCTGGTCACGGTCGAGGCGGGTCTTCCCCTGCACCGGTTCAACACGCTGCTGGACGAACACGGTCTCGCGCTGGCCAACATGGGCGACATCCAGGAGCAGACCGTCTCCGGTGCCCTGCAGACCGCCACCCACGGCACCGGCCGGGACGCCGCCGGGCTGGTCTCCCAGGTCGCCGGGCTGGAGCTGGTGCTCTCCGATGGCAGTGTGGTGACCTGCTCCCGTGACGAACGGCCGGAGCTGTTCGACGCCGCCCGCGCGGGGCTGGGCGCGCTCGGGGTGATCACCGCGATCACCTGGCAGACCGTGCCGGCCTTCCTCCTGCACGCGCAGGAGGAGCCGATGCGGTGGGACGAGGTGCTGTCCCGGCTGGACGAGATGGCGACCGAGAACGAGCACTTCGAGTTCTACTGGTTCCCGCACACCGAGGGCTGCCTGACCAAGCGCAACAACCGCTCAGAGGGACCCCCTGACCCGCTTCCCAGGTTCAAGCACTGGCTGGACGACCAGTTCCTGTCCAACACGGTGTTCGACGGGATCAATCGCATCACCCGCCGGTTCCCCGGCATCGTGCCGACCGTGAACGGCATCTCCGCCAAGGCGCTGGGCGCCCGCACCTACACCGACACCTCGTACAAGGTCTTCACCAGCCCGCGGACGGTGCGCTTCAAGGAGCAGGAGTTCGCCGTCCCGCGCGAGCACCTGATCCCCGCGCTCCAGGAACTGCGCTCGCTGTTCGCCAGGAAGGACTGGCAGATCAGCTTCCCGATCGAGGTCCGGCTGCTTCCGCCCGAGGACGCCTGGCTGTCGATGGCCCACGGCCGCGACAGCGCGTTCATCGCCGTCCACGTCTACCACCAGAACCCGCACGACGAATACTTCCGTGGGGTCGAGGAACTCATGACCGAGGTGGGCGGCCGTCCGCACTGGGGCAAAATGCACACCCGCGACGCGTCCTACCTGGAGACCGTCTACCCGAAGTTCAACGACTTCCAGGCCCTCAGGGACGAGCTGGACCCCGACCGGAGGTTCGCCAACCCCTACACCACCCGGGTCTTCGGGACGTAAAATTTTCAGCTGGCGGGGCGGCCGGAACCGGGTGGGCCGGCGAAGGCTTGGGCTATGTCCAGCCACGTGTCCGGCTCCGGGCCGTCCACCGTCAGGGCCAGGTCCGCTCGGTTGCGGCGCTGGGTCACCAGGAGGCAGAAGTCCAGTGCGGGGCCGGTCACGGTCTGGGCGGCGTCCGCCGGGCCCCAGGCCCATTCCTGTCCGTCGGGGGCGGTGAGCACGACTCGGAACTCCGTCTCCGGCGGGGTCAGTCCGTGGCCGCGGAAGGCGAAGTCGCGGGTCCGTACGCCGATGTGGGCGACATGCCGCAACCGCGCCGCCGGCACCCGCTCAGCGCCGAGGGCGTCGGCGACGTCCTGACCGTGCGCCCAGGTCTCCATGAGCCGCGCGGTGACCATCGACGCCACGCTCATGGACGGCCCGAACCATGGCACCTTTGTCCCGGCGGGCAGCGCCGCCAGCGCGTCGACCATGCGACGGCGCCCGGACCGCCAGCGTGCCAGCAGCACCGCCGGCTCTTCCGCCGCGCCGTCGACGGCGCCCCGCTCGACGTAACCCCCAGGATCCGCCAACGCCTCCTTGAGCAGCCCGTCGAAGGCCCCCGCGTCGGTGGCCGCGACGATCGCCTGCTCGTCCGTCCACGCCAGATGAGCGATCTGGTGGGCGATCGTCCAACCCTCGGCGGGGGTGGCCGTGGCCCAGCCGGCGGCCGGCAGCCCGGCCACCAGCGCGTCCAAATCATCTCCCTCGGCCCGCAGGTCCGCGAGCATCCCGTCAATGTCGATCATCGTGCCATGGTCCTCTCTGTCAAAGCCTTCACCACGGTCAGGGGAAGACCAGCACCGGCTTGACCGCGTCGCCGTGGTGCCCGGCGGCATAGTCGGCCTGGCCGTTGGGCGTCCGCAGGCCATGGTCGGGTCTCGCCGGGCTGCCCCGACGAACGTTGTAACTGATTACTTATCAGTGCCGACCTTCGTAGCGGAATGGCAGGTACCAGAGTCCCCTCGGTCTCTCCGGGTGTTCCAGCCGCTCAACACGACTCTGGTCACGAAGGGCCCGCGGTGGCACTCTGGGCAAAAGGATCCGCAAGAATCCGGCACGCGGAGCCCACCAGCGGCCCCGGGCAGGCAAGCTGTGCAGATGGGAGGACGCTCTCGGGGTCTCCGATGATCGAGAGCGGCGATGTTCGGACATGCCGGGTACGGTGCTGGCAGCGGGCGTGTCGTAAAGAGAGACTCGGGGATCCGGGGGAAGGGCACGCATGCGCCCCGAGCCGTCATAGAGGGCAGGAA
>JAOPYO010000093.1 GCA_025964575.1 Actinomycetes bacterium
CGCGGGGAAGAGGAGTCCAGACGCACCCGCCGTGCACCGCGGGGCGGCGGGCATCGCCGAGCGAGCCCGGCAGCTGATCCACGGCTCCTACCTGGACGACATCAGCGCCGGCGACCTCGCCTCCGTCACCGGTCACAGCCGGTTCACCGTCTACCGCGCGTTCACCTCGACGTACGGGATGGCGCCCAGTGACTACCAGCGTCAGCTTCGGCTGAGGACCGCCCGACGCCTCATCGCCCAGGGCCACCCCATCAGCGACGTCGCAGCCCAGACCGGATTCGCCGACCAGAGTCATCTGACCCGCTGGTTCAGCCGCTACTACGGGGTCACCCCTGGCGGCTACCAGCGAGCTTGCGCGCCCTGCCACTCAGCCTCAGTTGATCACGTGGCATGACGTTCAGCCGGTGAGACCGAGTTTTCCGGCGTGGAGTCCGGCCTGGAAGCGGGACTCGGCTTCCAGCGTGGTCATGAGTTCCGCCACGCGTCTCCGGTAGGTGCGCAGCGAGACACCGAGCTGTCTGGCGGCGGTCTCGTCGGTCAGGCCGGACCCGAGCGCCCGCAGGATCGTCCGGCCGTCCGGGGCGAGGTGCGGGACGTCGCGGCGCAGATAACCTTCGAGGTCGGTGGCGGCTTCCCAGGCGGCGCAGAACAGGGCGTGCACGCCGCCGACCAGTGCCGGTGAGGTGGTGACGGTGAACTCACGGCCACCTGGCGCGTCACGTCCCGCAAGGATCATCACCCGGCGGTCGATGATGATCGTCTCGTGCGGGAGCATCGACCCGCTGATCCGGACCTCGGCGCCGCGCGCCGCCACCTGGCGGAGATGCAGGCGCTGCGCCTCGTCGGCGAGCGCGATGGGGCTGAGGAGCTTGTTCACCACCAGCCCCCTCGCATCCGGCGTGCGCATCCGGCGGCTGATGGCCATCCTGGCCTCTGGTTGGGACCAGGTGTTCAGGTCCCTGGCGGCACAGACGAACTCCGTCTGCGTGCCCGCGAAAAGGTGAGCAGCACGAGCGATGAGCTCGTCGTCCCCGTGAACCGTGATGACCTGTTCGTCCCGCACGTATCCAGTCTGCCGTACCCGGCGGGGTGACGACCATGGCAGCTTGCTGCCACCTCCTCGTCAGAGCCCGGATGGCAGGCCATCCTCGGTCTCATGACGACCAACACTTCTTCTGACAGCAAGGCCGCCGCGAGCGGGGAGTTCCTTCTCGGCGGCGACCTCAGGATCAACAGGCTCGGTTTCGGTGCGATGCGGCTCCCCACCGGCACTTTCCAAGGCCCGGTACGGGACCCTGAGACCGGAATCGCGGTGCTCCGCCGCGCGGTCGAACTGGGCGTGAACCACATCGACACGGCGGGGTTCTACACACGTGGCGAAGTGCGGGCCAATGAGCTGATCCACACGGCGCTGGCCCCGTACGCCGAGGACCTGGTGATCGCGACCAAGGTCGGGCCGCTCCGCGGCCCCGACGGGGTGCCCAGCGGCCAGGCGACGCCCGATCAGTTGCGCGGGCTGGTGGAGGAGGATCTGCGGACTCTCGGTGTGGACCGGCTCGACCTGGTCTACCTGCGGGTCGGTGGCATGACCGGGCCGGGCGGGGAGTCCATCGCCGACCGGTTCGCGGTGCTGGCCGAGCTACGAGAGGAGGGGCTCATCCGGCATCTGGGTGTCAGCAACGTCGATGCCGCCCAGCTCGCCGAGGCGCGTGCGGTTGCCCCCGTAGCCGCGGTGCAGAACCACTTCCACGTGCAGAACACCGGCGACACCGCGCTGCTCGCTCAGTGTGAGGCAGCGGGGATCGCCTATGTGCCGTTCTTCCCGCTCGGTGGCGGCAGCAGCCCGCTCGACGAGATCCCCCTCGGCAAGGTCGCGGCCCGCCATGAAGCGACGGCCGTGCAGGTCGCGCTGGCCTGGCTGCTGGCGACCTCACCGGTGCTGCTGACCATCCCGGGCACAGGCTCCCTTGACCACCTCGAGGAGAACATGGCCGCGAGCGGCATCCGTCTCACCGACGTGGACCTGGCCGAGCTGAAAGGCTGATCAGACCGTCAGACGGCCGTGTGGCGGCGCAGCGCCTCGAGAGCGCGATCCGCGTGGACGTTCATGCGGATCTCGCTCTTGATCACCGCGATCACCCGGCGGTCGGGGTCGATCACGAAGGTCTGCCGCTTGGTGGGCGCGAGGGCGAAGGAGCGCTTCACTCCGAACCGCGCGGCGACGGCGCCGTCCGGGTCGGACAGCAGGGGATAACCGAAGCCGTGCTTGTCGGCGAACTGGCGCTGCTTGTCCACCGCGTCGGAGCTGATGCCGACGGGGTGGCCGCCCGCGGCCGCGAACTCGCTCTTGAGGTCGCGGAAGTGGCAGCTCTCGGCCGTGCAGCCGGGGGTCATCGCCGCGGGGTAGAAGAAGAGGACCACCGGTCCGTCGGCCAGCAGGCCGCTCAGGCTCCGGGTTTCGCCGCGGTCGTCGAGCAGTTCGAAGTCCGCCACAACATCACCGACGTTCATGGAGGCAACGTACCTTGCTTCGCGGTGCACGCGGAGAACACGGAGAACACGGAAGGCCCCCAAGAGATGTGGTGTTCCCGGGGACTTCGGAGTGGCAAAGTAGCTGTTACGTGTGTCTCGTGCCGGCGTCCGGAGGAGTGCGATGACCTGGATCCTGGTCCTGCTGTGCCTGATCGTTGCCGGGGTCGAGCTGTACATGGCCTTCGACCGGAAACGATTCAGTCCCGAGGCCGCACGCCTCCAGGATCTCGAGGCCCGCTGGCGGGCCGCACAGGCGGCGCAGGCCGCCACCGAGGAACGTCTGGCCAAGGCCGAGGCAGCGGGCGCGACGCAGACCGGGTCGCTGTCGGAGATCTACGCGACGCTCGACACGCTGGTCTCCCGGCTCGAGGATCACCGGCTCCCTGGGATCGACACCCGGCTGGACGGCTATCAGGGCGACCTCGACCAGCTGGTGGCGACTCTCCAGCGCGTGGAGGAGGGCGCCGGTCGGCACGACCTGCGGCTCGGCTCGCTGGAGGAGCGCGTCGACGCCGACAACCTCCATGATCAGGTCTCGCAGGTCGATCACCTCGCGCGGGCCCTGGAGACCAACGTGTCGGCCCTACGTGACCAGGTGAGGGACATCGTCGCCCGGCTGGACACCGTCGAGCGGTCCAGCGCGCACCAAGCCCATGACCGGGAGCTGCAGCACGATCTCACCGGCGCTCTGGAGTCGGTGGAGAGCGTGGTCGCCCGGGTGCACCACCGCGTCCAGGACCAGCTCGACCGCGAGGTCGTCGAGACGCTCGGCGGGGACCCGCCGGACTCCGGCACGGTCCTCGGCGGGCTCTCGGCGGACATCGCGCCGCTCGGGGACACGCTGTTGCTGCTCTATGCGAACCTGCTCGACCAGCATGGTTTGAAGGTCCGGCTCCAGGTGGACGAGCCCGAGGGTGTCCGCTACTACCTCGCGTGCCCCTCTGGCCGGGGTCCGGTGGAGCTCGAATGGGACTTCATCTCGCTGCTGGACACTCTGCGGGATCAGACCCGGCCCGGCGCGCCGACGCCGGAGCTGGCGGCCCTGCAGTCCCTGTTGCTGGCGGTGAACGAACTCGGCAAGGGCTTCGTGCAGATCGGCCCGCTGGTCATCGTCCGCGCCCCCGACACGTTGCTGTACGGGGTCCTCAGCGTCAGTGAGAGCCGCTGCTTCGACACCGACCGGCTGATCGGCGATATCCCCGCGGCTGCGGCCCGGCTGCAGGCGCTGCCGGAGAACCGCTTCGGCGACCTGACCGCCTGGCCCCTGCGGATCCAGGCGGCGTGAGGCCGGTCAGCAGGACGTGGGCGCGGCCAGGGGCGGCGAGCCGGAGAGCGCCGGTGCGGGCGTGGGGCTCGTCGCGGGACTCATCGTGGGACGGAGACCGGGGCGTGGAGTTCGTAGAAGGTGGCCTTGCCGGAGAGGACCCCGGTCGCCGCGCAGGCCGGGGCACCGGTGCCGCCGAGTGCGGCCACGGTCACCGCGGCCGCGTTCCCCACGGCTGTCACACCCAGAGCCACCCCTGCCCATCGAGTACCTCTCATGCGCTGAGAGCGTAGAGACAGAACCGGTCGCACACCCAGGAATCACGTCATCTACAACACTGGTCACATAGGAGACAAACACCAAGTAATAGTGGCGCTCTCGCTTGGACGCCAGCGGGTACCCAGAATCTTCCGGGACCTGGTCGTGGCGTACAGGCCTGGCTCCCAGGCCCTATACGGTGAGATACAAGCGCCGCCGTGACGAGATCATCCGCTTGGTCCGCATAGGCGGTACGGGACCGAAGTCGGGAGCGAGCCTTGGCGGAACGACCGCTGCATGAATACACCCTCGGCAACGGGCTACGCGTGGTGGTCTGTGAGGACCACGTGGTACCGCTGGCGGCCGTCAACCTCTGGTACGGCGTCGGGTCGCGGCATGAACAGGCCGGCCGGACCGGACTCGCCCACCTGTTCGAGCACTTGATGTTCCAGGGCTCGGCGCACGTGGCCGAGGGCGAGCACGCGTCGGTGCTGCAGAGCGCGGGCGCGGCGTTCAACGCGACGACCTCGTTCGAGCGCACCAACTACTTCGAGACGGTGCCGGTCAGCCACCTCGAGCTCGCGCTCTGGCTGGAGGCCGATCGGATGGGTTCGCTGCCCGCCGCGCTCACTCAGGCCAACCTGGACAACCAGCGTGACGTGGTGAAGAACGAGCGGCGCCAGCGCTACGACAACGTGCCGTACGGCGATGCGTTCGAGCGGCTGTGCGCGCTGACCTTCCCGGAGGGCCATCCGTACGCCCACACCCCGATCGGATCGATGACCGATCTGGACGCGACGACGCTCGAGGACTGCCTCGACTTCTTCGCCACCTACTACGCGCCGGGTAACGCCGTGCTGTCGGTCGTCGGCGACGTGGACCCGGAGGAGACCCTGGCCGCCGTCGAGCGGTACTTCGGCCACCTGCTGACCGGCCCGGCCGTGCCACCGGCGGCGGACGCCGAGCTCGGGCCGCTCACCGAGACGGCCCGCGAGGACGTCACCGCCGACGTGCCCACGCCGGGCTACTTCGCGATGTTCCGGCTGCCCTCCGACGGAACCCACGAACTGGAGGCCGCCGAACTCGCGGTCGAGATCCTGGGCGGCGGGCCGGGCTCGCGGCTCTACGACCGGCTGGTCCGCCGCGACGAGGTCGCGACCGAGGTGTGGTGCGGCGTGCAGCGGTTCGCCGGCGGCCCGTCGAGCGCGTTCGTGCAGGCGATGGGCCCCGATCTCACGGCGATCGCGGCCGCTCTCAACGAGGAGCTCGTCCGGATGGCGGCCGAAGGCCCCACCGAAGGGGAGACCGAGCGCGCCGTCGCCCAGGCCGAGCGGGCCTACCTGGAGCGCACCGAGACCGTCAGCGGGCTGGCCAACGCACTGTCGCATCACGCCACGTTGTTCGGCGACCCGGCGCTGCTGTTCACGGCTCCGGCCCGCGCCGCGGCAGTCACCTCCGCGGACGTCCAGGCCATCGCCGCGCGCTGGCTCCTGCCGGAGTCCGGCGCGGTGCTGACCTACTCCCCCGAAGGCGGTGTCGCATGACCACGGAGACCTTTCCGACATATCCGGCGCGGCCCGTACCTGGCGCGATCCCGTCGTGGGCCTTCCCGTCCGCGGCCGCCGGTCGGCTGGACAATGGGCTGACCACGCTGCACAGCGAACTGCCGAGCCGGCGGCTCGCGGCCGTGCGGCTCGTCCTCGACGCCGGTGCGGCACGTGAGCCGGGTGGCCTGGACGGTGTCGCGACCCTGACCGCGCGAGCGCTGACCGAGGGGACGACCACCCGCGGCGGGAACGCGTTCGCCGCGGCCCTCGAGCGGCTCGGCGCCACCCTGTACGGCTCCGCCGGCCTCATCTCCCTGCAGGTCTCCCTGGACGTGCCGGTGACCCGGCTGAGCGACGCGATGGAGTTGCTGGCCGAGGCGGTCCGTACCCCTGCCCTCGCCGACTCCGAGATCCGGCGGCTGGGCCGGGAGCGGATCGACGAGATCGGGCAGGAGGACGCCGACCCGCGCTCCCGCGGCATCCGTGAGCTGCGGGCCGTCATGTTCGCCGCGGACAGCCGTACGGCCCGGCCGACCGGCGGTGACCGCGAGACCGTCGCGCGCCTCGGCGGCGAGGATGTCCAGGTCTTCTACGGCGGCACCGACCCGGCGGCCGCGACGGTGGTGACCGCGGGCGACTTCTCCGGAGTCGACATCAACGCGCTGCTGACCGAGGCCCTCGGCGGCTGGACCGCCCCCGAGCGGACGCTGCCCGAGGCGGAGCCGGTCTCGGTCGTCGGGGGTCCGCGGCTGGTCATCGTGCACCGTGCCGGGGCCGTGCAGACCCAGCTCTCCTTCGGCCATCATGTGCCGGGCCGCGATCACCCCGACTGGGCGCCGCTGACCGTGGCGGGCCAGGTCCTGGGCGGTGGGCTGAGCTCCCGGCTCAACGCGGTGCTGCGCGAGGAGAAGGGCTACACCTACGGCATGCACGCCGGGCTGATGCGCCTGCAGGACAGCGGCCTGTTCCTCGCCGAGGGCGCGGTGCACACCGAGGTCACGGGCCCGGCGGTCGCCGACACGCTCACCGGGCTGCGCAGCCTGCTGGAGGGCATCACGGCCGATGAGTGCCACACGGCCGTGCGTTCTCTGGCCGACAGTGCGCCCACCCGTTACGAAACGGCCCGCGCGGTCGCCGCCGAGATCGCCGACGCGGCTGCCAACGGGCTGCCGGCCGACTATCCACGGCATTACTTCGACGCGGTACGGGAGACCACCGCCGAGGTCGCCGCGGCGGCGTACGCCCGGCACATCGATCCGGACGCGCTGACCGTCATCGCGGTCGGCGACGCCGACCAGATCCAGGAGCCGCTGGAGAAGCTGGACTTCGCCGAGGTGACCGTCGTCCGCTGATCCACTCCCCTCGTGATCAGGCGATCGATCGCCTGATGAACGTGCTCGTTGAGAGGGGCGGTTCCGGGAGGTCCGGGACCGCCCCCTTGACATGCCCGGATGCTGGACCGGTGCGGAACTGGACCACAATGGGCGGATGGACCTGTGCGTTACCCCTGCGGTGGACCTCGCCCGGATGCTGCGATCACGCGAACTGTCCGCTCGCGAGCTACTGACCGCCTTCCTTGACCGGATCGACCGGATCAACCCGGAGATCAACGCGATCGTGACGCTGGCACCCGAGCAGGCGCTGGCGGCCGCCGCCGCGGCCGACGACGCCGCCGCCGGAGGCGCCAGGCTCGGGCCCCTGCACGGCCTGCCCATCGCGATCAAGGATCTTGCGGAGACCGCCGGGCTCCGCACCACCTTCGGCTCGCCGATCTTCGCCGCGAACGTGCCGGTCCGCGACGCCGCGTACGTGGCGAACCTCAGACGGGCCGGTGCGATCGTGCTCGGCAAGACCAACACCCCCGAGTTCGGAGCCGGGTCACAGACCTTCAACCCGATCTTCGGCGCGACGCGCAATCCCCATGACCGCACGCTGACGCCGGGTGGCAGCAGCGGCGGCGCCGCGGCGGCGGTGGCGGCCGGGCTGCTGCCGTTCGCGGACGGCTCCGACCTGGCCGCCAGCGTTCGCAACCCGGCGGCCTTCTGCAATCTGGTGGGATTGCGTACGACTCCGGGGCTGGTCCCCGACGACCTGTTCAATCCGCTGTCCGTGGTCGGGCCCATCGCCCGTACACCGGCCGACGCCGCCCTGCTGCTGGCCGGGCTGTGCGGCCAGGACGCGGGGCTGCCGCTCTCCCGGCCGGACCGGCCCGCGGACTTCCTCGACCTGCGCCCGGCCGACCTGCGAGGGCTGCGGGTCGCATGGACGCCGGACCTGGGCGACCTGGCGGTCGAGCCCGCGGTCACCACCGTGCTGGACCGGGCCCGTGCGGCCCTGGAGGATCTGGGCTGCGAGGTCGTCGAAGACGCGCCCGAGCTGAGCGACGCCGACGAGGTCTTCCAGGTGCTGCGGGCCCAGCTGATGGCCGCACTGGGCCCGCTGCTGAAGTCCTCGCGGGACCAGATCAAGGAGACCCTCGTCTGGAACATCGAGAAGGGTCTCGCCCTGACAGGTGCCGACCTCGCCACCGCCCTCACCCAAAGAACGGAGATCTTCCAGCGTATGCGGGCCTTCCTGGGGTCCGCCGGGGCTTCCGGCTTCGACGTGCTGGCGCTGCCGACGGTCCAGGTGACGCCGTTCTCCGTCGATGTGGAGTGGGTGCGGGAGATCAACGGTGTTCCTCAGGCCACCTATATCGACTGGATGCGCTCCTGCTCACGAATCACCGTTACCGCACATCCCGCGATCTCGGTCCCGGCCGGCTTCACCCCGGAGGGGCTGCCCGTCGGTCTTCAGCTCGTCGGCCCGTACGGCTCCGATCTGAGGCTGCTCCAGATCGCCCAAGCCTTTACCGACCAAACACGGCAGGTGGTCAGGCCGGCATCTCGGCCATGAGGGTGCGCCAGGCGAGGCTGAGCCGGTCGGCCCTGGTGTGCATCTCGGCCTGCCGGTCCAGATGGATGTGACGGTGGTGATACCGCTCGAGGATGCCCAGATCCTCCGCGGTGATCTGGTCCTCGTCCTTGATGAAGGTCTCCAACCGCTTGGCGTCCGCCGGGAGGTCGTCACGGCGGGCGAGCAGCTTGTAGACGCGGGTGGTCGTCGCGGATTCCGGCTGGCAGCAGAACATGATGCCGAACGTCCAGTCGATGTCCGGGAAGTCCAGCCGCAGATAGACGTTGTAGGACGCGAAGCCCTGCTTGAACAGTTGCTGCCGCTGGAGGGTGTCGCGCTCCCCCGCCTCGGCCTTGGCATCGTCCATCGTGCGATACCAGGTGGAGAACGTGGTGGACACCGACCAGCCGTCCCGGTCCACCCCGGCGTCGACCACCTTGGCGCTCTCCCCCGCGCCGAACGTCTCCTGGTGGACATAGGGGAAGTGGGAGGCGTCCATGAAGTTGTCGACCAGTTGGGCGGCGCCTGCCGGGGTCCGGACCAGGGTGCACATGGCGGTCTCGAACCTCGCGTCCTCCCACTCGGGGAACTCGGGCAGCGGTGCGAGCGGCTCCTCGGGGGCCAGCCAGACCAGGCCGTACCGCTCGGTCACTCCGAACGGTACGGCCAGGGTGGCGCGGCGGCTGATCTTGTCGGTCTTGCCCAGCGCCGGGATCTCGACGCAGCCGCCGTCGGCGGCGAACCGCCAGCCGTGGTAGCCGCACTGCAGGGTGCGGTCGGTGACCCGGCCCGCGGACAGCGGGGCCAGCCGGTGCGGGCAGCGATCCGGAAACGCCCGGATCCGGCCTTCGAGCCGTACGAGCACCCACGGCTCGTCGAGCAGCCATACCTGAACAGGCTCGTCGGCCACCTCGGCGGAAGCGGCGACGGCATGCCAGGCACGCCGCAGCCGGTGGCTGGAGTTGTCCAGAAGGGGCACCCGTGTCGTGGGGGCCGGCCCGTCAGTCTCGATCTCCATGACCCCGACGGTAGGAACCTCAGGTTCCATGCGTGTTACCGAGTGGCTCGCCCTCGTGTAACAGCCTGAAATCCGAACGATCAGACGCGTTCCAGCACGATGACGGGGATCTCCCGGTCGGTCTTCTGCTGGTACTCGTCGTAGGCGGGCCAGGCGGCGGTCATCGTCCGCCACATCTCCGGCTTCTCCTCCGGTGTCGCGGTACGGGCGCGCGCGGTGTAGCGGTCACCCTTCACCTGAACCTGCACTTCGGGCTCTGCCTGCAGGTTGAGATACCACGCGGGCGGCTGGTCGTCGCCTCCCTTGGAGGCCACGACGAGCACGTCGTCACCGTACCGCTGGTAGATCAGCGGGTTACTGCGCGACTGCCCGGTCTTGCGGCCGGTCGTGGTCAGGATCAGCGTCGTGGTCCCCTCCCAGTCGTGTCCCTCCTCACCGTCGGTCTCGACATAGCGCTTCACGTGCTCCTTGCCGAACAGCATCTGTCGTCTCCTTCTTGATCCAGGTCTGCTCGGAAGATCTGCCCGGAGAAACGCCTGCATATGCCATCGCCGAAACCCTCAGGCCGGCTTCGAGCGGATGGCGAACAGCGAGACCGCCAGCGCGCAGACGGCGAAGATCGCCGATGCGGTGAACGCGCTCGCCATTCCCTGGGTGAGGACATGGTGCTCCTGTGCCAGCGACCTGGCCCCGGCCGGCAGATGCTCGGCCGCGTGCCGGCTCGCGGTGCCGAAGACCGTGACGAGCACGGCCGAGCCCAGCCCGCCGCCCGCCCAGATCATGGTCTGCGCCAGGCCCGAGGCCGCACCGGATTCCTGGGGCGGCACACTGGAAAGGATGATCAGGTTCAGCGGCATGATGGACAGCCCGCCGCCCATTCCCATCAGCAGCATCGGGCCGAGCGCCGAAGCGGCGTAACCACTGCCGTCGGAGATCTGGGCCAGCCAGAGCAGGCCCACGGTGACCAGCGCCGCTCCGGTGACCGCGATCGGCTTGGCACCGAAGCGCGGCAGCAGCCGGGGGACGGTCCGCACACAGGCGAACTGCATGAGAACCATGGGCAGGAACGCGGCTCCCGCCTGAAGCGGGCCGAAGCCCAGCACGTCCTGGAGGAACTGGGTGAGGAAATAGAACATGCCGAACATGCCCGCGCAGAGCAGCAGCATGTTGAGGAAGGCGCCGGCGCGGCTGCGGTCGGCGAACAGGTGCAGCGGCACGATCGGCTGGCGCACCCGCGTCTCGATGGCCAGGAACAAAGCGAGCAACACGGCGGCCAGCGCGAAGGAGATCAGGGTCCGGCCGTCGCGCCAGCCGTCAGAACCCGCCCGGATGAACCCGTACACCAGAGCGAGCATGCCGACGGTCGAGGTGAGCGCACCAGCGAGATCGAACCGGCCTGGACGCCGTTCCGTCTCGCGGATGAACCGGGGGGCGAGCACGCTGAGCAGGACGCCGAGCGGCACGTTGACGAAGAACACCCACTGCCAGGAGACCCAGTCGGTGAGAGCGCCACCGGCGAGCATGCCGATCGCACCACCGGCACCGGTCACCGCGGAGAAGATGCTGAGGGCGCGGACCCTGGCCGTCCCCTCGAAGCTGGTGGCGATGAGCGCCAGCGCGCTGGGCCCCGCGATGGCCGCACCGAGGCCCTGCAGGGCACGGGCCGCGAGCAACCACCAGCCCGCGGTGGCGAAGCCGCCGAGCAACGAGGCGGTGGTGAACACGGCCACTCCGGCCACGAAGACCCTGCGGCGACCCAGAATGTCACCGGCCCGGCCGCCGAGCAGCAGGAGACCTCCGAAGGTCAGCATGTACGCGTTCTGGATCCAGGCCAGGCCGCTCGCGGATATGTGCAGTCCGTGCTGGATGTCCGGCAGGGCGATGGTGACGATGGAGGTGTCCAGACCGATCATCAGCTGGCAGCCGACGATGACGGCGAGAACGAGGTTGGAATGGAGAAGGTGCGGCGAAGCGCCCGGGGAAGGGGTCGCTCTCGTCCGCGCGGCTGACGGCGTCGACATGGAAGCCTCCGAGGGGGTAAGAAACGGGGATGTCCACTAAGATGCGAGGACAATCGCACTGCAAAATAGGGAACGGATGCGTTCTCTATGACCAGAATTTAACATGCACGAGCCGCGGAGGGAACGGTTGCGTTCACTAAAGTCCGGAAAACTGGGGCGATGAATGCTCCGGCCACCCGCCGCCGCGGCAGCGCCCTGGAGAAGGCGATCTTCGACGCGGTCTTCGAGCAGCTGAACGCCGTCGGCTATTCCAAGCTGACCATGGAGGGCGTCGCCGCCGCCGCGCAGACCGGCAAGGCCTCTCTATACCGCCGGTGGGCCACCAAGGACGACCTCCTGCGCGATGCCCTGGAGCACGCACTGCCCTCGCCGGCGGAGATACCCGCGCATGACAACGTGCGCGATGATCTCCTCGCCCTGATGCGCTGCTACCGGGACGTCACCGACATCACCAGAGGCACGGTCTTCCAGGTGCTCAAGATCGAGGCCGGCGAGAGCTCGTTCCTGCTCCACACCGTGGTCCGTGAAAGGATCGTCGGGCCACTCCGCCAGATGATCTTCGATGCGCTACAGCGCGGCGCCGAGCGTGGCGAGGTACGGCCCGAAGCGGCCACCTGGCAGGTCGCCCGGGTCGGCCCGGCGATGGTGATGTACCACTGCCTCACCGAGAGCAAGGACGTCCCCGACGACCTCCTCGTCTCCATCGTCGACGACATTCTCGTCCCGTTGACCCTGCCCCGGCCATAGACCCATGGCGCCATGCGCACCCTCGGGGTCTGACCGGCACCCTTTACACCCCCTACGACCTGAATCCGTTGATCGCCGGGGTCCGGCTGCGCAACGATGAACACGCACGCAGGCGTAGCAGAGGGGTTGTTCATGCAACAGGGGTACGAGGCGCGGTTCTTCGATGTGGACCTGGATCTGGTCCGGCACCGGCTCGGGGAGCTGCAAGCGAGCTGCGTCTCTCCCCGGCGGCTCATCCGCCGGGTGGTCTTGGAGAACGAAGCGACCAGAGCCCGGGGGGCGGGGGTGAGCGTTCGCTCCGACGGCTCAAAGCACATGCTGACCTTCACCCGCGGCGGCGCCTCGGCGGTGGAACCCGGCGGCAAGCCGTCCGAGGTCGAGGTGGCCGTCGCCGACTTCGGGCTCACCCAACGGATTCTGGAGGAGCTGGGGCTCTCCGTGTCCCGCCAGCAGGAGAGCCACTGTGAGGAGTGGCGGTTCCACGCGCTCACCTTCAGCCTGGCCGAATGGCCCGGTCTGCCGCCCTTCCTGGAGATCGACGGACCGGACGCCAACGCCGTGCAGTGGGCCACCCGGCAACTCGGGCTCCAACCGGCCCAGTCGAACGTCGAGGCCGGCCCGCCCGCCAGGGTGATCGCCCCGCCCCAGGCCACACCCGCCGGTTCTCCCCCACCGGCCACCGGCTCCCGCGAGCAGCGGGTGGCGCCCTCCACGGCCCCTCAGCGGCAGGAAGTCCGTTCGTTCTGCGTGGCCGAGCTGGGCTGGAGCTCCGTCGGCAGTCAGGCGGAGTCCGGCCGGCACCTGGTCCTGTGGGCCGTGGTCCTGGAGAACACCAATCTCCGGCACTACTGCGAGCAACCGGCGATCCAGATCACCGCCCGCGACAAGGACGGCCAGGTCGTCGGCACCGGCGACCAGGTCCTGCACGTCTTCCCACCCGGAGCGCGGATCGCCTGGGCGAGTTCGATGCAGGTCAAGAGCCCGCCGCACACGCTCGAGGTCGCGCCGAAGCCCGCCGACTGGTATCCCACCCCCGCCCAGCCCGAGGAGTTCCCGGCGTTCGGTTACCGGGGCGTACGCTTCCTGGTCCGTGGCCGGAACTGCTCGGTGACCGGCGAGCTCACCAACCCCTACCCGACTCCGGCGGACGAGGTCGCGGTGACGGCGCTCTTCCGGGACGGGCAGGGCCGGCTGGTCGGTGGGGAGACGGCGTTCGTCAGGGGACTCCCGGCGCACGGGTCGGTTCCGTTCCAGCTCGACGGCCAGGCACCCGAGCGCGCGGGGCCGGTCGCCTCACTCGACCTCGTCTCGATCCCCTGGCCGTCCGACTCGGGCGACCCGTGGGATTCGGTTCTCGGCCGCTGCTGATCCACGGGACACAATGAGACGGTGAGCACCAAGCCGGTCCGCAGCAGGATCCAGGTCGAGGGCATCGTCCAGGGGGTCGGTTTCCGCCCTTTCGTGCACGCCGTCGCGCACCGGCTCGGGCTGTCCGGGATGGTGGGCAACGACGATGCCGGGGTGTTCATCGAGATCGAAGGTCCGGCGGCGCTCGTGGTCCGGTTCCGGGAGGCGCTGGAGCGTGAAACACCACCACTGGCCGTCATCGAGCGCATCTCCGCGCGCCCCCTGCCCCTCACCGGCGGCCACGGGTTCTCCATCACCGAGAGCCTCCGCAACGGAGAGCGCCGCACCCTGATCTCCCCGGACATCGCGACCTGCGACGACTGCCTGCGCGAGCTGGCCGACCCGTCCGACCGGCGGCACCGCTACCCCTTCATCAACTGCACGAACTGCGGGCCGCGCTTCACGATCGTCCGCGACGTGCCGTACGACCGGCCCTTCACCACGATGGCCGGCTTTCCGATGTGCGCAAGGTGCGCGGCCGAATATCACGACCCGGCGGACCGGCGCTTCCATGCGCAGCCGATCTGCTGCCCAGAGTGCGGCCCTTCCCTGCGCCTGCACGACCCGGCCCGCCACGCGCTGCCCGGCGAGCCCATCGCGACGGCCGCCCGGCTGCTCCGCGCGGGCCTGATCGTCGCGATCAAGGGCCTTGGTGGCTATCACCTGGCCGTGGACGCCGGCAACGAACAGGCCACCGCCCGGCTGCGGGAGCGCAAGCACCGCGAGGACAAGCCTTTCGCGGTGATGGTCGCCGATCTCGCGTTAGCCGAGCGGCTCTGCGAGGTCAGCCGCCCGGCGCACGACCTGCTCGCCGGGTCGTGCCGTCCCATCGTGCTGCTGCCCCGGCGGGCCGATGCTCCCGTCGCCGGGTCAGTGGCGCCGGGGAACCACGACCTGGGGCTGGTACTGCCGTACACGCCTCTGCACCACCTCCTCGCCGCAGAGGTCCCCCTGTCGGTGTTGACGAGTGGCAACGTCTCCGACGAACCGATCGCCTACACCGACGATGAGGCCTTCGCCAGGCTCGGCGGAATCGCCGATGCCTTCCTCACCCACGATCGTCCGATCCACATGCGCACCGACGACTCGGTGATCCGGGCCCGCGACGGCCGGACCACCCCGATGCGGCGATCCCGGGGGTTCGCGCCTCGGCCACTGACCCTGCCGATAGCGGCGAGGCGGGAGGTGCTGGGCTGCGGGGCGGAGCTGAAGAGCACCTTCTGCCTGGCCACGGGGCGGCACGCCTTCGTCTCCCACCACATCGGGGATCTGGAGAACTACGAGACCCTGCGTTCCCTCACCGGCGGGATCGAGCACTTCCGGCGACTGTTCGGCATCGCGCCGCAGGTGGTCGCCCATGATCTGCACCCGGAGTATCTCTCCACGAAGTACGCACTCGAACTGGACGACGTCGAGCTCATCGGCGTCCAGCACCACCATGCCCACATCGCCTCCTGCCTCGCCGACAACGGCATCGACGACCAGGTCATCGGAGTGGCCTTCGACGGGCTCGGCTACGGCACCGACGGCACCCTCTGGGGCGGCGAGTTCCTCCTCGCCGACCTGCGGGACTTCACCCGGACGGGTCATCTGGCCCCGGTGCCGCTGCCCGGCGGTGCGGCGGCGGTCCGCGAACCCTGGCGGATGGCCGCCGCCTACCTCGACGCCGCCGGCCACGCGGAGTTCCCCGCCATCGCGGCCCGGCACGGCGACCGCTGGGAGCACATCGTCAGCATGGCCCGTTCCGGGCTGAACGCTCCGCTCACCTCCAGCGCCGGCCGGCTCTTCGACGCGGTCGCCGCGATCCTCGGCATCCGCGACACCGTCGGCTACGAGGGTCAGGCCGCCATCGAGCTCGAGCAACGCGCCGACGCGTCCGTGCGCGACGCCTATCCGGTACGGATCTCCGGCGCGGAGCCGTTCCTCGTCCACGGCGCCGACCTGGTGCTCGCCGTCGTGGACGACCTGAGCGGGGACGTGCCCCTGCCCGTCATCGCCGCCCGCTTCCACAACGGCGTGGCCGCCGCGATCATTACGGCCTGTGTGCGGCTCCGTACTTCGACCGGGCTCGGCACCGTCGCACTGTCCGGCGGGGTCTTCCAGAACCAGTTCCTCCTCGGCCGGACCATCCCTGCGCTGGAGGAACTGGGTTTCCGCGTGCTCACCCACGGCCACGTACCGCCCAACGACGGCGGCATCAGCCTCGGCCAGGCCGCCATCGCCGCCGCCCGCGACCAGGTCTCCCGGTAGCTCCGCCTCCTCAGCAGATACGCGGCAGCGGATCGCCGATCAGGACGTCGACGATGCGGGTGCCGCCGAACTCGGTCCTGAGCAGTACGAGGCCGGGCGGGTCCGCCGCGACCCGACCGATGATGGTCGCCTCCCTTCCCAAGGGGTGCGCGCGCAGCGCCGCCAGGGCGGCGTCGGCCTGGGCGCCGTCCACGATGACGACCATCCGGCCCTCACAGGCGACGTAGAGAGGGTCGATGCCCAGGATCTCGGTGGCGCCCCGCACCTCCGGGCGGACCGGGATGGCCTGCTCGTCGATGACGAGGGCGACGTCGGAGGCACGGGCGACCTCGTTGAGGATCGTGGCCACCCCGCCCCGGGTGGCGTCGCGCAGGCACCGCACCCCGCTCGCCCCGGCGAGCAAGGCGGCCACCAGACCGCCCAGCGGCGCGGTGTCGGAGACGACATCGCTCTCGAGGTCCAGCTCACCGCGGGCCAGCATGATCGTGGTGCCGTGGTCGCCGATCGGCCCGGAGACCAGGACCGCGTCGTCGGGCCGGGCCTGCGCGGCGCCCAGAGTGCAGGAGTGTTCCAACTCCCCCACCCCCGAGGTGTTGATGTAGCAGCCGTCCGCCTTGCCGCGCTCGACGACCTTGGTGTCGCCGGTGACGATCTGGACGTCGGCGGCAGCGGCCGCCCGGGCCATGGAGGTGGTGATCCGGGTCAGGTCGATCACCGGGAACCCCTCCTCCAGGATGAAGCCGGCCGACAGATACAGGGGCCGGGCACCGGACATTGCGAGGTCGTTGACGGTCCCGTTCACGGCCAGATCACCGATGTCACCGCCCGGAAAGAACAGCGGCGAGACCACATATGAGTCGGTGGTGAAGGCCAGCCGCGACGCGCTGGTGGCGAACACCGCCTGGTCGTCGAGCGGTTCGAGCAACGGGTTGCGGAACGCCTCAAGGAAGATCGCCTCGATGAGGGTGTGCGTGGCCTTGCCGCCGGAGCCGTGAGCCATCGTGATCAGTTCGTCTTTGACCCTGGCCTTACGGCGCCGGGCCCGGTCGATGCGGTCCAGTACCTGCTGCTCCCGCGCGTCGTGACCGTGCTCGCGTACCGCCGTCTCCGCCCGGTTCGCCCGCTCGGCGTTCATGTCCGCGTCGCCTCCCTGACGCTGGTGCGGGTGAAGCGGCCGAAGTTGTAGTACGCCGCGCAGGCCCCCTCGGAGGACACCATGCAGGTGCCGATCGGTGTCTCCGGGGTACAGGCGGTGCCGAAGACCTTGCACTCCCACGGCTTGAGGACGCCCTTGAGCACCTCACCACACTGGCAGGCCTTCGGATCGGCGACCCGGATGCCCGGCATCTCGAAGATCCGCTCGGCGTCGAACCGGGCGTACGACTCCCGGACCCGCAGCGCGGAGTGGGAGATGAAACCGAGCCCGCGCCATTCGAAGTACGGCCGTAACTCCATCACCTCGTTGATGACCTGGATCGCCTTGACGTTTCCGTACCAGGGCACCACCCGGGCGTACTGGTTCTCGATCTCGCAGCGGCCCTCCTTGAGCTGGACCAGGATCTGGTAGACCGACTGCAGGATGTCCAGCGGTTCGAAACCGGCGACGACCAGCGGTTTCCCATAGTCCCCGGCGATGAAGTCGTACGGCCGGCAGCCGATCACCGTGGACACGTGACCTGGTCCGATGAAGCCGTCCAGCCGCAGGTCGGGCGAGTCCAGAATGGCCTTGACCGCAGGGATGATCGTGACGTGATTGCAGAAGATCGAGAAGTTGTCGATGTCCTCCGCGGCCGCCCGCAGCACGGTCATCGCGGTCGACGGCGCGGTCGTCTCGAAGCCGATGGCCATGAAAACGACGTGCTTGGTCGGGTTCCGCCGGGCGATCTTCAGCGCGTCCAGCGGCGAGTAGACCATGCGGATGTCCGCGCCGGCCGCCTTGGAGTCGAAGAACGAGCCACGCCCGCCGGGCACCCGCATCATGTCGCCGAAGGTGGTCATGATGACGTCCGGCTGAGAGGCGATGTGAATGGCGTCGTCGACCCGGCCCATCGGGATCACGCACACAGGGCAGCCTGGCCCGTGCACGAGGGTGACGTTCTCGGGCAGGTAGTCCTCGAGCCCGTGCTTGTAGATCGTGTGAGTGTGACCTCCGCAGACCTCCATGATCTTGTAGTGCCGGCCTGACTCGCAGAGGTTCGCGATCTCGGCGGCCAGCACCTGGGCCTTGTCCGCGTCGCGGTATTCGTCGACAAAACGCATTACTCGATCCTCGATTCTCGGAGGGCTGCTATCTCCTCCTCGTAGGCCAGGCCGATGCCCTCGAGAAACTCCATGGCGGCCTTCGCCTCCGCTTCATCGATCTTGGAGAGGGCGAAGCCGACGTGGATGAGGATCCAGTCGCCGGGCTGGAGGTCCTCGCCGGTGAGCAGGCCGATGTTGATGGCCCGCTTGACGCCGCTGACGCTCACCTTCGCCAGATCGGGCTGGTCAACGAGGAATTCGACGATCTCACCGGGGATCCCGAGGCACATTTCCCTCTCCCACCGTGATGGATTCGAGGATGAACTCGTCGCCGGGCACGGTGACGAGCTCGATGGCGGCACCATCGGCGACACTGCCGGCGGCGACCAGCTCGAACCCCTGCGCCAGTGCGGGCTCCATCACCCGGTGCCGGGTGCCGATCCGCACCCTCAGGCCGGTCACCTGGCGCCCGGCGGCCCGCTTCTCGACGGCGTCGAGGAGGGCCTCACACAGCCCGATCTCGTGCATCACATACTCCTCATCCGCAGATACCGACGCACATCCGGGATCGACTGGATCACCAGGACGGCCACCCCTGCCAGCAGAACAGTCATCAGGATTTTCTTGAGCACGGTCATCCCACTTCTCTCGTTGTCTCGTTCTGAAACTCGTCCAGCAGTTCACGGACGACGTTCACCGCGTCCTCGACGGCGCGGGCGACCGGAAGGCTGAGGCCAATGCCCTCACTCAGATCCGCGGCCTCGCACCCCACCACGACCACCCGGCCAAGGGTGCCGCCGAGCGACGTGAGCACCGTGAGGACCGCCTCCGGGGTCATGTCATGCCCGTCCATCGGCTCGGCGTCCGCGCCGGTTACCTCGGGGTCGATCACGTACACGGTGCCCGCCGCGCCGCCCCGGTCCACGGTGTCGATGAGGATCAGCGTGTCGTACCCGTCCATCAGCTCATAGGCCAGATGCAGGCCGCGGATGCCGTAGTCGGCGACCCGTACCCCGTCGCGCGCCCGGTCACCGGCCAGCCGCCGGGCCACCTCGACGCCGAACCCGTCGTCGCTCAGGAAGATGTTCCCCACACCCGCCACCAGCGTCTTCACAGTGCTTCCCGCTCGACTCCGGCGCGCTCGAACGCGCGAGCTTCCCTCGTCACGTGCTCGCTCACAGGAGTTCCACCTCATCCGGGGCGAAGTACAGGAACCGGCCCATGGAGGCGTTCAGCTCGGCGGCCGGGTCGTCATCGATCGTCACGGCCAGATGCGTCCCGCCGTCGACGTCGTGCAAGATCGCCGCGACCGTCGCCATACGGCCGTGCAGGAACATGTCCTGGACGTCGGTGCGGCGGCGCCCGGGCCGGATGCGCACCTTCACACCCCGGGACGCGATGCCGCCGGCCACCTCGACGCCATCGGTCTCCGGGGACACCGAACGGTCCTGGCCCGGATCCCACCAGGGAGCCGCGGGCTCCATCACGGGTTCCGTGAAGGGGTCCATGACCGGTGCGGCGGCCGGATGGCTCACCGGGCGGACCGACCGGATCGCGCCGTGTAACCGTTCGAAGAGCTCAGGTGGGATCGTTTCCGCGTGGTCGATGATCCCGGCCGCTCGCTCGTCGGTGGCCCGGGCCTCGCGTTTCTCCTCGTCGGTCAGGGTCATCGTGCGCAGCACCAGCAGCTCGTCGATCTCGGTGGCGTCGCAGAGGTCGGCAGTGCTCTCCGGGGCGATCTCCGGTTGGTCGTAGAGAATGATCGGCGAGGACAGCATGGTGTCCGGACCGATCAGCACCGGCCAGGTGTGCAGGTTCTGGCAACCGGCCACGGCGCCCCGCGCCCACTCGGGCGGGTCAAGGAGCGAGAGGAACCCACCGTCCTCGACCCCGAGCAGGGTGTGCGCCGCGACCAGCGAGTGCCGCAGCATCTCGGCACGCGTCCCACCCGCCCAGCCGGTCTGGTTCTCCACCCTGACCCGCACCTTGCACAGGCCGTACGGGCCCGGCACCGGCTCCGTGACGACCCTGATGAACCCCGACAGCGGCCAGGTCCGGCGAACGCCGTCGGTCTCGCCGGGCAGCTCGAACGGGATCTCCTGTTCGGTCCCCGGACGGAGCGCCGTATGGGCGTCGATCTCGCGCACGACCCCCTCGTCCCACGGCGGGTCGCCGTCGCGGGTCTGGACCTGGAGGAAGCGCACCCGCAGGCCGAGCGTGGGCGCGATGCCCGGCTCGACGAGGCATTCGGTCTGGGCGAACGTGGTCTCCGATGGCTCCGCGCCGGGCGGCGCGAGCACTCCGAACTGCCAGCGCACCTGATTCTTCGGCGCGGACGCCCGGTAGGGATAGAGCACATACCCCTCGAACAGCACGGCGTCGGCGACTTTGCGCGCGGCCTCAAAGCTCATCGACCCCGGCCTCCTTCAACAACCTGGTGATCGCCGCATCCCAGGTGGGGATGGCCTGGCGGTGCTTGAACTCCTGCAGTGCGTCCAAGGTCTCCCGGGTGAGCCGGAGCCAGCCGCCGCCCGGGAAGTAGAGGTCCATGAGCTCGCGCCACACGGGCACCGGCATGCGGTGGCCGCACTCCCGGTCCCATGAGATCTGCTCGATGCCGTCCGCTGTGAACACGGTGCCGCTGAAGAGCATCAGCAGCGGGACCTCGCCGTCGTCGAGCGCGTGGAAATACTGCCCGGAGGCGACCTCCAGGTCATACGAGCAGGGCATCGGAACGTCGAACTCGACCGCACCGCTGAAGGCCGGCACCATCGCCGACAGCGTGGCGAGCTGCATCGGCTTGAGCGTGTCCCCCCAGCGGGCCCGTGCGCCGAACAGATCGGCCAGCCGGGCGGCCTCCGCGTCCGAGTAGCGGCGCTGGATCGGCTCGATCCGCAGCTGGCAGCGGAGCGCGATGGCCCGGATCCGCCGCCCGGAGGTCTCGGTGATCCGCAGCCGGAACAGCAGGGTGGGGGCGGCTGCGTACGGCTCGGCGCGCACGCCGAGACAGTCGAAGACGAAGTCGCTCACGGTCTGCGGCTCCGTTCTTCGAGCCGGGCGAAGAAATCCTCGATCTCCTGCCACACCTCGGTGCCGCCCGCGAACCCCCGCCAGTGCAGGCGGACCCGGCCGACCAGGTCGTAGCAGGCGTCGATGGGCACGAGATGGCACTCCACCCGGTCGTCTCGCCTGCGCAGCAGAAGGGCCTCCACATCCGGTGCCACCTCGGGGACCCCCGGATTGGCGGTGAGGATCTCGTTCCAGGTGTCGGCGGGAAGCAGCGACTCGGTGGCCCCGCCCGGGCTGGGGTAAAAGGCGGCGAACCGGTCGAGCGCCGAGTTACGAAAGAAGAACGCGATGCCGACCGGGATCTGCAGCCGTTCCCACTGCTCGTCGGTGAGCGTGAACGACGCGTCGTAGAGATAGCGGTCGGGTACGGTGCGGAACCGGCCCCGCGCCGCCCCTTCCTGTGTGAACAGCAGATAGCAGGGCCGGCACGCGCACATCAGGCCGCGCACCTCCACGTTGACGACGTGGCCGTGCGTGGCCGCGAGCACCGCCCCGCACATCTCGCAGTGTTCCTCCGCGGATCTCTCGCCGTCCGGTGGACCGGTGTCGGCCGACCGGGCGGCGGGCGGCTCCCGGAAGCGGCGCAGCCCCGTGGTTCCGCTCACGCGCGGAGCCCTTCCCGCAGCGGCGCGGGGCATTCCAGCGGTGGGCGCGGCTGGATCTGCAGCAGTTCGGGCGCCGGTTCGAGGTCGTCCACCCGGACACCGGTCACCTCGGGCGCGGCGTCCAGGATGGCCCGCTCGATGGCGAGCTTCACCGTCACCGTCGAGGAGGGGCAGCCCTTGCAGGTGCCCTCCAGCCGGAGCAGCACGACCCCGTCGTCGCCGAGGCCGAGCAACTCGACGCCGCCCGCATGCGAGCCCAGATAGGGACGAACACCCTCCAGCGCCCGGTGGACCCGGTCCATGGTCGAGTGCGGATGAAGGTCATGCAGGATCAGCAGGCTGCCCACGAGATCGTCTGCGGCCAGCCGGTCCAGTTCCCCGGCGGGGAGCAGCTCCGCGATCCGGCCCAGACCCTCCTCGTACAGCTCGATGAGCAGCCGGATCAGCTCGTCGGCGCGCTCCCGTACGCCCGGTTGCCGGCCGAGCTCGGCCAGCAGTTCCTCGATGCGCGACTCGACGGCGCGGAGATCGGCCATCGGATCAGGCCATCTCGCCGTAGGCGGTCGGGTTGTGCTGCTTCTTGAGCACCTGCCCCTGGCCGAGGTACATGTGCACGCCGCACGGCAGGCACGGGTCGAAGCTGCGCACCGTGCGCATGATGTCGATCCCCTTGAACTTCTCGAGCGGGCTCTCCTCGAAGATCGGCGACCCCTGGACCGCGTCCTCGTACGGC
>JAOPYO010000137.1 GCA_025964575.1 Actinomycetes bacterium
TCCAATTTTCCCTTAGGATTCGGGTGTTTGCGACATAATCCCGCCGTGATATCGGGGTCAACGATGCCCCAAGGGAGAAAATATGACCTCGCCGGATCCATGGCAGATGCAGGCAAGCTTTTCAGGCCCGGGTGCACTGGCGGGACCGATGCGGCCGACCTTTATCCCCAAGCTGGTCACCTGGGCGACTCTCGCCGGGTGGACCGTGGTGGTGATCGCAGAGGCGATCACGGCGCAAATCCGGCTCGGACTCATCGACTCGTTGAGCGACCCAGCCAATGTCGATCTTGAGAGCATCCGGACCAACGACCGCATCACACTGATACTGATGATCTTGGAGCTCTGTGCCACGCTGGTGGTCGGGATAGCCCTGATCGCCTGGCTGTTTCGGGTACGGGCCAACGCGCTGGCCATCCGAGACGACGGTCAGCGATGGGGAAGACCATGGGTCGTCTTCGGCTGGATAGTGCCGATCGCGAACTTCTGGGTGCCCAAGCAGATCGTCGACGACATCTGGTCGACCAGCGCGCCTGCCCAGGAGGGGCGGCAGGGCGTCCGTAAGCCTCTGCTCGTAGCAGTGTGGTGGATCACCTGGTGGCTCTACAGTTTCGCCAGCAACTTCATCGCTCGAACCACAGGTTCTCGGGATGACCTTGCCTCACTACGCGACACGGCGAGCAACACGGTGCTGATCGCCCCGATCGGAATCCTGGCCGCGGTGCTCACCGCCGCCGTCGTCTGGCGGATCAGCCGATTCCAGGAGACACAGGCCGCACGAATCGCCGCTGCGCTGGCCTGAAAGGCGCTCGAGCAGGACCGCTCCCCGTAAAGATTGACGTCGCGCGCAGGTCGGCCGTCTCAACCTCAGACCCGGCAATCGGGTCGCTGACATCGGGTGCGGCACGGGCCCGTACACACGGCAGAACGGTCGCCGCCGTACTCGTCGACGAATGAAGCATGGGAACTTCAGGCGCGCCTACAAGGGTGTGTTCGTGAGTCGGGGTCCCCTCCGCGAGGGGAGAGTTCGGATGTCACTCATGCCAGAAGTAGTGCTGGTACTGGTAGGGCAGGTGCGATCCGCCGTAGACCATGACCGGGATCGCCGTGAAGACGATCGCGCCCGCCACGAACGCTGGGAGGAACGCGACGGCCGCGATCCAGCGGGAGCCACGTCGCGGCCAGCACAGCACGGCCACCGCCGCCACCACGTTGAAGGCGACGTACGCCAGCCGCTGGTGACTGCCGAAGCCCAGCCAGACCCGGATCGCCTCGGCGGTCAGCAGCCCCGCGAGTCCGGCTGCCGCCAGCCCTCCTCGCCAACCGCCCGCCCTGGTCGACCAGCCTGCCAGTCCCAGCAGCGACCCTCCCGTGAGCGCGACCACGATCCAGAACAGCCACAGGGTGGCGCGGAGCTGCGACTGCATGACGATCACCGTCACGTAGAAGGCGCAGACCATCGCGGCCAGGAAGCCCGCCCCTTCGGCGGCCGCGGCCCCGGACGATCGTGCGCGGTAGCCGATCCAGGCCCCGGCGACGACCCAGACGCCCGCGAAGACGGTGAGCAGACGGAACGGGGCGTAGCCTACGGCGAGCTCGGTGGCCACTCCGGACAGCGCTCCGGCCGCCAGCAAGGCGGCGAATCGTCGGTCCATGCACCCAGTGTCCAGGAAGATGCGGGCATACAGCAGCGAATCCGGATGGGAAACCCTGGAGTGGGTGCTTCACCAGAAGTAAGGCCGACACTCGGCGGGTGCCGGCCTCACGCGCTACGCTGTATGGCCTCGTCAGGTGGTCTCTACCTTGAACAGGGCGTTGCGCGGGTGGTCCGCATCAGCGGGACGCATGCCACATCCTCGATCACTGACGCGGCCAAACCGCACTCAGAAAAGCCGCTTTGCCTTGCCGAGGTGGAACTTACCCTTGGCGTCAATGATGCCTTCGACGACATCCAGGTGTGCGACTCGGGTCGCGTCGAGAGAGACCTTCACCGGCTTCTTGCCCTGGGCTATGAAGACTCCGTGCCCGCCGCCCCTGGTGCGGCCCTTGTTATCCATGGGGTTTACGATGAGAATGGCCGCGTTACTGTCCCGAGGCTTGGTGTCATTGAGCTTGCCCTCCACGTAGAGCCTGCCTCCGGACGCCACGTAGGTGCCCTTGGCGCTAACCCCGGGCTGGTTGACCCCCGGGTACTTTTTACTGCTGCTGGTGTCCCACGACACGGGCTTCGGTATCCCCGCGTGAGCCGGGGTCGTGAATCCGCCGGCAAGGACGACAGCAGCCACGCCCCCAGCAACAACAGTGGCGATACGCCGCATTGATCCTCCTAAGTACGTTTCGGTTTAGGGCGTTCTTTTCGGATTGCCCGAGACTCTCGTATTAGAGCGAATATTTCCACCCGGGGTTCCCGATGTGATCATCACCACACGATCACATCGCTGCGGTCCCAAGCCTCACGTCGCTTCGCGGCCGGATCCGGGGTGTTCGAAAGGATGCCTATGAGACCGATACTGGCGATCACTGCGCCACGTTCGTGGGCTCTTGCCCGACTCTGGCGGGACGGTCTGCGGGCCTTCTAACGGGGCCGGAGCGGTTCGAGCGGCTCCGCGCGGCCCGCCCCCATGATGTGAATTAAGTGTCCAGACGGTTGATGCCTCCTGCCACTGCCGTGCTTGCGTCTGATGCCGACCGGGATGTACTGCGTTCCTGGACGCGTTCGTGGCGCTTTACGACGAGCTTGCGAACACCACTAGCTCAGGGCCGTCTTGTAGATGACATCGATGCCACCAACGCCAGGCCGTAGCAGTCGCCTCCGCTGACGGTCAGGAGCCCGTCGTAGCGTCCAGTGTGGCCCCGCCGGTTGAAAAGATCCTCGTTGGCTTCAGCGGTGGAGGCCGAAGCATGATGATCACCAGGGTTGAATGCGTCCCATGCACTCCAGCCTGAAAATCGAGAGGTGCGGGTTCGTAGCGGCGGCGTCGGCACTGGTCGCGCTGGCCGTGACCGGCTGTGGACCATCCGGCGGCTCCAGGCACACGAAGCCCGCCACCTCCAGCAGCGCGACTACGGCCAAC
>JAOPYO010000073.1 GCA_025964575.1 Actinomycetes bacterium
CTGGCGAATCCGATGCGAGGTCGCAGATCGAAGACGTCCGTCTGGCCCAGTCGTTCATCCAGAACTTCGACGGCCCCCTCACTCGGATGCAGCATGGTGGCCGCGACATGCAAAAGCGTCGTCTTGCCCGCGCCGTTCGTGCCCATGATGACCGAACGTTCATACTCGATGACGGTCCAGTGGACATTACGTAGCAGGGTCGCCCCGTCACGCAGGACCCCGACACCGTCCAGGCGTAGTAACTCTCCGGCCATCGTGCGCTTTTTCCCCAATCACAAGGGTCCCGGATGATCCCATCCTCAGAGGATGAACCTATGCAATCCGGAGCACTTATTGTGGTCGGCATGCATGTTGCGCAACCTCGGCTACATGCCTCTGGCGCCCTGGTCGCCTGGGGCAACGCCTGGCTGACCGGCCATGTGGGCCTGGACGAGGCGGTCGACGCCATGGAGCGGGCGGCCGGACCTGGTGTCATCGACGGCATTCCGGACGTGACCGGGGAGGTTCCGCTCCGACGCGGCCTCGGTGATCTGAGGGTGGCGGGCCTGACGGAGCTGAGGCTGGCCCTGCCGGTCCCGGGGGATCCTCTCGGGCTGCCCGGCCCTCCCGAGCTCAATGTGGCCGCGATCGAGGCCGGCGGGGCCGCCATGATCAACCTCGCCGGCAACCCGGCCGGGCTGGTGCCGACCGAGGACCGGCGCGGCTCGTCCTACGTCGGCGTACGGTGGCGCATGTGCGAGGCCCTGCCGGGGCCACCGGACGTGCCGTCGCTGGCGGAGGCCGACCACCAGCTATCGCTCGCCCTGAGAGAGACGACCAACGCGCTGCTTACCGTCGACGACGTGTCCGGTCGGCCACCGGCGATGCGGCCAGAGATCTTGGATGCGCTGGCCGCGCTGCGCACATCCCACCGCAACGAGCCAACGGGCGGGCTGGCCCCCGGTTACCCTCCGCGCGCCCATCGGGTGGCCGCGCTGGCGGGCCGGCTGGCCGTGGTGGTGGAACTGGCCCGGGGGCTGGACGGCCATAATCTCAGCGCCGAGCAGATGCGCCGCCGGGCCGAGGCATTGAACGCGCTGGACCGGGCCGTACGACGCGCCCGGGTCGCCGCTCACAACAGCGCGTTCGACCCGGTCCCGTAGCCCGCCCTAGCCCCGGGTCAGTGGGCTTCCGCGGCCGCTCCGACGACGACGGGCGCACTGCCTTCGGGGGCCTCCACGACATCGGCGATGACGCAGGTGATGTTGTCCGGACCGCCGCCTTCCTTGGCAAGCTCGATCAGACGCTTCACCACGGTCTGGCGGTCGGCCTCACCGGTCAGCACGTCGTATATCGCCTCGGGCCCCACCGGGCCGGTCAGCCCGTCGGAGCACAGCAGATAGCGGTCGCCCAGCCGAGCCGTCCGGGGCGACAGGTCGGGCTCACGGTCAGCGCTTCCGTCGAGCACCCGAAACAGCATGTGGGACAGCCGCGGTGAGCCGCCGCCACCTTCTCCCAGCAACTTGTCCAAGGTGTGGTCCTGGGTCATCTGGAAAAGCTCGCCGTCCCGCAGCAGATAGCCGCGCGAATCGCCGATGTGCGCCAGCGCCACCTGAGTGCCCGACCAGAGCATGGCGGTGAGGGTCGTCCCCATCCGGTCCAGCTCAGGATGCTCCCCGATCACTCCGCGCAGCGTCTCGTGGGCCTGCGTGACCGCACGACCGAGGGTCTCCACCAGCTGGTCGGCGGGCACCTCCGCGTCGAACGACCGTAGTGCGCCGATGACCGTGGAGCTGGCGACCTCACCCCCGGCATAGCCCCCCATCCCGTCGGCGACCGCAAGCAGCCATGGCCCGGCGTAGGCCGAGTCTTCGTTGTTCTCGCGGTTGCATCCGATGTCAGAACCCGCGGCGTAAGCAATAGTCACGTTCATACTGATTTCGATGAGGTCCCGGTATGAGGAGTTGGGCTTTCGGCAAGGTCGTGTCGCACGGCGTACAAGGCCGCCTGCGTGCGGTCCTGCACGCCGAGCTTGATGAACAGATTAGACACATGCGTCTTGACCGTCTTCTCCGAGACGACGAGTACGCGGGCGATCTCACGGTTCGAACGTCCGTGTGCGATCTGCACGAGCACCTCCCGCTCTCGTTCGGTGAGGGTCTGGATCCCTCGTTCGTCCCCTGTACTCCGCTCCGCATGCAGCACCGCCTCGGCCGCTTCCGGCGCAAACAGCACATGTCCATCGTGCACCGCGCGGATCGCCTGGACGAGTGCCTGCGGATCGACATCTTTATAGAGGTAGCCTGCCGCACCCGCCCGCACCGCAGGAAGCACATATGCCCGTTCAGTCATGCTGGTCAGCACCAGCACCCGCGCGGTCAGCCCACGGGACCGTAGTTCGGTCAGCGCGGTCTGCCCATCGACGCCGGGCATCTTCAGGTCCAGCAGGATCACGTCCGGGGCCAGTGACTCGGCCGCCGACACCGCCGCCGCCCCGTCCGAGGCCTCACCCACGACCTCGATGTCCGGTTGTACACCGAGGAACGTGCGCAGCCCCTGCCGTACGACCGGGTGATCATCGACGATCAGGACCCGGATGCGGGCAGGTCCGCGCCGCTCGGCAGCATTCTCAGGCACGGGGAACCTCCACGCGCATGACCGTACCGGTACCGGGACTCGAATCGATCGTCAGCGAGCCGCCCGCCGAAACCGCGCGATCCCGCATCGACGTGAGGCCCAGCCCGTCCCGGGTCGCCGCCGAACCGTTCTGGAGCACCGGCGCGTCGAAGCCGGTGCCGTCGTCGGCGATCTCCAGGATCACGCACGGTCCTTCGGTACGGAGTCGTACCTCGATCGAGCCGGCATGGGCGTGTCGCAGCGCGTTATAGAGGCCTTCCTGGGCGATTCTGAACAGCACCGCCTCACCAGCCGGCGACAGTGCCACGACCCCGCCGGCCGAGATGGTCAGGCTCGCCGGATACACCCGGTCCAGCACCTCGACATGTTTGCGCAGCGATTCGACCAGCCCGTCCCCGGCCAGGTCGGCCGGGCGCAGTTCGAAGATGACGGCCCGCAGTTCGGCCAGCGCCTCCGCGGCCAGCCGCTCGACCTGCGCGAGCTCAGCCACCGTACGCTCTGGATCGGTGGCCGCCAGCGCGGCGGCGGCCTGGGCGGTGAGCCGCAGCGAGAACAACTTCTGCGCGACGGCATCGTGGAGCTCCCGGGCCAGCCGGTTGCGCTCCTCCACGACCGTGAGCTCACGGTGCCGTTCGTACAGGCGGGCATTGGTGAGGGCGATCGCGGCGTGCGCCGCGAACAGCGTCAGCAACTCCTCGTCCTGCTGAGTGAAACCGCCAGGGCACGGTGTTGTCCGGCCCGCATGACTCTGCCCCTTCGCCCCCTTGTCGGTGAGGACCTTGTTAGCGAGGAAGATGATGCCGAGGACCTCATCGCCGCTGCGGATCGGCACGCCGAGGAAGTCCTTGAGCACAGGGTGGGCGGCCGGCCAGCCCTCGAACCCGGGCTCCCTGCGGATGTCGGTGTGCCGGTGCGTGGCACCGTCCCGGAGCATCACGGCGAGCATGCCGTGCTGGCGGGGCAGGGGCCCGATCGCCGTCCACTCTTCGTCCGAGATGCCCTCGACGACGAACTCGGCGAACGAGCCTTCGTCGTCGGGGATGCCGAGCGCGGCGTAGCGGGCGTCGAGCAGCTGCGCGGCGGCACGGACGATCACCTGAAAGACCTCGTGCACGGACAGGTGGCGGGTGACGGCGAGCACTGCCGAGCTGACAGCGTGCAGGACCGCGTGGCGGTCCTCCCCTACCTGGCTCCCGGCGCTCACGGTTCCGACCGTACTCCGTCCCGCCACCGCCCTGGATCAGCCTGTGGGCCTACTCCTGGCGCGATCTTCTCGGACTGAGGAACCACCAGGCCGAAGAACCAGGACGGGGTTGGTGGCCTGAAGCCTTAGGACCTTCTGATGAGTGCGGGTCGGGGCCGATGCCCGATGCCCGATGGCGCGGATGTTCCTACTGTCAAGGGCATGACGGACAAGACGGCTCTCATCACCGGCGCCTCCCGGGGCCTGGGCCTCGCACTGGCCACCGCCCTCGCCAAGGACGGCTGGAAACTCATCATCAATGCGCGAGGTGGGGCCGACCTCTCGAAGGCCGCGCAAGGACTCGGCGCGATCGCGCTGGCGGGTGACGTCGCCGATCCCTGGCACCGGGACGCATTGATCGGCGCGGTCGAGGACGCAGGCGGGCTTGATCTGCTGGTCAACAACGCCAGCGCGCTCGGAGCCGTACCCCTTCAGACGCTGGATGCCTATCCACTCGAACAGTTGGAGCACACGTTTCAGGTCAACACCCTCGCTCCGCTCGCGCTGATCCAGGGGTTGCTGCCGTTCCTGCGGGAACGCCGCGGCGCGATCCTCAACATCAGCTCGGACGCGGCGGTCGAGGCGTACCCGACCTGGGGCGGCTACGGCGCGACCAAGGCTGCCCTCGACCAGCTCTCGAAGGTGCTCGCCGCCGAAGAACTCGCGCTGTCGGTCTGGTGGGTCGATCCGGGTGAGATGCGGACCCGCATGCTGGCCGAGGCGATGCCCGGCGAGGACCTGTCGGAGACTCCCCCGCCCGAGGACGCCGCGGCCGCGCTGTTGCGTCTGCTCGATACCCGCGCTCCGAGCGGCCGCTACCGAGTGGCGGACCTCTGATGACGGCCACGCTGGAGGCCCCCGCATCCGTCCCGCCGGAGGGACTGCTGTCCAGCCGTTACCGCGCCCCGACCCTCGGCATCGTGCTGCTGGTCACGCTGCTGGCCTTCGACGAGATGGCGGTCGGCACAGCACTGCCGGTGACGGTTCGCGACCTGGGCGGGCTGCCGCTCTATGCCTGGGCGTTCTCCGCGACGCTCATCGCCAGCCTGCTCGCCAACGTCCTGGCCGGCGGCTGGGCCGATGTCTCCGGTCCCACCCGGCCGCTGCTGGTGGGGCTGGCGGCGTTCGTGGCCGGGCTGCTGGTGGCAGGTCTGGCGCCGGGGATGGGCTGGTTCGTGGCCGGCCGGGCGATCCAAGGCCTGGGGGCGGGCGCCGCGATCGTGGCGATGTACGTCGTCATCGCCCGTGCCTACCCCGAGGAGCTCAGGCCACGGGTCTTCTCCGCGCTGGCCGCTGCCTGGGTGGTGCCCTCGCTGGTCGGCCCCACGATCGCCGGTTTGGTGGCCGAACACCTGCACTGGCGCTGGGTGTTCCTCGGGCTGATCCCCCTGGTCGTCCCCGCGATCGTGATGCTGGTCCCTGCCCTGCGCCAGTCCGGCGGTGGCACCGGAACCCTTTCCCGGAGCCGCTCGCTGGCGGCGGTCGCCGTGGCGGGAGGTGCCGCGCTGCTGCTGTACGGCATCGACCACGCAGCTGTCGTCCTGGCGGTCCTGCTGGCGGTCCTCGGTCTGACCGGGCTCGCGGCGGGGCTGCCCCGGCTGCTCCCCCCGGGCACGCTGCGACTGCGCCGGGGCATGCCGACGGCCGTCGCCATGCGAGGGCTCTTCGCCATCGGGTTCTTCGGCACCGAGGCGTTCGTCCCGCTCGCGCTCACCTCGCTGCACGGCTTCACCCCGACCCAGGCCGGCATCGTCCTCACGGTGGGCGCACTGGGCTGGGCAGGAGCCTCGTGGGTGCAGGGCCGGTCCACCCGCTCGCGCCCCTTCTTCGTCATCCTCGGCGCCGCCCTGGTGGCCACCGGCGTCACGGCCACCGTCCTCACCACACCCATCTACGGCTGGCTCGCAGCACCCGCCTGGGTCGTCGCCGGGGCCGGGATGGGCTTCGGGCTGAGCAGCCTCAGCGTCCTCGTCATGAACCAGTCGGCCCCCGCCGCCCAGGGCACGAACTCGGCCGCCATGCAGATCAGCGACACCATCGGCGCCTCCCTCGCGGTCGGCATCGCCGGCGCCCTGGTGACCGGCTCCGCCCATCTGGGTGAAGGCATCGCCGCCGCCGGGGCCCTGACCTCTCTCGTCGCCATCGTCGGTGTCATCGCCGCGTTCAGGGTGGAGGCCCCCCATGATTGAGTTCGCGCTGCCCCCGATCTTGGAGGCCCACGAACCCCCCGAAGCCCGCGGCCGTACGCGTGACGGCGTTCGCCTGCTGGTCAGCCGCTCCTCCGCGATCACCCATCACGAGTTCCGCGAACTGCCCTCCCTGCTCTCGCCGGGAGATCTGCTGGTCATCAACACCTCGGCGACCCTGCCGTCGGCGGTACAGCTCGACAAGCTGGCCATCCACTTCTCCACCCCAGCATTCGATCAAGCCTCCGATCAGGCCTCCGGCCGGATTTCCGGTCAGGTCTCCGGTCAGGAGGGGGTGTGGCTGGTCGAGTTGCGGCTTCGTACCGGCAAGGCCTCCGCACCGTACGCCGGGGGGTCACCCGGCGAGTGGTTCCCGCTGCCCGGAGGCGCGACCCTCACCCTGATCACCCGGCAGACCGACCGGCTCTGGCGGGCCCGGCTGAGCGCGGATGTCGTTCCGTACCTGCGCCGCCATGGGATGCCGATCCGGTACGGCTATGTGCGGCGGGACTGGCCTGCCGCCGCCTATCAGACCGTCTTCGCACAGGGCTCTGTCCAGCCCAGCACCGACGGCAGCGCCGAGATGCCGAGCGCCGGCCGGCCCTTCACCGATGAGCTGGTGACCCGGCTGGTCTCCCGGGGAGTGCTGCTCGCGCCGCTCACTCTGCACACGGGGGTGGCCTCGCCCGAAGCCCACGAACCGCCCTACGCCGAGCGGTTCTCGGTCCCGGAGGCGACCGCCGCGCTGGTGAACCATGTACGGGCTCGCGGCGGACGGGTCATCGCGGTCGGCACCACGGTGGTGCGCGCGCTGGAGACCGCGGTGGACTCCGCCGGGGTCGTACGGCCCGCACGGGGCTGGACCGAGCACATCATCACGCCTTCGGGTGGAGTCCGGGCGGTAGACGGCCTGCTCACCGGGTTGCACGAGCCTCGGTCGTCGCACCTGCAGATGCTGACCGCGATCGCCGGCACCGAACTGCTGGAGCGCACCTACGCCGAGGCTCTCGACGAGGGCTACCTCTGGCACGAGTTCGGCGACCTCAACCTTCTGCTCCCCTGAACCTGCCCCATGAACGGACCATCCCCAGCGGGCCGACCTTACCTGCTAATGTGAACACAGAGTGACCATTGGAAATACAGTGAGTGACGACTGCGACCACATGCTGGACGCGTGATCGGCCGTTCGCCCGCGGCAGGTAGCGTGGAGAGCAGTATGGACGGCACACAGCGCACGCTTCTCATCACACTCACGGGTCGCGATCGCCCCGGGGTGACGTCGCGTCTCTTCAGCACCCTGGCCGGTTTCCCGCTCATCGTGGCCGACGTTGAGCAGGTCGTGATCCGCGGGCGCTTGATCCTCGGCGTTCTGATGTCGTATGGCTCCGGCGTCGACATCGGCCAGGTCTGGTCGGCGGCCGAGAAGGTGGCCTCCGATCTCGACATGGAGATCGAATTGGCGACGGGCAGCGCCAAGAAGGTGGCCCCCAAGCGCCGGGGCGGACTGCACGTGACCGTGCTGGGTGCACCGCTGCGACCCGCGGCCATCTCCGGGATCGCCGGGCGGATCGCCGCGAACGGCGCCAACATCGATCGGATTGAGCGGCTCTCGCACTATCCGGTCACCAGCATCGAGATGGACGTCTCCGGAGCCGACCCGGACACCCTGCGCGCCGCGCTGGCGATCGAGGCCGCGGAGCAGCAGGTCGACGTGGCCGTGCAGCGGGCCGGGCTGCACCGTCGGGCCAAGCGGCTCATCGTCATGGACGTCGACTCGACCCTGATCCAAGGCGAGGTCATCGAACTGCTCGCGGAGCACGCCGGGTATAAGGACGAGATCGCCAAAATTACTCAGGCGGCCATGCGCGGGGAGCTGGACTTCGAGGGGTCGCTGCGCGAGCGGGTGGCGCTGCTGGCGGGCGTGGACGCCTCGGCCATCGACGACGTACGCGAGAGACTGGTGCTCTCGTCGGGAGCCCGCACGCTGGTACGGACCCTGAAGCGGCTGGACTACAAGTTCGCGATCGTCAGCGGCGGGTTCACCCAGGTCACGGATGCCCTGGTCGACGATCTGGGCATTGACTACTCGGCGGCCAACACCCTGGAGATCGTCGACGGCGCGCTGACCGGGCGGATCGTGGGACCGGTCATCGACCGGGCGGGCAAAGCGGCTGCGCTGGCCAGATTCGCCGCGGAGGCCGGAATCCCGATCAGCCAGACGGTCGCTATCGGTGACGGGGCCAACGATCTCGACATGCTGCAGGCGGCCGGACTCGGCATCGCCTACAACGCCAAACCGGTCGTCCGCCAGGCAGCCGACACCGCCGTCAACGTGCCCTATCTGGACAGCATCCTGTTCATGCTCGGCATCTCCCGCGACGAGATCGAGGCCGCCGACGCCGAGGACGTCCAACCCGCCTGAGCACGCACATCCCGCACCAAGAGGTCCCCGTAGGTCGCTGACCTGCGGGGATCTTTCACGTCCGGATCACTCCGAATGTTTCGTCCGTATTGCCGACGCGTTGTCTGATTGTTATCTCTTCCAACAAATACCCCCTCCCAAGGCCTAGCGCGAGGGGTGATCCCCGTCATATGTTCCCTGACACAACATTCAAACGGGCGGATCGACCGAGACCCGGCAAACCGCTACAGAGTGCTACATACCACCCCAAGACCCCCATGGCCGCGATCTACGCGGTTCGTACCCCAGAAAGGACCCTGCACATGCGCAAGGGGATCCTCAGCTTGACCGCTGCTTCGGCGGCGCTGCTCGTCGGCCTCACTGCCTGCGGGGGCAGCAGTGCCAAGAAGTCCGGAAGCACCACGGCGGCTAAAAAGGGCAAGATCGGCGTGATCCTGCCGGACAGCAAGTCCTCCGCCCGCTGGGAGACCGCGGACCGCAAGTACCTCGGCGAGGCGTTCAAGGCCGCCGGCGTGGCGTACGACATCCAGAACGCCCAGGGCGACAAGAACGCGTTCCAGACGATCGCGGACCAGATGATCACCAACGGTGCGACCGTGCTCGTGATCGTCAACCTGGACAGTGGCTCCGGCAAGGCCGTGCTCGACAAGGCCAAGGCCCAGGGCGTCGCGACGATCGACTATGACCGGCTCACCCTCGGCGGCAGCGCTCAGTACTACGTGAGCTTCGACAACACCGCGGTCGGCAAGCTCCAGGGCGAGGGTCTGGCCAAGTGCCTGACCGACAACAAGGCCACCAAGCCGGTCATCGCGGAGCTCAACGGCTCGCCGACCGACAACAACGCGACGCTGTTCAAGAACGGCTACGACAGCGTGCTGAAGCCGAAGTACGCCTCCGGCGACTACATCAAGGGCCCCGACCAGTCGGTGCCGGACTGGGACAACGTCCAGGGCGGCACGATCTTCGAGCAGATGCTGACCAAGCAAAAGAAGATCGCCGGGGTTCTGGCCGCCAACGACGGCCTCGGCAACGCCGCGATCTCCGTGCTCAAGAAGAACCAGCTGAACGGCAAGGTCCCGGTCACCGGCCAGGACGCCACCGTGCAGGGCCTGCAGAACATCCTCGCCGGCGACCAGTGCATGACCGTCTACAAGGCGATCAAGCAGGAGGCCGACGCCACCGCCAAGCTGGCGATCTCCCTGGCCAGCGGCCAGAAGGGCGAGACCAACGGCACCACCAACGACCCCGAGGGCAAGCGTGACGTGCCGTCGGTCCTGCTGCAGCCGAAGGCCATCTACAAGGACAACGTCAAGGACGTCGTCACCGATGGCTTCGTCAGCAAGGCGGAACTCTGCACCGCCGCCTTCGTCGCCAAGTGCACGGCGGCAGGGATTCAGTAGCCACACCGTGGGGCCCGGCGACGTGCTCGTGAGCGCGCCGCCGGGCTCCTCAGCCCGTTCCTTCCCCATGGCTACACCCACCACCCCCGAAGGAGGAGCCCCAGACATGTCCGCGACCCCCGTCCTGGAACTGCGCGGGATCGATAAGAGCTTCGGTCCGGTGCAGGTCCTCCACGATGTCGCCCTCTCCGCCTATCCGGGGGAGGTGACCGCCCTGGTCGGCGACAATGGCGCCGGCAAGTCCACGCTGGTCAAATGCATCGGCGGTATCTACCCGATCGACGCCGGTGAGTACTTCTTCAACGGCGAGCCCGTCCAGGTGCATAGTCCGCGGGACGCCGCCGCCCTGGGCGTCGAAATCGTCTATCAGGACCTCGCGCTCTGCGACAACCTCGACATCGTGCAGAACATGTTCCTGGGTCGGGAGCGCAAGAGCGGCCTGGTTTTGGACGAGGCGACGATGGAGGAGATGGCGGCCAAGACCCTCGACAGCCTCTCCGTCCGCACCGTCAAGTCGATCCGCCAGCTCGTCTCCAGCCTCTCGGGCGGCCAGCGGCAGACCGTGGCCATCGCCAAGGCGGTGCTATGGAACAGCAAGGTCGTGGTCCTGGACGAGCCGACCGCCGCGCTCGGGGTCGCCCAGACCGCGCAAGTGCTGGAACTGGTCCGTCGG
>JAOPYO010000233.1 GCA_025964575.1 Actinomycetes bacterium
TGTCGTGGCCACGCACATGGACGCGAACGCCTCGTTGATCTCGAACAGATCGACGTCACCGACCGTGAGACCCGCCCGGCCCAGTGCCTTCGGAATCGCCTCGATTGGGGCCAGGCCGGTACGGACCGGATCGACCCCGACAGACGCCCACGAACGCACGACCGCGAGCGGCCGCAGGCCGTGCGCACGCGCGAACTCGTCGGAGGTGACGACGACCGCCGCGGCACCGTCGTTGACGCCCGAGGAGTTGCCCGCGGTGATGCTGAAGCCCGGGATCTCCGGGTGCAGTACCTTCAGCGTGCCCATCTTCTCCAAGGAGCCACCGCGTCGCGGGTGCTCATCGGTGTCGAACAGCACGTCGTCGCCGGCCTTGCGGCGCGCGCGGATCGGCACGATCTCATCGGCGAAGCGACCCTCGTCGATGGCGCGCACCGCCTTGGCATGGCTGTTGAGGGCCCAGGCGTCCATCTCCGCACGGGACACGCCCGCGATCTGCGCGGTGTTCCAGCCGACGGTCACGGACATGTCCAGGGCCGGGGCCTCGGCGGAGTCGGGATGGGAGAGCGGCATCCACGGGTCCTCCCAGTCGTCGGTGCCCGGCGTCCGACGGCGGGCGCGCGGCGCTGTGGAGATCGACTCGGCGCCGCCGGCGATCACCGCGTGGTCCATCCCCGCGCGGATGCCCGCGGCTGCGGTCTGCACGGCGGCCAGCCCGGAGGCGCAGTGCCGGTTGTGAGCCAGTCCCGGGACCCCGTGCAGCCCGGTCGCGACTGCGGCGTCGCGCGCGATCACACCGCCGCCCTGCATGGACTCGCCCAGGATGATGTCGTCGAAGTCGTCCACGGAGACCTGGCTCCGTTTGATCACGTTCTCGATGACGTGGACGGCCAGTTCGGTGGCGGGCACCTAGGTGAGCGTGCCCTTGAAGGCGGTGCCGATCGGGGTCCTACAGGCGGCGACGATGACGGCATCAGGCATGTCCGGCTCCAGAGTGATCGATCATGGAAACTTTCCTGCTGAGATGTGGATGGGCGCCGGTATCAGGGGACCGGCCGTTCTTGCCCGGCGGCATCCACGGCCGGGCCTGCCGCGGGGCATCCGGTGCTCGTCCCCGTCCTCTTCCCGGCGGTGAAGACGCGCAGCGGGGGCACCGGTCGCGGCCCGACGCCCGGAACCCATCCGGCACGTAGCTTGCGCACCGCGACACCGTCGGGCTGCCACAGGTGACAGCTGCCCACCGGCAGCCGAGACGGCTCCGCGGGCTCCGCCGGGTCACGCCGGACCGGCACCCGTCCGCTGAGCATGCTCTGCGTCACCACCGGCGCGATGGACCGGGCGATCTCCACCAGATGAGAACAGCCGGCCACGCCGCCCAGGCGCCGGTTCAGTTCCCTGGAGAACCCCCTGCGGACGGGCACGCCGATCAGATCGGCGAACCGGGAGGCGATGAGCGGGCACTCGGTGTGCGGGAACGACGACATGTCGGCGACGACGTCCACCACCACCAGGTCGGCGATCCGCACCGTCAGGGACAGGCTCATGTCATGGACGACCATCGGCTGGTCCGCCCCGTCCTCATCCAAGGCCGGCCGTTCGTCACGGAGATGACCGGTGACGCGAAGGTGATCGTCATCCGCCATGACCGATTCGACGCCGACACTGCGGCGATAGACGGGCCGTCCGACCGAATCCGAGGGCCGTCTGCCCGGGCCTGACACGTGATCTTCCGGCACCGGGCTCATGACGTCCTCCATACGTGAACATATATATAGACATATCATTTAACTTGATTGTCTCAGCCGCAAGGCCTCGCGCGACCCGGGAGGGGCGAGGCCGTGTGAGTACTCTCACCGGATGTGTGACAATCGGTCACCGAGCACGCAACATCACACCTGGTAAACTTTTTACGCGAATGGCAACCGTTGGCTCTCACAGCGCGACGAGCTGCCACGAGGTGACGCCCCGGGCGGCCATTCCGGCCGGGAGCACGAAAGGCGAGGAGAATCCGATGGCGGAGGCAGCGCGGGCTGCGAACCCGGGTGCGGTCGCACCCGGCGCGGATCGTCTGCGCGTGGGCCGCCAGCTTCGGGTGCCCAAGACCGCCGAGCTCATCTCCCGGTCCTTGCGACGTCAGATCATCCGCGGAGAGCTGAAGCCCGGCGACGCGCTTCCGTCCGAGACGTTGCTGATGGAGCAGTTCGGGGTCTCCCGGCCGACGCTGAGGGAGGCCTTCCGGGTTCTCGAGTCCGAGGGACTGATCAACGTCAGGCGCGGTGCGCATGGCGGTGCCAGGGTCGCCGCGCCCGACGCCGACGTCGCCGCCCGCTACGCGGGACTCATCCTGGAATACCGCGGCGCGACCCTGGCCGATGTCTACCGCGCCAGTGCCGTCGTCGAACCGCCCTGTGTGCGCATGGTCGCCGCCAAGCACACGGCCGCCGACATCGCCCGGCTTCGCGAGGCGCTCGCGGCCGTGAAGGCCGCGATGGACGACCCGATGACCCTCGTCGACGCGCCGGACGCCATCCACGCCCAGCTCGTCGAGCTGTCCGGTAACCAGACGCTCATCCTGCTCAGCAGGATGCTCCGCTACATCGTCGACCGGGCCAACGCCTCTCATCTGGCCGCCGATCCGGACTCCAGCGTCCGCAAGGCGCAGTCCCGCAAGGCCCACCGGACCCACGCCAAGCTGGTCGACCTCATCGAGGCGGGCGAAGCCGACGAGGCCGAGCGGCTCTGGGCACTCCACATCACCGCGGCCGACGACGCCGTGAACGCGGCGGGCGGCAAGACCGTGCTCGACCTGCTCGACTGACGCGCGGATCGCACCGGCCGTCACCCGACCGGATCGGTACGCCAGGTTCCGGCCAGGTCTGCCGTCGTGACGACCCTGGCGAGGAGCGAGAGCGAGAGGTCGATGACGGCGTCGGCGTACTCCGCGGGCACGCCCGCCACCGCGTCACGCGGCAGGACCACGTCGTAGCCGCGGTTGACCGCCTCGATCACCAGTCCGGTCACCCCGATGTTGGCCGAGACACCGACTACCACGACGGTGCGGACTCCCAGATTGCGCAGGATCTGGTCCAGTCCGGTGAGCATGAACGGTGTCAGCCCGCTAGACCTGGGCACGACGATGTCCTGTTCGGCCGGCGCGAGCTCGGGCAGCAGCTCGGCCTCCGGGCTGCCGATCTCGATGCCCCGGCGGCCCGCATCGGCCCGGATCTTGTTCCACATGGCCAGCAACCGCGCGTTGGCCGCGTAACCGGCCCCGTCCGGGCGCTGCTCCATCGTGCAGTGCACGACTCGTACGCCGGCCTGCCTGGCGTCCCGGCAGAGCTGCCCGGCCGCCGCGATCGCGCCACTTTCGCGTGCGGCCGCCCCCAGTTGCGGGAGGTGGGCCAGATCACCGGCGATCCCGCGTTGCAGCTCCATGGTGAGGACGGCGGTGTGCGCCGGTGCGACCAGCTCGGCGAAGGCGGCGGGTGTCATCGTCAAGGGATACTCCTGGTGGCCGGGGTGGACGGGTGTGCCTGCCGGGCGTGCGGGTGGAAACCGGCGTCCCGCGCCAGTGCCTCACGGTGCCGGGATGGGGAGCCGAGGAACACCTCCGAGCTCTTCGCCCGCTTGAGATACAGATGTGCCGGGTGCTCCCATGTGAAACCGATACCGCCATGGATCTGCACGTTCGCCTCCGCGCACCGGGTGAACACCTGTGAGCAGTACGCCTTGGTCGCGCTGGCGACGAGCGGTAGGTCGGCGGCGCCCGTGGCGGCCGCCCACAGGGCGTAGTGAGCCGTGGCCCGCGCGGACTCGATAGCGACCACCATGTCGGCGCACCTGTGCTTGATGGCCTGGAAGGAACCGATCGGCCGGCCGAACTGCACGCGCGTCTTCGCATGGCCGACCGCCATGTCCAGGACGGCGGCGGCCCCGCCGACCTGTTCCGCCGCGAGTGCGATCGCCGCGACGTCCAGGGCTTTGCGCAGGGCGGGCCAGGCCGCTCCCTCCTCTCCCACCAGCCGCGCCGGAACGCTCCGGAACTCAAGGAGAGCCTGCTTGCGGGTCAGGTCCAGGGTCCGCAGCGGTTCCCGCACGAGCCCCGGGGCCTCGCCGTCCACGGCGAACAGGCTCACCCCCGCGCTTGTACGGGCCGCCACGAGCACCACATCTGCCAGGTGCCCATCGGGCACGTAGTTCTTCCGGCCGCTCAGCCGCCACCCGCCGGGCGCCTGTTCCGCCGCGAGACCTATCCCGGCCTCGTCCCAGCATCCGGAGTCCTCGACCAGCGCGAGTGTCGCCACCGTCTCCCCGGAAGCGATCCCGGGCAGCAGGTCCTTGCAGGCCTCCCGGTCGTCGACGAACAGCAGGGTGGTCGCGGCGAGCACCACCGTGGAGAAGAACGGACCGCACAGCAGGGCGCGTCCCATCTCCTCGAGGACCACGCCGAGCTCCACCAGGCCGCAGCCAGCGCCCTCGTACTCCTCGGGCAGGGCGAGGCCGTGCAGGCCGAGCTGGCCGGCCATCAGCTGCCAGGTCGCGGCGTCATGGCCGCGTTCGTCCGCCATGAGGCGGCGGACCTCGGCCTCCGGCGACCTGTGATCGAGGAAGGACCGGACGGTCCGCCGCAGTTCCTGCTGCTCGTCGCTCAATGTGAAGTCCATCCGGCCTCCGGGACTGCCAGGGGTATCAATCTCAGTGAGAGCGGTGAGGGCGCTGACCGTCGCGTCCACCTGGCGGCGGACCGGTCCGACGAACTCGTCTCCGGCGTACGGCCACTCTGACCGGCCCGGTCGGTGCCGGGCCGATCAGAGTGGCCAGTGTCAGTTCTGCAGGGCGGCGTGCGCGTTCTGCAGCGCGGCCAGCCGCCGGTTGAGTTCGGCGGTCTCCGGTTCGGCGTCGGCCGCACCGCCCGCCTTGCCCAGCTCCGCCAGCCGCCCGGTGATCTCATCGATCTTCTCGGCCAGGCGGCCCGCCGCCTCCTGCCTGGTCAGCAGGTCCTGATCGAACCAGTCGTCCTGCGGAAGCTGCTCGATCCGCGACTCAGCCATGTCCGCCTCCGCTCAGGTTGCCGTCACCACGTCGGGGAAGTTGTACACGCGCCGTGCGTTGAGCTCGACGATCTTGTGTGCCTCCTCGTCCGGGACCTCGGCCAGCACTTCTGCGGCCCGCTTGCGGCTCTCCGGCCAAAAGGAGTCGGAGTGCGGGTAGTCGCACTCCCAGGTGATGTTGTCGATGCCGATCTCGTAGCGGTTGTTCACTCCGGACGGGTCCTCGATGAAGCAGCCGTAGATGTGCTTGCGGAACAGGTCCGAGGGCACAGCCTCCTGGTTGACGTTCTGGTCGTAGCGGTGCTTCTTCCCGACGTAGTCACAGCGCTCCAGGAAGTAGGGGATCCAGCCGATCCCGCCTTCCGACAGCGCCACCTTGAGATTCGGATGCTTGTGGA
>JAOPYO010000248.1 GCA_025964575.1 Actinomycetes bacterium
AGTCCCTGCCGCAGTAGTTGGTGGTGGACAGCATCCAGTTCCAACCCTGCCGGCCCAGCTCGCTCAGGAACAGCCTGCGTGAGGCGTCGCAGAGCACTGACACCAGCGGTACGGCCGACAGCGGAAAGAAGCATGCCGTGGCTGGGAGCGGCATGGCACGGCAGGCGACGTCGGCTAACCGGCAGCAGTACCCAGCCACGGCCTCGGCGGACGAGCCATCGGTGCACAGACAAGCATGGCCGAGCCTGCACAGGGTCGGCTCGCCTGCGAGAGAACGGCGAGAGCTCAGGCAGCACCGCAGGGCCGCTCGGAGACACCAGACGCGATCCTCAGGAAGCCGTGAGACTCGACGGGCCGGCCAACGCTCGGTGACCAGCGACAGACAGCCGATCAACACTGGCCATCCTCTCTTGCCGATGAGCGCGCGTTCCGTACGTAGATCGTTTCTACCGCTCCTCTGACAGGCGCTTTCTGGGAGGTATGCGGGGTTGCCGACGGGGGCCAGGACCGAGACGATCGCCGTCGTGACGAGGATCGAACGTGTGGATCTGCCGGGGCGGCCCGGTCCCCTGGCCGCCGCCGCCGCGACAGGGCCGGTGTACGTCGTGTGCGGTACGGAGTCGGGGACCGTTCTGCACGCAGTCGACCTGGACGGACGGGTGCGCTGGAGCAGGCCCCTTGGCACGGCGGGCGGGCAGATGCGCGTCGCGCCGGATGGTGGTGTCTGGCTGGCCGACGGCGGCGCACTGGTGGAGACGGCGATGTCGGGTGCGCCGGGCCGGCGAGTGGAGTTCTCATGCGCGTTCGATGAGCGGATCGGGACCTTCGTCGTCCTGCCGGACGGGTTCCTGGTGGCGTGGACGAGCCGCCCGTACCGCAACGCGCGCCTGCAACGCACCGACGGATCGGGCACGAGTCGCTGGTCGACCGGACTGCCCGACGCGCGCCTGTCGTACGACGGCGTCGTCGAGATGAGCACGGTCAACGACTGGCAGGTGGAACCCAAGCCGCCGTGGCGGCCGAGGGATCTGGCTCCGGAACGCTGGGCCGGGCTGTTGGTCTCGGCGGACCGGGTCCTGGCCACCTACACCGACTGGTCCAGCGGTATCGGCATGGGCTTCTTCCTCGACCTGGCGACAGGGACGCTCGTCGGGGTGACGCCGCCGCACCCGACAGGTGAGCGGGCGATCGCCGGGCAGGGCAGGTTCCTGGTTGGGACACAGGGGTACGGTGCGTTCTCGACCTGGCTGTACGACCGGGACGGCGCCATGGTGGCCGAGTGGCCCAGCCAGGGAAAGTTGCTGGTCAGCAGCCGGGGTCGGATCCGCGTCGTCGAGCTGGACAACGCCGACTCCTCGACCCGCCGGGTCCGGCGACTCCATCGCGACGGCAGCATGACCGACGGCCCGTACCTGCCCGGCTACTACACCGCCGGCCCGGTGCTGAGCGGCGACGGCCGGGCGGCGTTCTGGCGCGACGGCACGCTCCAGATCATCGATCCCGGCCTCCACGTCCGCACCCTGTACGAAGGTGAAGGCGAGGGAGTTGATCGGATGCTGCTGCTGGAGGGCGGACGGCTGTTCTTCATCCTCACCGGAGAGTGGGCCAGGGGCGACAGCGCCCTCGTCATCGCCCGCACCGATCTGGCTCCACTGGACACCGGCGCCTGGCCCTGCGGCGAGGGTGACCTGCACGGTAATCCCGTCCACCATGGATAACAGGAGAGGCTGGTGCCGAGGGGAACCACTCAGTCCCTGCCGACCGGGCGCGGGTGAGATCAAGTCGAGCAGGCTTTCAACTGATCGCTGATTTCGCACTAAAGTACTGGTCAGAGGCGCGCTCCCTCCGCCGGCGGATCCCGCCTCGTGTCGCTGAGGCATTCATGATCCAGTGACGAACGAGCGACAAGAATGATCATGCCGTCCATCAACGCCCCGGCGGAAAACCGATCATCCCCGTCATGATCCTCTCACCAGCAGCGAGCGACCTGGCCGGAGAGCGATCACCGAAGGTGACCTTGCGCAACCCTGGTGGGGCAACGGCGTGCCGGCATGCGACCAGGTCACGATGCCAGCGCAGCACCGTGTCCGGGCGCACCAGCAGCCGCAGACGATGCAGCACCTGCGCTGGCAGCCGGTGCAGCAACGCCGCCAGGAACGCCCGGCCGTTCGGGGTGAACCTGTGGGGCTTCAGAATCCCGATTCGGGCGGTGACCTGCTGATATCCCGACGGGATCATGTGACGGTCGGGCAGGCTGGATCGCTATGGTGCGGTCGCTGCTGTACAGCCTGACGCGCAACACGCTGGGCATGATGGCTGCGAGTCCGCGGGGATACGGCCAAGGCATCGAAATCGTGGTGTTGCGTCATCAGCTGGCGGTGTTGCGCCGCCAGGTGAACCGTCCCGCCCTGCAACCCGCCGATCGGGTGCTGCTGGCCGCGTTGTCGCGGATGCTGCCGCGGGCCAACTGGGGCGCCTTCATAGTGACGCCCGCAACGTTGCTGCGGTGGCTGTGCCGAGAACCTCATCCAGCTCGTGACCTGTAGTGATGCGGATCTGCGCTGCATGCCCACCGTGATCAATGTCAACTCCACTGCGGCACCAGCGCAGGGCTGCGTGACTCGACCAAGGACAATCTACTCGCTGAGGGCCGGGCCGCGCCGGAATCTGCGGACAGCTCGATTCCGGCTGCGATCTGGGCACGCGCGAAACGGGCACCCACAGGCCAGAGATTATTGAAAAACCTTGGCTGGGCTTGCAACCGGCCTGGGGTCTCATGCGTATATGCCGGGCGTAAACAGAGATACCGGAATTTTCGGATCTGGCTACTGGGCTCATCCCCTGCTCCCCCGCGATCCACGCAGTCTGAGGATTCCATGAACTTGAGGCGTTACTGGACCCCACTCCGCGCCGCCACTGCGCTCGTCGCGCTGAGCCTTTGCGGCGTTGTGGCTGTCACCGCTG
>JAOPYO010000081.1 GCA_025964575.1 Actinomycetes bacterium
GCATACGGCTTGCCATCGATCGTCGCCGAACCACTGTGCGGCCGGTCCAGACCCAGGATCAACCGCATCGTGGTCGACTTCCCCGCACCGTTCGGCCCCAGGAAACCAGTCACCCGATTCGGCTCGAGGTAAAGCTCAGATGGTCGACAGCCAGCCTGTCACCATAACGTTTATGTAGATCACGGACTTCGATCATGATTGGTCTCCCCCGTTTCGGGTAGCCCGTACGGGCATTCCCTGTTGTGTGTGATGAGGCGCCACGCCCGGCATCTGGCTCAGTGATGACGGTCGGTCGTGACGACCGTGTGGCTTCTGGTACGTGAAATGCGATCCCAATTACCTGCGCATTGTTCACATCGCACCGTTCTAGATAACTTTGACGTTTGATGGTCGAAATGCGCAGTTGGCGGCGGCCGAAGCTCGGCGTCTCGTCGTGGACTGCGGCCGCCGCGCCCGATCACCGGCTGCGTCTCTTGGCCGCGTAGGCCGGGAATCTGATCGCGACCCAGGCGGTTGGTACCGGCGTGCTCACAGAGACTTCCGCCCGCCAGACGGACGTGATGGTGATCGGCGCCGGGCAGGCAGGGCTGTCCAGCGCCTACTTTCTCCGCAGGGCCGGTTTGCGGGCGGATGCGGACTTCGTCGTCCTGGACCACGCCCCACGACCGGGCGGCGCCTGGCAGCATCGATGGCCGTCGCTGACCTTGGGCGCCACGCATCGCATCCACGATCTTCCTGGCTTGCCGTTGAGGCAACCTGATGCGCGCCGGCCCTCGTCCGAGGTCGTCTCGGGGTACTTCGAGGACTACGAACGCGCCTTCGACCTCAAGGTCCGCCGTCCTGTGGACGTCCGGGCGGTCCGCAACGGACCGGACGAGCGTTTGCTGGTGGAGACCTCGGCGGGTACCTGGGGCGCCCGCGCACTGATCAACGCGACCGGGACCTGGGATCGCCCGTTCTGGCCGTACTACCCCGGCCAGGAGTCGTTCCGGGGACGCCAGCTGCACACCGCCGATTACCGCAGCCGCGTCGAGTTCGCGGGCGAGCATGTGGTGGTCGTGGGCGGCGGGGCCTCGGCGGTGCAACTGCTCATGGAGATCTCGGAGGTGGCGACCACCACCTGGGTCACCCGCCGGCCGCCGGTCTTCGACGACGGACCCTTCGACGAGAGCCGGGGGCGCGAGGTGGTGGCCCGCGTCGAAGAGCGGGTCCGGAAGGGCCTCCCGCCGGGCAGTGTGATCAGTGCCACCGGCTATCCCGCCACCCCCGAGGTGAAGGCGGCGATCGCCAGCGGAGTGCTGGACCGGCTCCCGATGTTCGAGCGGATCACCTCGGACGGCGTGGTCTGGGGCTATGGCCGGAAGCAGGAGGCCGGTGTGATCCTCTGGTGCACCGGGTTCCGCCCGGCGATCGACCATCTGGCACCGCTGCGGCTGCGCGAGCCAGGAGGCGGCATCCGGGTCGAGGGCACGCGCGTGGTGGCGGACCCCCGGGTGCAGCTGGTCGGTTACGGGCCGTCCGCCAGCACGATCGGCGCGAACCGAGCCGGCCGCGTGGCCGTACGAGAGATCCGTCGGCTCCTGGAGCCGACGACACAGCTGTCAGCCTGAACGGGACCAGGCGGCCAGGACGCGGTCGATGCCGTCCCGGATCTGCTCGCGGGCGAGGTTCCGGGGGATGCCGGACATGAGCAGCTCGTCGTAGGAGGTGTCCTCATGCCGGATGGAGGCGATGACGGCCCGCCGGAGCGCCTCGTCGTCCAAGGCTCGGCCGGCCGCGGAGCGCCCGACCCGGCCGCTGCCGCGCGTGGCGGTGTGGCGGGCGATCGCCTTCGCCCTGTCGTCGGGGCAGCCGGGAAACCGCAGCACAATCTTCTCGGCCATCCGGGCCTGCAGTTCCAGGTCCTCGCCGGCGCGGCGTTCCTGGTCCCGCTCGCGACGGCGCTCCCGTATGTCCGAATCGGCCAGGCACTGCTCCTCGGCCTGCTCTAGGGCCACCTCCTCGACGAGGATGCCCTGCCGCTCATAGCGCCTACGAGAGCGATTCCACCGTACGACCACGGCCGCCAGGCCGCTGGCCTTCTTGGCCCGGCGGGTGAGGGCGGCGTCGCCGGCCGCCAGGAAGACCAGGTGGTCGAGGTCGGCGCAGGTGAGGCAGAGCGGCCCGGGGTCCTCCATGATCAGGAAGTCGCCGGTGCCGGCGCACTCCGTGCAGGTCCAGTCTTTGACGGGCAGTACGACGAGCAGATCCGGCGCCTTGCTCTGCCGTTCGGTGAGCTGTTTGCGCCGGGCGTCGGAAAGCTCGGGGGACATCCAGTGCGTACGGTAGACCCGTTCGAGCTCGGGGTCGCCGGAGCTGGTGAAGCGCAGCGGCCTGCGGTCCCGGGTGGCCGCGACGTACTCGGTCTCGCTGGGCTGTAGCCCGGAGTCCTCGACCCAGCGGAGGAACCGCTGCAATGCGGTGCCCAGCCGGTCCGGGTGTGCCGTGAGGACCTTCTCGAGGTGGTCGATGCGGCCCTGCCGCCAGTGATCGACCAGGTTCAGCGGCAGCCAGCCGATCCCGGATAGCACATCGAGAGGGGATACGTACTTCTGCCGTGCCAGCGCGGCCTCTGCGGCGGTGACGACGCGCTGTTCGAGTTTCGCCTTGCTCACGCGGACGAAGTTACCGGGTCAGGGGTTGCCGCCGGTGGGCTTCTTGGGCCTCTTACGCCCGACGACGAGGGTGTCGCGAGCGGTGTCATCGACGATGTCGGCGGCCAGCCGCGGCACCTCGACCGTGGTCTCCGCGCTCGAGGGCGCGACCACCGGCGGCACCGACTCGGGTGCGGCGATGCCAGGAGGTTCCTTGGTGGCGGCGGCCAGGGCGGTGCGGCGCGGGAAGATCCGGCTGTCGAGTGTGAGGCGGCCACCGGCACCGGCGGCGAACAGCAGGCTCGCCAGACCCAGCACGAGCACCAGCTCGAAGCCCTCCTTGGCCGCGCCCTGGTCGGTGACGAAGATGCCGTGCTTGGCATTGACGAAGACGAAGGCCCCCAGCATGTCGGCGAAGAGCAGAACTCCCGCGACGGGCAGGCCGAGCCCGAGGATGAGGGCGGCCCCGCCGAGCAGTTCCACGAACGTGGCGTATACGGCGGCGGCCGTCGGTACAGGCACGCCCAGATGGTCGAAGTTGTGGGCGGTCGCGGTGACCCCGACCTGGATCTTCTGCCAGCCGTGCGCGATGAACACGACGCCGACTCCGAGCCGGGCCAGCAATGCCACGACGTCGTACAGCGGCCGAGTGCGCATGACCGTTCCCTTCCGTGGGGTGAACACCCGTTCCACGGATGATCCGATGGGTGGGGGTCCATCGTCCAGCCGGATTGATCGAGTGTTGTGTGATCGTGAAATATACGTCCGTTTCCTTTGACGCGGGGATACAGCGGTTCGTTTCAGAGAGATTCGGAGTGACTTCCGGCGTGACCGGATGCAGAGCAGCCCTCTAGGTTGGGAGGAACTGACGGGCGAGGGAGATCATGTCGATGCAAAAGGGCGCCAACGTGCCGGTGCCGACGCGGACGGTGCGGGTCGAGCTTGGCTGGCGTAGCGGTCAGGGTGTGCCCGATGCCGACGCGTCGGCGTTGCTCTTGATGAACGGCAAGGTGCGCTCGGACGATGACCTGGTCTTCTACAACCAGCCGGTGCACCCCGCGGGGGCGATCAGATATGAGGGCAAGCGGCACGAGGGCGCGGAGGTCCGGGACGCGCTGGTCGTCGATCTGACCGATGTGGAGGCCGAGGTGGAGACCGTGGTGATCGCGGCCTCCGCGGACGGCGGGACCTTTCGGCAGTTTCCGGGCCTGCAGATCCGGGTCCTGGATCTCGCCACCGGGAACGAGGTAGCTCGTTACGACAGCACTGACGCCACTACCGAGACCGCGTTCGTGCTGGGCGAGCTCTACCGCAGGCAGGGAGCCTGGAAGTTCCGGGCCGTAGGCCAGGGTTATGACACCGGCCTGGCCGGGTTGGCCACGGACTTCGGCATCAGTGTCGAAGGGCCGTCGCCGGCACTGCCCGCACGGTCATCGAGGACGCACGGTGCTCCCGACCTCCAGCCGACCGGTCAGACGCCGCAACCTCTTCGGCAGCCCGCCACGCCGGTGCGGCTGACCAAGGTCACACTGACCAAGGCGAGGCCGTCGGTCTCCCTGACCAAGCAGGGCGCGACCTCCGGCGCGATGCGGGTCAACCTCAATTGGAGCATTCCGCAGGGCCAGAGCCGCCCGGCCGGCCGGTTCGCCAAGGGCCCCACGAGTCATGGCCTCGACCTGGACCTGTGCTGCATGTGGGAGCTGCAGGACGGCTCCAAGGGCATGATCGATCCGCTGGCGCACAAGTTCGGGCACCTCGAACGCCCACCGTACGTACACCTGGACGGAGACGATCGGACGGGCGAGGTGGCGGCGGGCGAGAACCTCACCATCAACCTCGGCCACAGCGCCGAGTTCCGGCGGCTGCTGGTGCTCGCGCACATCTATGAGGGAGCCGACACCTTCGCCGGCCTCAACGCGGTGGCCACCCTCTATCCCCAGGGCGCGCCACCGATCGAGATGTTCCTGGACGAGTGCGACGTCCAGGCGCGTACGGCGGTCATCGCGCTCATCGAGAACGTCGGCGGCGAACTGGTGGTGCACCGGGTGGCCCGCTACTACCCCAACCAGGGCCGGGTCGGCGGCAAGCAACTCGTCGACCAGGAGTTCGGCTGGGGATTCAAATGGACCACCGGCAGCAAGTAGCCACCGCCAGGGCATGTCCTAGTCCCACGCGACCCGGAGCAGTGTGGTGGCCGCGAACGGGTCCTCGCCGCGATGGGTGGCCAGCACGCCCGCGCCTTCCGGCGACGCCGCGTAGACCGCCGAGCCGCCGGACACCCAGGTGTTCCAGGCGCGCACGAACGCCTCGGTGCGCTTGCGGTTCTGCCCGAACACCGACGGCACCGCATGGTAGACGACCCCGTCGGCCTCCGCCCGGTCGCGCAGCCAGGCACGGGCGCGCCGCTGCCGGTCACCCCCCGTACGGGTGCCCACGACATAGCGGGGCACCACGTAACGCGGATTGGCGATAGGGGACAGCACCTCGTCCAGCGCCTCCGCGAACCGCTCCGAGGTGGCGGCGTCGACGTCGGCGAGCGCGAACCGGTAGGTGCCATCCGGCTCGGGCCGCACCGTCACGCCCTCGGCGCCGCGCCGGGACAGTTCCGCCGCGGCCAGCCCGTCGGCCACCGCATAGGCGAAGAGCTCGGCGGACGGCCCGGCGGAGAGCTCGTCGAGCCGGCGGGCGGCGCGGGTCTGGGGGAGCCGGACCGTGACCCCCCAGCCGATACCCAGCACGGCCAGCAACGCCGTGATCACCTCGGCCAGATGCTCCAGGTAGGCGCTTCCGCTTCCGTTCACCATCAAGCCGATCAGGGCGGCACCGGACAGCAGCGTGGCGGCGCCCCCGGCGAACCACATGGTCTCCACCGGGTCGGCAGGTCCCGCGGACCACGAGTCGGGGGCCGGCTGCGCACAGCGTTCGGCCGGCACCGCTTCGGGCGGACCGGGCGGCCGGTCTTGCGCCGCGACGATCTCGGCCGTTCGGGCGGTACGGACCCGTACGGTGTGCACGAGCTCGTCCCGGAACGGTGAGCCCAGCCGCCAGGCGGCCAGGGTCGCCGGCCGGTCCTGCGCGCGCATCAGCATCGCCGCGTTGACCGCGTCGAAGGACTCAACCAGGGGCGGCGAGTAAGGCGAGAACGATGGGTCGACGTGCGCGACACCGGAGACGATCTCGCCGTCCGGGGTGGCGACGAGATAACCGTGGTGCTTGCGGACGAACCGGCCCCAGTCGGCCGCCCCCTTGGGATGCCGGTCGGTCACGCAGACGACGGTCCAGGTGCTGGCCGTCTTCTCCGGCCAGGTCGGGTCGAGCCGCACAGCCCGGCCGCGGGTCTGCACCACGGAGGTCGGGGTGGTCGCGGTGGTGAGGTCGATGAGGGTGTTGACGCCCCGGGCATCCCAGCCCTCGCCGAGAAGTGCCCGGGTGCCGACGAGCACCTGACACCGCCCGGACTCGAAGAAGGCCGTCACCCGGGGCACCCACGTGCGCGAGCTCCACGAGCCGGTGATCAGGGCGAGGCCACCGCCGACCGGCTCGATCGTCAGGTCGCCTCCAGCGAAGGAACGGGCCGTCTCCTCGGACGCGGCCACCGTACGGCCGGTGACGAGCATGGGGTTCAACGATCGGGTCCGGGGATCGGCGACCAGGTTCTCCAGCATCAGCCAGGCCGACCCGGCTTCGGCGTCGAGGACGTCGCGCAGCCGGGCGGGCAGGGTCGCTCCGGCCCGCTCGTGGTCACAGAGCACCAGGCAGCGTAGCCGGTCGCCGAGCGCGGCGGCCTCGGCGGCGGCGATCTCCACGGCGCCGTGGGTCTTGGCGGCGCTGCGGGCGAGCACCCGGTCGACGGGGGAGCGGGCGGAGCGGATGCCGCGCTTGGTGAGCTGGTAGCCGACCGCGGGCAGCGCTCGTTTGATCGCCTCGACCGCGTCGGTGTCCTTGGGATGGGCGCTGGGCAGCAGGCAGTGCCGGACGTAGTCGCCGAGCAGCGCGACCCAGTCCTCGGCGGCCGGAGAGTGCCTGTGCTCCTCGCGTAGCCGGGCACCCGGCGGCAGCTCCAGCAGCCCGGCGTGGTGAAAGCGCAGCGCCGCTGCCGCGACGGCCGGTTCATCCTTGGCGATCCGGTCCCAGTCGACCGGTTCGCCGGTCGAGGCCGTACGGCTGACCAGTCGGGCGTCGAGCCATTCCAGGAACGCGACGGTGGCGAAGCCCGGCTCGAGCAGATCGGTGGTCAACTCGGCGAACCGCTGCGCCTCACCGGCGATATAGGCGGCCTCCACCGGAGTGGGCGTGGTCAGCCAGGCCAGCTCGGTGAACGGGGCGAGGTAGCCCTGCCGGACCAGCGCCGGGATGGAGGCGCCGAGGACCGGCACGCCGAACAGGGCGTCGACCAGCTTCGCCTCCTCCGGGGTCAGCACGGCTGGCGGGGTGGCGGTGAGCCCGATGACGAGCGCGTCGGGCAGTTGGTCCAGCACCTCGGCGAGCAGCCGTCCCCACACGTCCAGCAGGTGATGGCATTCGTCCAGGACGAGCGTGAGCGGCCCTGCGGCCCGCAGCGCGGCGATGAGTTCCCGGCCGTTGTCGTGCAGCAGCCGGATCAGGCCGCGTTCCCGGCCTTCTTCGTCGGTCTCGGCGTCGGCGTCGAATACCGCCAGCGACTGGTAGGTGAGGACGTTGACGTCGTTACCCAGGTCTCGGGTGATCCCGGCTTTGCCTCCGTACCCTTTCCAGTGCGCGGCCCACTGGCTCTGGATCGCGGTGTTCGGCACGAAGACGACGGTCTTCCGACTCAGCCGGCGGGCCGCCTCCAGACCGACCAGTGTCTTTCCCGACCCTGGCGGAAGCACCACCCAGGCGCGGTGCCGGCCCGCCGCCCAGCCGGTATCCAGTGCCTCCAGGGCCGTCAGCTGGTACGGCCGCAGGTGGCCCGGCCAGCGGGTCTCGGAGAGCGTCACACCGGACATTCTTCATCTAAAGATCGGTCCGCGAGCACCGTTCGGCGCTCATCAGCCAGTGTCCTGGGCGCAAACGTTCACTGGAACGTCTTGGGCGGAGTTCTTGAGGGCAGGGAGGAGGTCAATGACATCATGGCCCGATGCACATCTTGCGGACCCCGGGGGAGCGCTTCGAAGGTCTTCCCGACTTCCCGTACGAGCCTCGTTACGCCGACGTGCCCGACGGGGACGGGGGGATGTTGCGGATGGCCTATGTCGACGAAGGCGCGGGCCCGGTGGTGCTGCTGCTGCACGGTGAGCCGTCGTGGTCGTTCCTCTACCGGCACGTCCTGCGGGTGCTGGTGGACGCGGGGCTGCGGGTGGTCGCCCCGGATCTGGTCGGCTTCGGCCGCTCCGACAAGCCCGCCGCGATCACCGACCATAGCTATGCCCGGCATATCGAATGGACGCGTTCTCTGGTCTTCGACGTCCTGGATCTGCGGGATGTGACGCTGGTCGGGCAGGACTGGGGTGGATTGATCGGGCTTCGGCTGGCCGTCGAGAATCCCGATCGCTTCGCCCGGATCGTCGCGGCCAACACAGGGCTGCCCACCGGCGACTTCCCGATGCCGGAGATCTGGCTGCGGTTCCGCGAATCGGTGCGCACCGCACCGACCTTCGACATCGCCCGTGGCATCCAGTCGGGGTGCCAGACGGCGTTGACGGACGAGGTGAAGGCCGCCTACGACGCACCCTTCCCTGACGAGTCGTACAAGGCGGGGCCGCGGGCCATGCCGGGGTTGGTGCCCGCCGAGCCGGACGACCCGGAGGCCCCCGCCAACCGCCTGGCCTGGGACGTGCTCAACCAGTGGGCCAAGCCGTTTCTGGTGGCCTTCGGCGACAAGGACCCGATCACCGGTGCGATGGCGCCGATCTTCGCCCAGATGATCCCGGGTGCTCAGGGGCTGACCCATCCCACGCTGGAGGGCGCCGGGCACTTCCTCCAGGAGGACGCGGGGGAGCGGCTCGGCCAGGAGATCGCCTCATTCGTCAGGGAGACCGCGTGACCGAGCGGCTGCTGCCCGGACTCGACGATGATCTCCCGCTGGCAGAGGTACAGCTGACGGCCGCGGGCTATGAGATCGAGGAACAGCTCGTCGCGGCCGGGGCGCTGAGGATCGCGGGGGTCGATGAGGTCGGCCGTGGCGCCTGGGCGGGACCGGTGATCGTCTGCGCGGCGATCACCGATCTGAGCGCACCGCCCGAGCTGCCCAGACCGGCCGGGAATCCGGTGCGGCTGACCGATTCCAAGTTGCTCACCGCCCGCCATCGGGAGGCCTTCGCCAAGGTGCTGCCGGGCTGGTTGGTGTCGTATGCCTTCGGCGCGGCCGGGCCCGAGGAGATCGACGAGTTCGGGATGACCAAGGCGCTGCGGCGCGCCGCCGTACGCGCTCTGGAGACCCTTCCGCAACGACCGGACGCGGTGCTGCTGGACGGTAATCACAACTACATCGGGGGGTCCTGGGGGGTCGTCTCCCCAGGTGAGCGCGGTCCCGGCGGGGGCTGGCCGGTGCGCTGCGAGATCAAGGCCGACCAGCGCTCGGTGTCGGTGGCGGCCGCCTCCGTGCTGGCCAAGGTGCACCGGGACCGGTTGATGGCCGATCTGGCACCCCGGCATCCGGGCTACGGCTTCGAAGGAAACGCGGGATATCCGTCGCCGGTCCACCAGCAGGCCCTGGCCGCGTTCGGGCCCACCCGCCACCACCGGCTGTCCTGGTCCTACCTCGACGACCTGCCGCAGTGGAAGCACCTCAAGAAGCACCGCGGCCCCCGCGCGGGGGAAGGCCAGCTCACCCTCCTCTGAGCCCTCTGAGCCCTCTGATCACGGGGGGTCAGAGCCAGCCGTTGTGGCGGGCGAACTGGACGGCCTCGATGCGGTTGCGGGAGCCGGTCTTCTGGATGGCCGCGGACAAGTAGTTGCGTACGGTGCTCTCCGACAGGTGCAGACGCCCCGAGATGTCGGCGACCGTGGAGCCGTCCGCGGCGGCCGAGAGCACGTCCCGTTCCCGGTCGGTCAGCGGATTCGGGCCGGTGGACAGCGCCGCGGCGGCCAGTACGGGGTCGACCACCATCTCCCCGGCGAGCACCCGGCGGATCGCGGCGGCCAGTTCCTCGACGGGCCCGTCCTTCACCAGGAAGCCGCTCGCCCCGGCCTCCATCGCCCGGCGCAGATAGCCCGGCCGGCCGAATGTCGTCAGGATCAGGACCTTGCAGGACGGCAGCTTGGCACGCAGATCGGCCGCCACGTCGAGGCCGGTGCGGCCGGGCATCTCGATGTCGAGCAGCGCGACGTCCGGACGGACCTCCATCGCCTTTTCGAGCACCTGATCGCCTGCCCCGAGCTGGGCGACCACCTCGAGGTCGTCCTCCAGACTCAGCAGCATCGCCAGGGCGCCGCGCATCATGCCCTGATCCTCGGCCAGCAAGATCCGGATCACATGCTTCCCTTCACTGGGGTCCCCTCAGCACGCATGGTCGGGCGTTTTCTGATGCCGAGCCGCCGTGGACGGCTCGATCGGCAGAGTAGCCTGCAGCCGGAACCCGCCGCCTCTGCGCGGTGCCGCATCGAGCGTTCCTTCGGCGGCCGCCATGCGTTCGGCGAGTCCGTCCAGCCCATGTCCGGTTGAGGGGCCGCCCCAGGGGCCAGCTGAAGGCTCGCCGGTGCCGTCATCTCGGATCTCCACGGTGGCCGTCCCACCGTCGTGTCGGACATCGATTTCGCAGTTCCGCGCGCCGCTGTGCCGGATCACGTTGGTGACCCCCTCCCGGACGACCCAGCCGAGCAGAGCATCCCCCTCGGGCGGCAGTGGTGGACCCTCCTGCCGGATGATCGGTGAGATGCCGGCGTCGGTCAGTGCGGTGCGGGCGCCGTCCAGTTCGGCGGCCAGGCCCCGGCCGCGGTAGCCGGTCACCGCCTGGCGTATCTCGGTGAGGGCCTGTCGGCCGACGGTCTCGATATCGGCTGCCTGCTCGGCCGCCAGCGCCGGGTCGCGGGTGGCCAGCCGCCGTACGGCCTGCGCCTTCACCACCATGAGCGAGAGCGTATGGCCGAGCAGATCGTGCAGATCGCGGGCGAAGCGCAGCCGCTCCTCGGTGACGGCGGTCCGGGCCAACTCCTCCCTGGTCTGTTTGAGCACGGAGACGACGGTCGCCAGCCGCAGGATGACCCCGGTGACGACGCCGGCGGTTCCTGACCCGTAGAAGGCACTCCAGATGTCGCCGCCCGATGCCCCGGCGGCCCAGGTGACCAGCGCGGCGAGGCATGAGACTCCGCCGACGACCACGACCATCGCCAGCTCGCCCGTCCGGTTCACCAGATGGCCGACCACGACTCCGCAGGGGACGCCGAGCATCGGGAAGAGCACGAACCAGCGGCCGCCGAACCCGTAGGCGCTCACCGCGATGAGAACTGTCAGCGCGGCGAGCAGCCAGCGGGCCGTCCGCAGGCTCACGCGTGCCGTGAAGCTCGACCAGACCACACCCACGTAGAGGGCGGCGCACAACAGGAGAGCACCCACCGCCAGCCACGCCGGGTGGCTCTTGCCGTCGAACACGTCCCGGGCCGGCCACACCGCGAGGATCAGCCAGAAGTAGAACGGACCCGGGCCAGGGCCCTTGTCGTCCACCCGGTCGAGATCGACCTCAGGGACCCGCCGGTTGCTGCTCACCATGGCGTCATTCTCCCGTCAGGCCGTACGGGCCGAGCGCCGGTAGGCGTACACCGCGAAGGCGGCGAAGGCGGCGAACCAGCCGGCCAGGATCGCCACGCCGGTCATCGACGGGTAGGCGCCGTCAGCGATCCGCCAGCCCAGCTCGCCGTACCGGTTGACGGGGGTCAGCGGCGAGATCGACGCCACCCAGTGCGGGAACGCGGAGATCGGGAACCAGAGGCCGCCGATCAGGGACAGCCCCAGGTAGCCGACGGCGGCGGCCCCTTGGGCCTTCTGCGCGTCGAACAGGTAGCCGATGCCCAGCCCGAGCACCGCGATCGGGCCGATGCCCAGCCACAGCAGTCCCACGATCGCAGCCCACTGGCCTATGCCCAGGGACACCCCGGTGACCAGGCCGCCTGCCAGGCAGACCGCCAAGATCGGCGGCAGGGCGACCACCATGGCGCACAACGTCCGGGCCAACACGACCTGAAGGGGAGCGAGCGGCAGCAGCCGCAGCTGCCGGATCCAGCCGACGGACTTGTCCTCGGCGATGCCGACCCCGTTGGTCAGTGCCGCGCCGACCGCGCCGAAACCCGCCATGCCGACCATCGTGTAGATCGCCGTGTCATGGTGCTCCTGTCCCGTCACATTGAGGTTGGTGAACACCAGATACATCACCAGCGGTGAGATCAGGGTCATGAACAGGTAGCCGCCGTCGCGGAAGATCCGCAGCGCCTCGAGTCGCAGATAGCCGAGCATCAGGACGCTCCTTCAGCCGTCAGGGTGAGGAAGGCCTCCTCGAGGCCGACACCGGTGACTTCCAGGTTCTGTACGGCTCCGGAGCGCGCCAGTGCGATCACAGTCGCGTCGGAGTCACTGGT
>JAOPYO010000253.1 GCA_025964575.1 Actinomycetes bacterium
GGTTCGTGCACCCGGGGGAGCCCCTCGTCGAGCAGATGGCGCAGGTTGCCGTGCAGCAGATCCCAGTCGATGTAGTGGGTCTTGCCGCAGTCGCCGCAGTCGACGGTCAGCCCGCGAACGCCGAGCGGCTCCAGCAGCGCTCTGAAGACCTCGAGATCGGCGAGGTCGGCGAGCACGTCGTCCCGCTCCGCGGCATTCAGCGGGGCGGTCTCCTCACCGAGGTCACTGAGGGCGGCGGCAGGGTCGTCCGGGTCGCCTGCGAACGGGTCGAGCGGGGCTTCGTCGTGCACCCCCCCACGCTACTGCGCGGTACCAGGTGGGGGGCAACCACGCTCACCGAACTGCCGCCAAGTCGCTAAAAGATCGTTGATGGAAGAGCGGACACGCCTTAGCGGGACCGGGGAGCGCTTATGGGCGAAGCGAGCCGATCAACACACTCGCCGCGGCCTTGTGAATGGGGTCACCAAGCGCGGCGACGGAAGATATCGCCACAAAACACCGGCGAGGCGCGTCCGCATAGTGGGCGCCATAAGATGGAGAGGGACGCCGTGACCTGCCCAGACGCCCCGACATTCCACGGAAGGTTGTTCATGAGCTCCGCCGCCGAGTTCCCCCATCAGCCAGTCAAGTTCCTCCCACCCGGTCTGACCTTCGACGACGTGTTGCTGCTGCCCGCGTACTCGGACCTGCAACCTGGGGACGCTGACACCACGACCCGGCTCTCGCGCGGCATCACGCTGCGCATTCCGCTGGTGTCCTCGGCGATGGACACCGTCACCGAGGCGCGAATGGCGATCGCGATGGCCCGTGAGGGCGGCATCGGCGTGCTGCACCGCAACCTGTCGATCGAGGACCAGGCCCAGCAGGTCGACATGGTCAAGCGCTCCGAGGCCGGCATGATCACGAACCCCGTGACGTGTGGCCCCGACGCGACCCTGGCCGACGTCGAGGAGCTGTGCGCCCGCTACCGGTTCTCCGGAGTCCCGGTCACCGACGAGAACGGGGTCCTGCTCGGCATCGTGACCAACCGCGACACCCGGTTCGAGAGCGACTACACCCGTCCGGTGCGCGAGGTCATGACCCCGATGCCGCTGATCACCGCGCCCGTGAACGTATCCAGGGGTGAGGCCTTCCGGCTGCTGGCCGAGAACAAGATCGAGAAGCTGCCACTGATCGACGGTCAGGGCCGGCTGCGCGGGCTGATCACCGTCAAGGACTTCACCAAGAGCGAGCGCTATCCCGACTCGACCAAGGACAGAGACGGGCGGCTCGTCGTCGGCGCCGCGGTGGGCGTCGGTGAGGACGGCTTCAGCAGGGCACAGGCGCTGATCGAGGCGGGTGTGGACGTCGTCGTCGTGGACGTCGCGCAGGGCCACTCCAAGGGCGCCATCGACGCCATCGCCAAGATCAAGGCCAACTCCAGGGTGGAGGTCATCGGCGGTAACGTCGCGACCTACGCCGGCGCCAAGGCCCTGATCGAGGCCGGCGCGGACGGCATCAAGGTCGGCGTCGGGCCGGGCTCGATCTGCACCACCCGCGTGGTCGCCGGCGTCGGTGTGCCTCAGGTCACCGCGATCTACGAGGCGGCCCGGGCGGCCGGGCCGGCCGGGGTCCCGGTCATCGGTGACGGCGGCCTCCAGTACTCCGGGGACATCGCCAAGGCGATCGCGGCCGGCGCGAGCACGGTCATGCTGGGCAGCCTGCTCGCCGGTGTCGAGGAGAGCCCGGGAGAGCTGATGTTCGTCCATGGCAAGCAGTACAAGACCTACCGTGGCATGGGCTCGCTGGGTGCGATGCGCAACCGCGAGCGCGGCAAGTCGTACTCCAAGGACCGCTATTCGCAGGCCGACGTGAGCAGCGAGGAGAAGCTGATCCCCGAGGGTGTGGAGGGCCAGGTGCCCTACCGTGGCCCGCTCTCCAACGTCGCGCACCAGCTGGTCGGTGGTCTCCATCAGTCGATGTGGTACGCGGGAACGCGCACCGTCGCAGAGCTGCAGGAAAGCGGCACACTCATGCAGGTCACCGCGGCGGGGCTCAAGGAGAGCCACCCGCACGACATCCAGATGACCGTTGAAGCCCCCAACTACCAGGGCCGTTAAGACTTCATCGGACATGAAATAGTTTTCCCGCCGCGGGGGCATGCTCTCCGGGGCGGCCCGGCTCCCGCGCGCCGTGCGAGCACGTGACGAGGGAAGAATCATGCGTAAGGCCGCCCGCGCGCCGTGCGAGCGGAGCGAGCACCATAAACGCTGAGAGGACCGGTAAGTGGCTGCTGAGGTTGAGATCGGGCGGGGAAAGAGCGGTCGGCGGGCGTACGCGCTCGACGAGATCGGCATTGTGCCCTCGCGTCGCACGCGCGACCCGGAGGAGGTCAGCGTCGCCTGGCAGATCGATGCCTACCGCTTCGAAATACCCCTGCTGGTCGCGCCGATGGACAGCGTGGTGAGCCCGGCGACGGCGATCGCGATCGGCCGGCTGGGTGGGCTCGCGGTGCTCGATCTGGAGGGCCTGTGGACGCGCTATGAGAATCCCGAGTCACTGCTGACCGAGATCGCCTCGCTGGACGACGCACGGTCGACCCCGCGGCTGCAGGAGCTCTATGCGGAGCCCATCAAGGAAGAGCTGATCGGCCGCCGGATCCAGGAGGTCCGGGAGGCCGGGGTCACCGTCGCCGCGAGCCTGTCGCCGCAGCGCACCGCCAAGTACTACAAGGCGGTCGTCGATGCCGGCGTCGACCTGTTCGTGATCCGAGGCACGACGGTGTCAGCGGAGCACGTGTCCGGAAGGGCCGAACCGCTCAATCTGAAGCAGTTCATCTACGAACTCGACGTGCCGGTGATCGTCGGTGGCTGCACGACCTACACGGCCGCGCTGCACCTGATGCGGACCGGCGCGGCGGGCGTGCTCGTCGGCTTCGGCGGTGGCTCAGGGCACACCACCCGCACCGTCCTGGGCGTCGCGGTGCCGATGGCGACCGCGATCGCCGATGTCGCCGCGGCCCGCCGCGACTACATGGACGAGTCCGGCGGACGATATGTCCACGTCATCGCGGATGGCGGGATGACCAACAGCGGTGACATCGCCAAGGCGTTCGCCTGCGGTTCAGACGCGGTCATGGTCGGCTCGCCCTTCGCCCGGTCCTCCGAGGCACCCGGTGGCGGTTATCACTGGGGCAGCGAGGCGCACCACGGTGAGGTGCCGCGTGGCACCAGGGTGAACCTGGGCACGATCGGCAGCCTGCAGCAGATCCTGTACGGACCGGCACACGTCTCGGATGGCTCCATGAACCTCATCGGGGCACTCCGCCGGGCCATGGCCACTTCGGGCTACTCCGACCTCAAGGAGTTCCAGCGCGTCCAGGTGGTCGTCACCCCGCACTAGGGCCTGCATCCACCTGGATCACCGCTCGCGACGGACGAGATCCACGGAACAGGTCTAGCTCGTACCGATATATCGCCGACCCATCTCCCTGTTGTGATCACGTAATAGTTTTACGCGTCTATTACGTGATCACGGCGGGGGGATGCTTGTGTGGCGGACATCGCATCTGGAAACGCCGTAGCGTGGGCATTACTGGAGAGTAGCTATTTTGTCCCGTAGGGGAGTGCGATGTCAGTTCGAGGTTCGACCAACGGATCGGCGACTGGGTCCGGCACAGGTGATGAAGTCGCGTTCGGTAGCGTCGGGGAGGACGGGGCCGGTTCGGCCACGGCCCTGGGAAACTCACGTTTGGGTCCGGCCGAGCGTGAGACGGCGCTGGCCAGGATGGCGGCGGAGGAATTCGACGTCGTCGTGGTGGGGGGTGGCATCGTGGGCGCCGGGGTCGCGCTCGACGCCGCCACCCGTGGCCTGTCGGTCGCCGTGGTGGAGGCCAGGGACTTCGCCTCGGGGACGTCGTCGCGTTCGTCCAAGCTCATCCACGGTGGGTTGCGCTATCTGGAACAGTACAACTTCGATCTCGTCCGAGAGGCGCTGACCGAACGGGGCCTGCTGCTGCAGCGGATCGCACCCCATCTCGTCCGGCCCGTGCCCTTCCTGTTCCCGTTGACCCGGCGGGCCTGGGAGCGCGCGTACGTCGGAGCGGGAGTGGCCCTCTACGACGCCCTGTCCCTCCAGATGGGCAACACCCGGGGGGTTCCCCACCACCGGCACCTGACCCGCCGCAAGGCGCTCAGGGTGGCGCCGTCGCTGCGCAAGGACGCCTTCGTCGGAGCGGTCCAGTACTGGGATGCCCAGGTTGATGACGCCCGCTACGTGATGATGGCGCTGCGCACCGCGGCCGGGTACGGCGCCCAGATCGCCACCCGCGCCCAGTGCGTCGGTTTCCTGCGCGAGGGAGAACGGGTCACCGGCGTGCGGGTCCGCGACCTGGAGTCGGGGAGCACCAGCGAGGTCCGCGCGAGCCAGGTGGTCAACGCCACCGGGGTATGGACCGACGACATTCAGGAACTCGTCGGCGGCCGCGGGCAGATCCATGTGAAGGCGTCCAAGGGTGTGCACCTCGTCGTGCCCCGCGACCGCATCCACTCCTCGACCGGGCTGATCCTGCGTACGGAGAAGTCCGTGCTGTTCGTGATCCCCTGGGGACGGCACTGGATCCTGGGAACCACCGACACCGCGTGGGACCTGGACAAGGAGCACCCATCGGCCTCGAAGGCCGACATCGAATACGTTCTCGACCACATCAACGCGATGCTGACCGTGCCACTGACCCCTGACGACGTGGAGGGCGTCTACGCGGGGCTGCGGCCATTGCTCTCAGGCGAGTCCGAGGAGACCTCGAAGCTCTCCCGTGAACATGTCGTGGCGCACCCCGTACCCGGGCTGGTGCTCGTCGCCGGCGGTAAGTACACGACGTACCGCGTGATGGCCAAGGACGCCGTCGACGCGGTGGCGCACGGGTTGGACGGCAAGATCGCCGAGTCGTGCACGGACCGGATCTCGCTGGTCGGCGGCGAGGGCTTCCCGGCCCTGTGGAACGCGCGCCACCGGCTGGCGAAGTCCTCCAAGCTGCATGTCGCACGTATCGAACATCTGCTCCAGCGGTATGGCACGCTGATCGACGACCTGCTGGAGCTCATAGCGGAGCGGCCCGATCTGGCCAAGCCGCTCAGCGGCGCGGACGACTACCTCCGCGCTGAAGTGGTCTATGCGGCCACCCACGAGGGCGCCCGGCACCTCAACGACGTACTCGCGCGGCGTACCCGCATTTCGATCGAGATCTGGGACCGCGGGCTGGGGGTCGCGGAGGAGGTCGCCCAACTGCTCGCCCCCGAACTCGGCTGGACCAAGGAACAGACGGAGCAGGAGATCTTGTACTACCGCAAGCGGGTGGAGGCGGAGCGGGACTCCCAGGAACAGAAGGGCGACGAGGAGGCCGACGCTCGCCGCAGGGGAGTTCCCGAGATCGTTCCCACCGCGACACCGGTGCGCTCTCCCTGACGCCGAGCCGAGCGGAGCCGTAAGAGTAGATTTTTCGGGCCGAAAAGAATGCGTCGCAACCGTGACATGGTAAGGGCGCAAATCAGACGCTTAGGTCAAAATACTTCCATATGATCACCCTCTGAAGATCAGCTCATGCGCCGCGTAGAGCCAGGGATTGCGGTGCTGACTCCGGGGAGATCTGTGGCGAAGCGTGGCTGGATATGGCTGGCAGGAGCACTGGCCGTCGTCCTGATAGTGGCGGGTGTGGCGGTCAAGGCCGGGGGGCTGACGAGCTACGTCACGGCGGCGTCTCACTCCAAGACGGGCAAGAAGGCCAAGAAGAAGGTCGCCACCGGCGCGGTGTTCAATCTGCCGAGCGGGAGCAAGGCCCAGCAACAGCGGATCGACCGGCATGTCATCACTTTGATCCGCAATGCGCCCAAGCGGGCGACCATCTACACCAACGTCTATCACCTGTCGGACCGGGTGCTGGCGGCCGAGCTGGTCAAGGCACGCAAGCGCGGAGTCCGGGTACGGGTGATCGTCGACTACTGGACGACGGGCACGCCGGCCTACAAGGCACTCAAGAAGGCGCTGGGCACCAATCTCCGCAAGGCCTCTTGGATCATCGCCTGCCCGCGTGACCGGGGCTGCATCGGAGTGCCCTACAACGGCAGCGTGTCGGTCAATCACAACAAGTTCTTCCTGTTCTCCACCTCGGGTGCTTCGCGGGGCGTGGTGGTGCAGTCCACCGCGAACAGCACCTTCCGCGGCCGGGCCAAGCAGTGGAACAGTGCGCTCACGATCGTCGACGGCCGCCTCTACGCCGCCTACCGGCACTACTTCTATGACCTGAGCCGCCGACGGGGGCGTGCGGACTATTCCAAGACGTTCCGCGCCGGGAAGTACCGGCTGGATCTGTTCCCGCGGGCGCAGGGGGACCCGATCTCAGAGGCGCTGAACAGGGTGTCCTGCGTGGGTGGCACTCGTATCCGGGTCGCACTGAGCTACTTCACCTGGACTCCGATCGCACGCAAGCTGTGGCAACTCGACGATCAGGGCTGCCGGGTCGAGGCCATCGGCAGCGATGTCAGCAAGCAGGTCATCCAGGAGATGACCCGCTCGGGCGGCCGGCACGGCGGACCGGTCATGCGCATCCTGCAGGAGAGCGGCAACCGCGCGGGCCAGCACTCGAAGTACATGCTGATCGACGGCCTCTACCAGGGCCGACGGCAGAAGATCCTGTTCACCGGCAGCGTCAACTACACCCTGATCGGGTTCCGTAGCTCCGACGAGACGCTGCTCACGGTCTTCGACGCCCGGCTGCACGACGCCTATGTGGCGAACTTCACCACGGTGTTCCGCTATGGCACCAAGGCCCAGGTCGGCGGCAGGAGCCAGACCGGTGTGCCGTACCTGTTGGCGCCCGAGGGCTCGGACGAGGCGACCGGGCCGGCCGCCGACCCGGCCACCGAATAGAAAACCCCCGGACTCCCCTGGAATGGCCGTTCTGCGGGACGGCCATTCCAGGGGTGGGCCGTTCTAGGGGAGGGCTGGGCCGAGGACGAGGCGCATGCCGGAGGCGTAGGTCTCGGCCGGGACCCGGTCGGGGTCCAGCAGATGTTGGAAGGCCAGCCCGAAGTCCATGGCCATGGCCATGGTGGCGCGCTCGGTGGCGCTGATGCCGTCCACGTCGGTGAGTTCACGGGTCAGGTTGCCGCGCCGGGTGGCGTACCAGTCGGCGATCCGCCAGCCGGCCGCGAAGTCACGCATTCCGTACAGCCAGAACTCCACCAGCAGCAGTGCCAGCAGCCGGGCATCGTCGCCGTCGAGTCGGCGCGCGTAGTTACGGCCGGCCTGCTCAAAGCGATCCTTGAGACTACGGCCACCGTCACGGAGTTCCTCGCACATGTCGCCGCGATCATTCTGAGTGTGGCGATCCAGTAGCGCGAGCAGTAGATCGGTCTTTCCCGTGAAGTTCGAATAGACGGCGCCTTTGGTCAGCCCCGCGGCGCCGGCGATGTCGTCAAGCGAGGCGCCGTGAATTCCGCGCTCGGCCCACAGCCGTTCCGCCGCGTCCAGCAGGGCCGTACGCGTCTGTCCGCGTCTTTCCTGACGCCTGTCCGCCGGATGATCGTCGATGATCACGACATCCCCTCCGTTCCCTCTCAACCCCGATTTCAGCCCCGAGGAGAGGTGGCCTCAACCTCTCGTTCTTCTTGTTCTGGAATACACCGCGAAAGCATGGTCATTCCGCAACTTGTGCCACAAAGGTGTAATGGAGCGATCCATTAAAATCCGCAAATCGTCAGTTACCAGCGGGTAGCCAGTAGTGGCCAGGTGGTCATAGGCTGCGCCCATGGCAATCTCGACGGGCAACCAGACGTTTCCCACGCGCTCGCTCGCACCCGCTCTGGTCGAGCGGCTCGCCTCCCGCGTCACCTCCAGCGGGGGCAGCACCACGATTCCGACCCCGTTCACCGGCGAACCGCTGGCCACGTTGCCGCTCTCCTCCGCCGATGACGTGCGCAAGGCGTACGACTCGGCACGCACGGCGCAGCGCGCGTGGGCCAAGCTGCCGGTGAAGCAGCGGGTCAAGCCGTTCCTGGCGCTGATCGACGTGCTCGTCGACCGCCGGGAGGAGATCCTCGACGTCATCCAGTTGGAGACGGGCAAGGCCCGCCGCCATGCGTACGAGGAGTTCGTCGACGTGGCGCTCTGCTCGCTCTACTACGCCCGCCGAGCCGACAGGCTGCTGAAGCCCAAACGCCGCCAGGGCGCCTTTCCCGTGGCCACCCGCGCCTACGAGCACCGCCAGCCCAAGGGCGTCATCGGCCTGATCTCGCCGTGGAACTACCCCTTCACCCTGGGGGTCAGCGACATCGTGCCGGCCCTCATGGCGGGGAACGCCGTGGTGCACAAGCCCGACACACAGACCGCACTGTCCAGCCTGTGGGCGCTGGATCTGCTGGTCGAGCTGGGCCTGCCCAAGGACCTCTGGCAGATCGTGCTCGGTGACCCGGCGGAGATCGGCGACCCGCTGCTCGAGAACGCCGACTATCTCGCGTTCACCGGCTCCACCCGTGGCGGCCGGGCCATCGCGGAGAAGATCGCACCCCGGCTGGTCGGCTACTCGCTGGAGCTGGGCGGCAAGAACCCGATGATCGTGCTGGCGGACGCGGATCTCGAACGGACCGCCCGCGGCGCCGTCCGGGCCTGCTTCACCAACGCGGGTCAGCTGTGCATCTCGATCGAGCGGCTGTACGTTCACGAGGACATCTACGACACGTTCGTGTCCAGGTTCGTCGAGCAGGTCAAGGCGATGAAGCTCGGTGCCGACCTCACCTTCGAGCCGGAGATGGGCTCACTGACCTACGCGCGCCAGATGGACGCGGTCACCAAGCACGTCGACCAGGCCGTCGAACAGGGCGCCACCGTGCTGGCCGGCGGCAAGGCCCGTCCCGACCTGGGCCCGCTGTTCTACGAGCCGACCGTGCTGGCGGAGGTGACCGGCGACATGGACCTGTGCGCCAACGAGACCTTCGGCCCGGTGGTCAGCCTCTACAAGTTCCGCAGCGAGGACGAGGTCATCGCCCGCGCCAACGACACCTCGTACGGCCTCAACGCCAGTGTCTGGACCAAGGACGTCGCGCACGGCCGTCGCGTCGCCGCCCAGATCCAGGCCGGCACGGTGAACATCAACGAGGGCTACGGTGCCGCCTTCGCTTCGTACGACGCCCCGATGGGCGGCATGAAGCAGTCCGGGGTCGGCCGCCGGCACGGCGCCGAGGGGCTGCTCAAGTACACCGAGGTGCAGACCATCGCCAGCCAGCACTTCATGGACCTCGAGCCGCCGCCCTCGCTCTCGTACGAGAAGTACGCGAACGTGCTGGCTGGAGCGATCAAGGTCATGAAGCGCTTCCGGCTGAAGTAAGGGGCGACCAGTGGATTTCGATGTTCTGATCATTGGCTCCGGGTTCGGCGGCAGCGTCTCGGCGCTCCGGTTGACCGAAAAGGGCTACAAGGTCGCGGTGGTGGAGGCAGGCCGCCGTTTCGACACCGGCGCTCTCGAACCTCGCGGCGGAGCGGTGCGCTATCCCAAGCTGCCCAAGACCAACTGGCAGCTCGCCCGGTACATCTGGGCTCCCGCTCTGGGACTCACCGGCATCCAGCGGACCCATCTGATCCGTGGCGAGAAGGGCAGCCGGGTCCTGGTACTGGCCGGAGCGGGGGTCGGTGGCGGCTCGCTGAACTACGCCAACACGCTGTACGCCCCGCTGGATCCGTTCTTCGACGACCCGCAGTGGGCGCACATCACCGACTGGCGGAGCGAGCTGGCGCCGTACTACGACCAGGCCAAGCGCATGCTCGGGGTCGTGCAGAACACGACGATGACCGCGGCCGATGAGGTGATCAAGAAGGTCGCCGACCGGATGGGCAAGGCCGACACCTTCCGGCTCACCCCGGTCGGCGTGCACTTCGGCGACGGGCCCGGCGTGCAGAGCGACGACCCGTACTTCGGTGGAGAGGGCCCGCGGCGGAGCGGCTGCACCGAGTGCGGCGAGTGCATGACCGGCTGCCGGCACGGCGCCAAGAACATGCTGACCGAGAACTACCTCTACCTGGCCGAGAAGGTCGGCGCGCAGGTGCTGCCGCTCAGCCGGGTGACCGGGGTCACTCCGCGTGCCGACGGCGGCTACGAGATCCAGATCGTACGGACCGGGTCGTTCGGCCGGAAGCGCAGGAGCGTCACCGCCGGGCAGGTGGTGTTCGCCGCCGGCACCTACGGCACCCAGAAGCTCCTGCACAAGCTGAAGGCCACGGGTGCGCTGCCGCGGCTCTCCGATCGGCTCGGCGTGCTCACCCGTACCAACTCCGAGGCCATCCTCGGAGCCGGGCGGCTGCGCAAGGGCCCCGACGACTACTCCAAGGGCGTCGCGATCACCTCGTCGTTCCACCCGTCCGAGGACACTCACATCGAGCCTGTGCGTTATGGCAGGGGCTCCAACGCGATGGCCCTGCTGCAGACCCTGCTGACCGACGGCGACCGGCCCGGGGAACCCAAGGGCCGGCCCCGCTGGGTCAAGTTCGCGGGCGAGATCACGCGTCGCCCGTGGGAGGCGCTCCGGCTGCTCAGTGTGCGCGGCTGGTCGGAGCGTACGGTCATCGCGCTGGTCATGCAGGTCCGGGACAACTCGATCACGCTGCGACCCAAGAAGGGACTCTTCGGCTGGGGGGTACGGGCCGGCAAGGGACACGGTGAACCCAACCCGACCTGGATTCCCGAGGCCCATGACGCCGTACGGATGATGGCCGATGAGACCGGCGGTGTGGCAGGCGGCACCTGGGGAGACCTGTTCGACATCCCGATGACCGCCCATTTCCTCGGTGGTTGCGCCATCGGGGACTCGCCGGAGAACGGCGTCATCGACCCCTACCACCGCGTGTACGGCCACGAGGGACTGCATATCGTGGACGGTTCGGCGGTCTCGGCCAACCTCGGCGTCAACCCATCGCTGACGATCACGGCGCAGGCCGAGCGAGCCCTGTCGTTCTGGCCCAACAAGGGCGAGGAGGAC
>JAOPYO010000256.1 GCA_025964575.1 Actinomycetes bacterium
GACGAAGGCCATGTTCGCTATCTGGTTCACGCGACGAGAATCCGTGATGCCCGTTCGCATCAAGTACCCCTTCGGGAAAAGATGGTGTCGCTCGACCCCCTTGGTAGAAACGACGGCCGGATCCAGCATCGCCGAAACTTTTTGAGTGGAGAAAAGAACCTGCGCATCCAGAATGTTCAATGCTGCGAAGTAGGCTGACAGAGTAGGGGACTTCGCAGCCGACGTCGCAATTTCGTTGGGATAGGTGATTGTCCAGTAGTCGCCGGTGAATGTGTCCTCGCAGACTCGGTCGAGATGCTGGGTGAAGCCACCTGGCTTCACATCCTTCAAGGCGTTGAGATCCGACTCAAAGCGAGACTCAGGGCTGCTGGAGTAGCGGCCGGAGGTGTGGCTAACGAAGAACCACCTAGCGATGGTGCCGCGGAGGGAGGCGACGGACGCGCCGAAGTCCCGATGACCGATAAGCCACAGGGCGTATCCGTAGAGCAGCGCCGCGGATGAGGAGATCATCCTCGTCGAGGTGAATCCCGCCGTCGTAACGCAACGCAGGTACTCGTGCCAATTCTTGAAATCCAGGGCGTCATCCTGAGCCGATCTGAGAAGGCCGAACTGCGTGTCTCTTCGTTCCGGCGAGACCTCACCTGTCTCCAAATCCTTGCCTCTGAGCAGAGAGTAAACGTACTTGAGGACAGCTCTTCGGAATGCGACAGCGATCTCAACGCGCAGCATTTGATCGGGGTCCGGCCGGATGAGGTGATTGTGTGGTGAGGCACCCCCCGTTGGATGAGGAACCTTGGCTAACCGGGCGAACTGCTCCAGTTCAGCTCGTCCCTTGTCCCACCAGACAGACATTAGCGTGAGTATGAAGTCGGCTGTGTTGAGCGGCATTCCTTCGCTATTGATGCGGACGAAGATGTCGGCGACTTGTTCCTCATCTACGTCCGCGTACAACTCCACGCCTTTGAATGGATAGTGCTGAAGGTCATAGAGTCGGTCGATCGCGTCGTCAAGCCGGTCCCTTTCCTCCTCGCTGAGCCCTCCTTCGCGGTACTCTTCGAGGCGTTCGAGGAATGTCCGGACTGTCTTCTTGCGGTTCTGTGGTTTCCATAGGGGCGCGATGTCGGGCAGCCATTCGGGGTTCCGCTCGATAGCAGCGTCGGCAACAGCAAACTCTGCTCGATCTGGGCGGAAGGCAAGCTTCATTCGCGTCTCCGTGTAGTCGTCTCGAAGGACGGGCGTGCCGGTGAGGACGGAGTACAAGCAGGTGAGTCTCTGCTGACCATCGACAATGAGTAGGCGAGGTGCGTTCTCATTACCGGCAGCACCGATGCGCTTGGTTCCAGGTTCGACTCCCGTCACCCAGAAGAGCAGGTACCCAACCGGGAAGCCCTTGTACATAGAGTCAAAGAGGTTGCGGGCCTTCGTCGGAGTCCAAACAAACGGTCGCTGGATATCGGGAAGAGCGATCTCCCCCTTGTCGATAGCTTCCACAAGGCCACCAACGGTATAGGTCGAATCAGAGAAGAGCTGTGATGGCATTCTTTGGTCCCTTCAGCTTCGGTCTTCGCGCAGAGTCGCGTAGACTCGATTCATGTAGTGCTCGCGGATGAGGGCCTGGAACTCCTCGTCGTCCAGTATTCGCTTGAAGATGGCTTCGTTGTCGTCCATGCGGCCGACGACGGTGTTGAGGAACATGCGCTCGAAGACCAGCCTAAAATTCTCGATGGTGTTGTTGCGTGCCTGATCAGCCAGGACCGGATCGGTGATCCATGTCTCCTCGAACTGGTCGAAGAGCAGCTGGTCGCTCTCATCGAGCTTCAACCCAAACCGCTCGTTGAGGGCCTCGACGATCTGCGACAAATGCTCAACCTCCGGCTCGTTGCGACAGCCCGCTCCGTCGCCGAAGACACTGCTCACCTCCGCGGCGTCAGAGGTGAGCGCAAGGGAACCCTCGAAGGTGATCTCGCTCCGGAGGTGGGTGAGTTCCACCTCGCCGCCGAGGTCCAGCCTTTCGGTGGTCGTCTCATCCCGGAGGCGGGACGACAGCGCACGGCAGAAGACGTAGTCGCGCTCGAGCTTGGAATCGCCGAACGACACAACCTGCGACAGGAACGAATACGTCCGCACGAACTTGTCGAGGGCGTCTTTGAACTCCAGACGGTCTTCCTCGCCCAGCGCCTTGAACCGCTCCAAGGCCGGGTCAAGGAGGGCATACACCCGACCGTGGTCCTTCCGGCCCGTGATGGTGAGGAGGAGAGCCACGGTGGCCTCTATCTCCTCTGGCCGCAGCACGTCGAACTGGTCCAGGCGGCTCCGCGTATCCCAGAGCAGGTTCGGATCGGTGGGCGGGGCCACCGTCTCTCCGTAGTAGGGCTCGAACGCCTTCACGATCTCCTCGGCGTCGTTGCGAAAGTCGAGGACGAAGGTGTCGGATTTCAAGGGGTGCATACGGTTCAAGCGAGAGAGGGTCTGGACGGCAGCAAGCCCGACGAGCACCTTATCGACGTACATCGTGTGGAGAAACGGTTGGTCGAACCCCGTTTGGAACTTCTCGGCCACGATTAGGACCTGGTACTCCTGTGTGTCGAAGCGGTCCGCCGTCTGCGCCTCGGGGAGTCCGTTCATGCCGGTCTCCGTGTAAGTGAAACCGCTCTCGTCGATCACTTTTCCGGAGAAGGCCACCAGGGCGGCCAAGCCCTCGTACTTCTTGGAGACGATGTATACATCGATGGCCTGCTTGTAGCGTACGGCGTGCAGTCTTGAGGAGGTCACGACCATAGCCTTGGCGTTGCCGCCAATCTTCTCGGCAGTGTGGGCACGAAAGTGTTCCACGATGATCTCGGCCTTCTGGGCAAGGTTGTGGGGGTGTAGGGAAACGAACCGAGCTATGGCCCGTTGAGCCTTGGCCGCTTCATACGTGGGATCCTCGGTGACGGCCTTTTCGATCCTCCAGAAAGTTTGGTAGGTGGTGTAGTTCTTGAGGACGTCGAGGATGAACCCCTCCTCGATTGCCTGGCGCATCTTGTAGAGGTGAAAGGGCCTGTACCTGCCTTGGGCGTCGTCCCACGTCCCAAACATCTCCAAGGTGCGGGCCTTGGGCGTGGCCGTGAAGGCGAAGAAAGAGAGGTTGGCCTGCTTGCCCCGTGCCCCCACCGCCTTGCCGAGGGCCTCCTCAACTGGATCGACAGCCACAGCAACAAAGCCCAAGTCCTCGGCCTCAGCCACAGTCAGTTCGACCTCCTCCGTGGCTCCGAGAGCCAGACGGAGATCCTTTGCGGCCTCGCCGGTCTGGGAGGAGTGGGCTTCATCCACGATGACGGCGTACCGGCGGCCGGGGAGGCCACCGATCTTGTCTAGGACGAACGGGAACTTCTGGAGGGTTGTGATGATGATGCGGGCCTGCTCCCCTGCAAGAGCCTCCGCCAGCTGGGCCGAGTCTTTGTCGATCTTGACCACCACCCCGCGAGTGTGCTCGAACTGGTAGATCGTCTCCTGGAGTTGGCGATCAAGGATCACTCTGTCGGTGATCACCACCACCTTGTCGAAGACCTTCGTGTCGGTCGTGTCGTGCAGGTTCGAGAGTCGGTGCGCGGTCCACGCGATCGTGTTCGATTTGCCGGAGCCCGCCGAGTGCTCGATGAGGTAATTCTGCCCCGGCCCTTTGAACTTGGCGTCCGCTTCCACGGCCAAGACGGCATCCCACTGATGGAACCTCGGGAAGACGATCACCTCAGCCGCCTTCTTAGCTGCCGGGGAACCCTTGGTAGGCCGTTCGACGTGAATGAAGCGGGCCAGAAGGTCCATCCAAGCATCCTTCGTCCACACCCTCTCCCACAGATACGAGGTGCGGTGTCCCTGAGGGTTGGGAGGATTACCAGCCCGGCCATCGTCGCCGAGATTGAAGGGAAGGAACTTGGTCTGCTGCCCGGCGAGCTTGGTGGTCATCGCCACCCGGTCGGGGTCCACGGCAAAGTGAACGAGCGCGCGACGAGAGAGGGTGACGTTGCCCGGATCCCTGTCACTGCGGTACTGCCCGATGGCGTGCTCGATGGTCTGGTTCGTAAGCTTGTTCTTCAGCTCCGCCGTTGCTGTGGGGATGCCGTTCACCAACAGCATCAGGTCGAGCGTGTTGGTGGATGGGACCTCATACCGAACCTGCCGGGTGACCGTCACCCGGTTCGCCTCATAGAGGGCCAGCAGCTCGGAGGTCAACCCGTGGGCAGGCTTGAAGTAGGCGAGACGGATCGTGATGCCAAGATCCACGAGGCCGTGGCGAAGGACATCAACGGTCCCTCGGCTATCGATCTCCGCGGCGAGGCGCTTGGCGAAGCCCCGCTGGGCCCGGTCAGCGTCATTGCCGTAGCGGGCCAGTAGAGAGGTCCACTCCTTGACCTGCGTGGCACCGATGAAGGTGAGCGTCTCGGCGGCGTCAAGGCCAAGGACTGCATCGAAGGAGGAGGCAGCCGACTTCTGATAGCCGCCGTGTTCCAGTAGCTGGGCCTCGATGGCGTCCTCGAAGAGGCGCTCATCGATATTCATGATGGGGCTTCGGGTAACTGAGATTCCCCGGTCACGGTTGTTGTGATCAAGACTTGCCGTCGTTCAGCGAGGAGGTCTATCTGCCGTTGCAAGCACCCGATCAATCTCTGCGATGAGCTGTGCGCCTGGGCCATCAGAGCGACCCGGCGTTGCTGTTCCCCACGTCTCGGACAGTGGACCTTAAGTTCGGCCAGATCATCGAGCCCCAGTTGCTGCTTGGTGCCCCCATACTGACCTCCCAAAAGCTGGTCTTGGGCCTTCGCTGCGACCAACGAATAAGCCAACCAGGCAGACTCGACCCCAGATGGTCTCAGTATGGCGACGTGCTGACTGACGAACCCCCCAGCGACCGTGTCGGTGGCGCAACCAACCCAGCCCGTGTTGGCCCCTGTTATACCGACTAGAACATCCCCAGAACGAACGGCGCTGCGCCTTGCCTCCTCCGTCGTAGGTGGGTCAACCCTCACCAGGTTGTCTTCCCTGATGTCGATGTTGTCGCGCCGAAGGTTCGCTGACCGGATAAAGGGTGCGTCACCAAAGTCGGCAACCCGATCGGCCCACCCACGCGGACCGCTCGTGCGCATCGACGTCAAGTGTCGAACCCGAACCTCCGGTCCGTTCTCGGTAACTGAAGAGATGAGCGAACGTAGGCGCACCATGGCCAACTCCATGAGCCGCAACTTGCTGGCGATCAGGGCGTCGATGCGGGCCGTCTCGGCGTCGAGGTACTTGGCGATCGCGCGCTGTTCCTGGGGAGGCGGGGAGGGAAGAAGCACATCGCCCAACACCTCGTAGCGCAGCCCGAAGCGGGTGACACCAGTTGCCGATGCAGCGAACTGCTCACGTGAGTCGCGTGATGCCAGAGCCCAGAAGAGGTAGCGCCCGTCAGTCCCAGGCCGTGAACGCATGACGGCAAGGTGATAGCCGCACACGACGTCCGACATGTTCTCCACCACGTAGGAGGGCACGGCGATGTCGTCCGCCGTTTCAGAGTCCTTGGTGACCAAGACGTCCCCCGCACGCAACCCGAAGCGACTCACCTGCTCGGCTGTGGCCGTGGCTTCCATAAATGGCAGGTCTGATGTGATGCTCTCGTTGTAGTAGACATCTGTGTAGTTGCAGAGTCGGACCGCTCGTTCGCCCTCGACGGATTTCTTGTCCACATTGCTGACCGCTATGGTTGCGACACGCTTAAGACGTAGAAGGGTCAATCCGTCACCTCGCGGAGCAACTCCTGGATCTCGGCCTCCAAGGCCTTGATCCCGGCGTCGATCTCGGCCAGTGGCCGGGGCGGCACGTACTTGTAAAAGCGACGAGTTAGCGGGATCTCGTAGCCGATCTTCGTTTTCGTGTGGTCAACCCATGCGTCGGGGACGTATGGGTGCACCTCCGCAGCCACGTAGTCCTCGACGGCGCTTCGGTACTCGATGGTGGCGAGACGCTCGTCGGGGTCAGCTACCCAGGTTACGGGCACAAGAGGAAGAGGCACGTTCTCGTTGTCCCGCAGATCTGGGTCAGACTCAGGCTGGCCCGCCCGGTTCGTGATGACTGGAGCTTCGGGGTCCCGAACCGCCAACAGATCCCACAAGGACCTCTCAATGGTCTTTGGAACGGACCCGAGTGCTTTGGTCATCACCTTGCGATCGGTGGTGCTTGTCCCCTCGAGCGCCTCCAGCTGCTCGGTGAGGAGAGCCTGCTCTCGTGAATCAAGCTTTCTCCACTGCTTTGTCGTAGCCAGCTGAGGGGCCGCATCGGCCGTAGCTTCCCAGCGCAGGCGCAGAGGACGCTCAACCGTGATGCGTTGGAGCCCGAAGGATTCATTGGGCAAGATCTTGACCCGCTCGCCTTCGGCGAAGTCTCCATATAAGCGGGTTATGTCGGCTATCTGCCCGACGCTGATCTCCTTGCGCTTCGCCCCCAGGCTCTTGCGCATCTTGACCCAGTAGTCCCGCGCGTCCACCAACTGGACCTTGCCTCGACGCGCTAGCCCCTTCCGGTTGGTGACGACCCAGAAGTACGTTGAGATGCCGGTGTTGTAGAAGAGTTGGTCGGGCAGGGCGACCACGGCCTCCAACCAGTCGTTCTCTATGATCCAGCGCCGGATCTCTGACTCTCCCGACCCGGCCCCGCCTGTGAACAAGGGTGACCCGTTGAAGACGATGGCTAGGCGACTACCACCCTCGGAGGGTGGCTTCATCTTGGAGATCATGTGCTGGAGGAAGAGGAAGCTGCCATCGTTGATCCGGGGCAGCCCAGCCCCGAACCTTCCGTTGAAGCCCTTCTCGGCCTCCCGCCGAATGTCCCCCTCGACCTTCTTCCACTCAACCCCGAAGGGCGGGTTGGCAAGCAGGTAGTCAAAGGTCTGCCCCACGAACCCATCTTCGGAGAAGCTGTTGCCGCGGTAGATGTGGGAAGCGTCCTGCCCTTTAAGCATCATGTCCGAGCGGCAGATTGCATAGGTCTCGTCGTTCAACTCTTGACCGAACACTTCCAGGCGAGCCTGAGGGTTGAGGGACCGAAGGTGGTCCTCTGCGACAGACAGCATCCCGCCAGTGCCGCAGGCTGGGTCGAAGAGCGTACGTACCACACCCTTGCCAGCGAGGGCTTCATCGTCCTCAATGAACAAGAGGTCGACCATCAACCTGATGACCTCACGCGGTGTGAAGTGCTCTCCGGCCGTCTCGTTGGACAGTTCTGAGAAGCGTCGGATCAGTTCCTCATAGAGGTAACCCATCTCAAGGTTGGACACGGCTTCGGGGTGGAGGTCGATGTCCGCGAACTTGGACAAGACCAGGTAGAGCAGGTCTGCCCGATCGAGGCGGTTGACCTGCACATCGAAGTCGAACTTCTCAATGACCTCCCTGGCTCCGGACGAGAATCCGGCGATGTAGCCGTGGAGGTTTCCGGCGATCTGCCCCGGGTCATCGAGCAGGCGGCGGAAGTCAAGGGGGCTGACGTTGTAGAACTGCTGGCCCGAGGTGTTGCACAGAACCGGCTCCACGTTCTCGACTCGGCCTTTGAGGTTCTCGGCTTTCGCCACCACGGCCGCCTTGGTGGGCTCCAACACGCAGTCGAGGCGGCGGAGGACGGTGAGCGGCAGGATCACCCGGCCGTACTCGCTCTGCTTGTAATCCCCGCGAAGAAGATCTGCCACCGCCCAAATAAGGGCGGCATGGTTGCGCACAGCGGCTTCCGTCACTCGCTCTTCCCTTCCTGACATTAGGCTGCCTCGACGAGGGAGATGATGATGCCACTGCAGGCTGGCCGAGGATTCCGTCGAGGACCCTCGAAGGATATGCACATAGGGGTCCGTCCTGTCGGATTGGAGACAGAACCGCCAGGGCTGGGCAGAATCACGCGAAGAGACCTCCACGGCGAGCAACCACACGAACCCGGTCATTGCCTCTCGACTCGGCAGGCCGCCCACCGGTTCTGAATGGCAAGAAATAATCAAATCGGTACAACCAGGCGGGGGAAGCTCCGGGCGTCCGGGGACGCCGGGCAGGTATGGAACTGATCTGGGCGGGGAGGGGCCGATTCGCAGCTTCGGCCTCTCTTCGCGTCCGGAGAATTCTCCGTGATGGAAGGGGGCGTTCGACCTGCCCGGAAATCCACCGCCGCCATCAACGGTTTCCCCAGGTCAGAACCACATTCCCCAGGTCAGAACCACATTCCCCTGGTACCGTGTTTCTCTGGCTGGACCGCCCTGTCCGTGTCAACGGGCGGACAGGCAACGGGGGCCGGGTCGGGATCTATCTCCTGGTCGGGGTTCAGCAAGTGGAGATTGCCAGCCAGGTACGGCTACAAGCCCTTGATGCGCACGCGGATGAGGTCGCCGACCTCCCACCCTAAGGACTCGGCGACCTCATTACGTTCAACGACTGGGCCAGCTAGGTCTACCCGATCAGGTCGTTCACCAACTCGGCGACCGCGCCCGACATCCGGAACTTGTGGTCCTCCCCGCCACGGGCTTCGATCTTCTCGAACGGCATGACGCCACGGCAGCGGTGGGTCGCCGCTCCAAGTACCCCCGACATGACCTTTGGGCTCAGGTCCAAGTGGGTGCAGATCTCCTGCCACTTCACCCACTCGTCAGGCCGGGTGGCGAGGTACCCGAGCATCCGCCGCCAGTCCTCGCTCGCTCCGCCAGTGATGCCCTCGACCAGCCGGGGATCCGGTTCGCCCTCGGGTGCCGATGGAACCTCGACGAGCCGAGTCAACTCCTCGCCCTTGCGCCTTCCATCCTGCGCGGCCAGGAACCTGAGCAACTCCGGGCTCGGGTTCGCGATGGTGATCGTGGATTCCATATCTTCCCACCTGTTCCCTTCTGAGGTTCCTTATGGTACCTCGCTCGCCCAAGGTAGCATCGGGGTCCGCTGGACGTCAAGGCAGCGCCTAACCCCCCACCACCGCTGATCTCCCAACGGAGCGCGCATCGCCGACAAGGCCGTGACGATGACCGACGCCTCCGTCCGTTCACCAACGCCTCCAAGGCGGTTGATGGTGCGGCGTCAGGCAGCGGTGCCACCGCCCAGGTCCTAGTTCGGCGAGTGGGGATCAACGACACGCCGGATCAGCGCATCACCCGGCTTCTGAAAGTCATCAGCTGGCCGACCTCTGACCGGATCTCGATGCCGGTGCCGCGCGGTGCTCACTTATGCCGGGACCTGTCCGGCCAGATGCCGCTGGATCACGTTCGCCAGGTTGAGGAGACCGAATGTGGCTGGTTTTGTGTGAACGGGGCCGTTGTCGGTGTAGCTCCGCACCGCCACTACCGGGAGGAAGTCTTCGGGTCGACCACCGGTCGGACGTCTATCGACCGCGTTGACCCAGCAGGTCCATTCAGCCCTCGTTGCAGGTGTCTGCGGGGGACGAGGCCGTGCGTCAGAACCGGATCTCCGTTGGACCCTCCAGGAGGAACGACGCCGCAGGAGTTTCCGCCGTCGGCACGTCCGAGGCGCCGTTTGCCCAGGCGCCCGGAATCCTTGGACTCCCTGCAACCATTTTGCAAACGGACGCCGCCGGACAGGACAACACCGACGCCACTGGGCTGACAACACTGGTTAGACGCGAGCCGTCCGTCTCCGAACAACCAACCGAGTTCCCCATAGTTGTCCAAGATAGGGTGATCGCGGCTGTGCCGGAGGCGGCCGTGGGCCGGCTTGCGCTGTGCCCGTTGACAGTTACCCGTCCGGCGTGACGCGGTTGGGCATCCTTTGACTACCCTCTCCGCGGCCGAGGTCGGTCGTACAACCCGTTGGTGGGCTGAGGCAAGAGCAATTTCGGGTGGCAGACTCATGGATGCATCGGTGGTTCGCGCGGAGCAGTCTCCTCGGGCCCCCCTCAGGGCGGCTACCGGATTCCGGACTTATTGCTCGGCAGGCGCCAAGAGCGGCCGGGCGGTGCCGGACTTACCTTCAGGGGACCCGAGCAGACTGCTCCGGGTAGGGACAAGCTCCTATCTGATGGCTCCTGGGCCTCCGGCCTTCACAGAGATCGCACGCTTTCCCGCGCCGCCCAGAGCCTCGGGCACTGGGGTGCTGCCGTGCGATCTCCTTGCGGTGCTGGAGACAAAGGACGGCCCGCAACGTGACGGGGATGCCTTCCGTCGCGTTGGCCTCCCAGGAGATAGTGAGGAACTGCGGTTGTGGCTTGATCCGTTCCAAGGCGGTCTCCCAGCGAACCCATCGTCCTTGACTACTGCCTCGTGCTTCCGCTCGTCCGCAGAGAGCTCAGCCAGGCTCTTCTCTTCTTGCGGCTCCAGAACCGATCTCGATCCCGCCCCCTTTTCCCTCGAGCCGTCTGCTACTAGGTCTGGCGGTCGAGCACCGGCTCCGGGCCATGACGTCGATGACCGTCGGGGCGGCTGCGTCGATGGGTAGCTGGATCTTCATGTTCGCTCCTTCTGTTGGAATGGAGGAGCCGAAGCCGCCCGGGAATGTACCGCCGCCGATCACAGCGGTAGGCTGCACGGGTAGCTCAGACTCCTTTTGCACGGACCTGTCCACTACGCTTCCGAAGGGTCCGCCCTATCCCGGCGGGCCTTTCTTTTCACCGCCCTGCTTGCCTCCCAGCACGTCCTTTCTTGCAGTTGCTCAACATCGTCATTGCATCCCCTGAAGTCGGTGTTAACCTCCGATAGGGGAAGCCCAACACGGACGTGCCTGACTTGTCGAGCAAATGAATTCGATAGGTTTTCTCGTAAAAGACTCCCGGAGCCAAGACCGATGCCCCGTCCCCTGAAGCAGCTCAACCCCTATGCCTCATGGACCAGGCTCTTCGGCGCTACCCTGCGCCAGCTCCGGCTGAAAGCGCCTGATGGTGAATCCCTCACCCAGGCCGACCTCGGAAGGCTGATCGCCTACTCGGGGGCCACCGTCAGCGCCGTCGAGCGGGGCACGCTTCGCCCCGAGGAAGCCTTCGTCGAAGCCTGCGAGCGGGAGCTCAACGCTGGCGGCGTCCTCCGGGCATTCCTGCCCTTCGTAAACACCGAGTGGGCCGAACAGCGCAACGGAAGCGGAGCCTCACATCACCCCCACCTGCTCAGCCCTGCCGAGGTTGCGTCTGATCCGGTGGCGTTCCGAGACCCCACCTACCTTGAGAACCTCCCGGACCACACTCTCGAAGCTAAGGCGCTCGCCCTCCGAGCTGGTGCGTCCGACACCAGCGAAGGCGTGGTCGAGACGGTGCAACTCCAGGTCGACCGCTACTGCCGGGACTACCCCACGGTGTCGCCGGCCCTGCTGGAACCCCGCGTCCGGCAACGCCTCAGGGAGTTGCACGAGCTCCTCGACGGTAGGCTCACCCTCCGGCAGCGCAGGGAGCTGCTGGCCGCAGGAGGATTTCTCACGCTGCTGCTGTCATGCCTCCAGTTCGACATGGGCCACAGCGAGGCGGCCGAGGAGAGCCGAGACGCGGCCTACCAGCTCGGCCAGGCCGCCGAGCACCAGGAGATCATTGCTTGGACGTACGAGATTTCCGCCTGGTTCGCCCTCGTGGACAGGCGCTACGACGACACCGTTGAGCACGCCCGGGCCGGCCTTCAGGTCGCTCCCCACACCTCGGCCGGGGTTCAGCTCGCCGTCCAGGCGGCAAAGGGCTGGTCCCGCATGGGCAACGCCGAGCAAGCGGAGCTGGCCCTTCAGCGAGGAGCCATCAGCCTCGCCAGCTTGTCCACCCCGTCACATCCCGAGCACCACTTCGTCTTCGACGCCGCCAAGCTCTCGTTCTACGCCGCTACCTGTTGGGCATGGCTTGAGCGACCCGACCGGGCCCGAGAGCACGCCGAGGCCGTCGTCGCCCAGTGCCTGGCGGTCCCGGGACGTGAGCGATGGCCGGTCAGGCTCGCCGAGACCCGGGTGGATCTCGGCCTCATGGCGGTGCAAGAGGGTGAACTTGAAGCCGCCCGCCACCTCGGCGAGTTGGCACTCGGCTCGCATCGCAAAGCGGGTAGTACGCTCGGGCGGGTACGCGAGCTGGACGAGGCTGTCATGGCAGCATTCCCAGACGCACCCGAAGCCCGAGACTTCCACGACCGATTCGTAACGGCCCGCCGTTCCTTGGAACTTGGCACGCCGGGATGAAGTCGAAGAGCCTCGTGCGTCTCGGGGCGCTCGCGGTCCTCTGGGGCTCAGGTTTTCTCTTCATCAAGGAGGCCCTTACCGGGCTCAGCCCGTTTCAGATCGTCTTCGGGCGAATGCTCGCCGCGGCCGTTGCCATGCTCGCCCTCACCCTTGCCACGAGGCGCAGACTCCCGACCGACCGCCGCATCTGGGTGCACCTGGCCGTCATGGCGATTATCACGAACATCGCCCCATACTTCCTCTTCGCCTGGGCGGAACTCCGAGTCACCTCTGGCCTAGCGGGCGTCCTGAACGCCACGACGCCGCTGTTCACCCTGATGGCCGCCCTGGCCACAGGCACCGAACGTAGTGCCCCCGCCCGCCTTGCTGGCCTCCTCATCGGCTTACTCGGACTGGTCATCCTCGCCGCCCCGTGGGCCACACGCCAACGAAGCACCCTCGCCGGCATCGTGGCAGCCCTCGTTGCATCCGCCTGCTACGCCCTGGGCTACGTCTACGCCCGGCGCTTCCTCACGTCCCGGGCTGTACCCGCCGTCGTTTTATCCACGGGGCAGATGGTCGCGGGCACCGTGCTCCTGGCCTTCGCGGCTCCCGTCCTCGGGCGCGGCCACGT
>JAOPYO010000276.1 GCA_025964575.1 Actinomycetes bacterium
TGGGCTCCCAACGGCACCCAGCAGAATCCCATCACCTACTTCGAGTCGCCCTTCGACATTCGGTAGCCGACTGCTGTGCGGCGCACGATCAACCGCGGTGATTTCCAACCCGGCCAACCAGCGGGCCATCCATGAGCTGGACGCCGAGATCACCGACCTGAAAGCCTGCTTGGCCACCTTCGTCAGGCAGGCCAGCCGAAGACAACGGGTCCTGCTAACGGGAGTGCTAACACCGGGCATGGACAGCCTTGGACGGATCTGGACTTGAAGACCGCCAGGAGACGCTCAGGAGCAGGTCGGAAGATGCCCATGGACGGTTGTGGACGGTCGTGATTCTTCTACGGATCAAGAGGTTGGGGGTTCGAATCCCTCCGGCTGCGCTTTTCGATCAATAGCATGACCTGGGCGTTCTTCCTTCGAGGAAGAACGCCTTCGTCGTTTCCGGGGTCGTGTGGGCCCGAGATGAGCCCGAGCGTCCGGGACTGCTTGTTGTGATGCCCGACCCGGGGGTGAGGCCGACGCGGTCGGCCAGGGCCCGCCCCTCCTACCGGAAGACGGAGATGTGGCCCTGGACCCAGTCGGCAAAGGTGCGTGGCGCGCAGCCGAGCACCTGCTCAACGGTTATGTGCAGCGAGACGATGGGGCCATCGCCCGCTGACGGCCTGACTGCGCTTTGCGGCCTCGCGGCCGCACAACGATCAGGCGGCTGCGCGCACCGGAATTCAGCAGTTAGTACGGTGGGGCGTCTTCCTTAGTAGACCCCTGGAGGAAGGCGGCCAACACGTGCCGACTACTGATTTCCTGTTTTTGCCGAACGGCGGTGGCACCGTCGCGAAGGCGGGAACCGGTGGGGCGGCGCGTGAGGCGCTCGCCGCGCTTTTCCAACACCACGCCGGGCCGCTGGTAGGTACCGCGGTCCTGCTCATCGGCGACCAAGGGCTGGCCGAGGAAGTGGTGCAGGAGGCGTTCCTCGGGCTCTACCGGCGCTGGCGGCGCAAAGGCCCGCCCGAAAGTCCCCAAGCCTACCTGCGCACCTCGGTCGTGAACGGTTGCCGCTCGGCTCTGCGCCGCCGTAAGGTCGCCGCGCTGGCCAGGGTCGTGCACCGGGTGCCCGACGGCTCGGCCGAGACCGCTGTTCTGCTGCGCGAGGAGCAGGCCGAGGTGCTGGCCGCACTGGAGAGTCTCACCCGGCGGCAGCGCGAGGTAGTGGTGCTCCGCTTCTACCTCAACCTGTCCGACAACGAGATCGGCGCCGAACTCGGGATCAGCCGCGGCACGGTCTCCTCCACCATGTCGCGCGCACTGCGCAGCCTCGGGCAATTGCTGGAAGGGGCAGACCGATGAGCAACCTTGACACCCGCCTCCGCGACGCCTTGTCCGCCCGGACCGCAACGCTCCCCGTTCCCGCCGAGCCGGACTGGGACAGCAGGCCGCCCCGCTACAAGTGGCCGATGGCGGTGGCCGCACTGCTGGTCTTGGCCGTGGTGGCCGCGAGCTCGCTGATCAGGCCGGGTCAGGAACAGGACCCATCACTCGCCCCCACGGTACCGGTGCTGCCCGTGCACCCTGCGGCTTCGCCCACTCGCCTTCTGCGCATGACCAATTCCACCGCCGAGGTCGAGGAAGTCGCGACCGGCCGGGTGCTAGGCGCGGCCCGACTGCCAGCCGGCTATTCGATGTTCTCCCTCGTCGCCGGTTTCGCGGCCGACGACCATACCTTCTTCGCGGCCGTCCAGGCCGGTCTGGACGGTAGGCCGCGCATCGCCGAATATCACCTCGACGACCAGGACCGGATCGGGCCGCCCCGGCTGGTGGCCCAGGCGGCCGCCGGACGGGAACTCGGCCAGATCGCGGTGTCGCCCGATGCCACCCACCTCGCGCTGTCCAGCGACAGAACCCACCCCATCACCCCGGGCAACGCCTCCAAGGCCCCCGATTCCAGGCGGCCTGGTCAGATCGCGGTCTGGGACCTCACCACCGGCACCAGCCACACCTTCACCGCTCCCGCCCTGGTCTCCTCTCTCGCCTGGTCCGCCGATAACCGGCGCATCAACTGGAGCACCGACCAGGGAAGCGGTGCCCTCGACCCGCTCGCCTCCGGCAACCCACTCCACTACCGGCGCTCAGGCCCCACCCGGGGCCAGGTGATCGCGAACGGTGACGTGTTGGACATACAGACCACGGGAGACCAGGTGAAACTCGTGCGGCGTCCCGCCGGCGGTGGTGCCTCCCGCGTACTGGATCGGTGGACCGACAGCTTCGGCATGCTAGAGGACCCAGTGGTCGACTGCACCGGAAGGTATGTCCTGTATGTGCGGGACGGCACCCGTGTCCGGCTCGACATGAAGACCAGCCGCCGGGCCCTGACCCCGCTCAAGGCCGTGAAGGGTGACGACTACAGCTACAGATTGTGATCCCCTAGAGGACGCTCCAGAAAGGCAGCAGAGCATCACCGACGGCCGTCCGCTACCCGGCACGACCTACCGCGGCGGGCTCAGCATCGCTTACTCCTACCTGGCCGGGCTCCTGAAAGCCCCCACCACCCAGGTCCATGACGTCGTCCAATACCGCCGGGACCGATTCACCGTCAGCGACCAGACGCCGCTGGACATCAAGGTCACCGGCCAAGACTAGGCGGCGGCGCATCTTGCGGAACTCGCCGACCAGCTTGGTGATGTCGTCGCTGGAGGCGGTCAGCAGCATGGACACAGGGGTGAGGTTGGCGGGGTGGTTCATCACGTCGTCATGCTGGGTGAGGCGCCACTGCACCGGGATCGGGTCGGGATCGTCCAGCGACCGTAGCACCGCCTCGGTTCGCCACTCCGCATGCGCAGCGGCGTCCAGCCCGTCCCCGTCGAGGAGTGCCGCGGCACCCGGCGGGACCTGGACCTACCGCTGAACGCTCGTGGGTGTCAGGCCGCCATCAATGTTCCGAGCCTCGTCCGGTCAATGGCCGGTCATCGGGACGCCGGCTCGCCTGACCTCCTGGCTGGAACGTCTGAAGCGAAGTATTGACCCGTCGGTAACCCCGACGTACCCTCCTGGCAGGAATCTGAAAAAGCCTCATGTTAACCCCGCCCCAGCTTAGCTTCAGACCCCCGCCTCGCTACGTCGCCTCGGCCTCGCCCGTCGACGGCCGTCGCACACTGCCACTTCGGTCAGCCGTACCTCCAGCCGCCGGTCTTACGTCCCCCCGCGAAGGAAGGCGACCTCCGATGCGCCTCCGTATCCCCCGAACTCCCACCCTTGTCACCGTGCTGGCCGTGCTGGGGAGCCTGCTCGTCGCCGTCCCCGCAGCCCACCCCGCCGCGGCGGCCACGTACTATGCCGCCGATGACTACTGCCTCGGGCAGTGCAGCGACATCCTTCCGCCGGGTGAGAACGGCAACGCCACGCTGGCGGACGTGCTGGCCAACCAGGCGGTGGGCGCGCTGCCGTCGCACAGTGCCGACCAACTCGCCAAGTACGCCAACCTCGTCTACAACTACAGCGGGCTGACCGAAAACCAGATCAACCGGTTCTTCAACGACAGCTCGTTCGGCGTGCCCGCGGGGCAGGCGGAGAGCACCGAGTCGCCCCGGTCGGACGTGACGATCGTGCGCGACCAGGCGAGCGGGGTCCCCCACGTCACCGGCACCACGCGGGCTGGGACGATGTTCGGCGCCGGGTACGCCGGGGCCGAGGACCGGCTGTTCCTCATGGACCTCTTGCGCCATATGGGTCGGGGCGACCTGAGCTCGTTCGCGGGCGGCGCCCAGGGCAACCGGGCGCTGGAGCAGAGCGTCTGGCGCACCTCCCCGTATAGCGAGGCCGACCTGCAGGCCCAGACGCAGCGGCTCAGGAACCAGGGGAGCCGGGGCGCCCTGGTCTACACCGACACGGAGAACTACATCGCCGGGATCAACGCCTACATCGGCCACTGCATGGCCAACCGCAACTGTCCCGGCGAGTACGTGCTGACCGGCCACCTCGACTCCGTCACCAATGCGGGCGGGCCCCATAACTTCACGATGACCGACGTGATCGCGATGGCCGGGGTCATCGGCGGCCTGTTCGGCGGGGGTGGCGGCTCGGAGATGCTGTCGGCCCTGGTACGGATCGCGGCACGCGCCAAGTACGGTACGGCCATGGGCGACCAGGTCTGGGCCGCGTTCCGGCAGCAGAACGACCCCGAGACCACGCTCACGCTGCACAATGGGCAGAGCTTCCCGTTCGGGAACCCTCCAAGCGGGGCGACCGGGGTGACACTGCCCGACGCGGGCAGTGCGCAGCCCGTGGACATCACCACCGACAAGACCGGGTCGGCGGCGTCCTCCTCCGCGGCCACGTCCTCGGTGACGAGCGCGCTGAACGGGCTGACCGTCAACAACACCAAGCCGGGCATGTCCAACGCGGTGGTGGTGTCGGCGGCCAAGTCGGCCACCGGCCACCCCATCGCGGTCTTCGGCCCACAGACCGGCTACTTCTCGCCGCAACTGCTCATGCTGGAGGAGTTGAACGGGCCGGGCATCCGGGCACGCGGCGCCGCCTTCCCGGGTCTCAGCATGTACGTGCTGCTCGGTCGCGGCCCGGACTACTCGTGGAGCGCGACCTCGGCGCTAACGGACATCACCGACACCTACACGGTGACGCTCTGCGACCCGAACGGCGGCACCGCCACCACATCGTCGAACTACTACCTCTACCAGGGCCAGTGCGTCGCAATGGAGAGCCTGGAAAAGACCAACTCCTGGCAGCCCACGACGGCGGACAGCACCCCGGCCGGCTCGTACAAGCTGGTGATCAAACGGACGAAGTACGGATTGGTGAGCTGGCGGGGCACCGTGAACGGCGCCCCGGTCGCCTTCACCACGCTGCGCTCGACGTACCAGCATGAGGCGGACTCCGCCATCGGCTTCCAGATGTTCAGCGACCCCGGCGAGATGGGCTCGGCGAGCGCCTTCCTGAACTCGGCGTCGCACATCGGGATGGCCTTCAACTGGTTCTACGTCAACTCCACCGACGCGGCGTACTTCATGTCGGGAGACATCCCGGTACGTTCCGCGGTCTCCGACCCGAACCTGCCGATGACCGCCGACACGGCCCATGAGTGGAAGGGCTTCGACCCGGCCACGAACAACGCCACCTACATGCCGGCCAGCGCGCATCCGCAATCGGTGAACCAGGACTACTACATCAGCTGGAACAACAAGCAGGCCAAGGACTTCGGCGCCGCCGACGGCAACTTCAGCTTCGGCGCCGTACACCGCGGCGACCTGCTGGACAAGCCGATCAAGAAGGCGCTGAGCGGCGGCGGCACCCTGGACCGCGCCGGGACGCTCAAGATCGTCGCGGACGCCGCCACCGTGGACCTGCGGGGCAAGCAGGTGCTGCCGTACCTGCTCCGCGTCATCAACAGCAGCACCGTCACCGACCCGAACCTGGCCTCGGCCGTGGCCAAGCTCTCCACCTGGCTGTCGGACGGCGCCAAGCGGAAGGAGACCTCCGCGGGCAGCAAAACCTACGCCGATGCGGACGCCATCCGGATCTTCGACGCGTGGTGGCCGAAACTGGTGCGAGCGGAGTTCAAAGCCGGCCTTGGCGACAATCTCTATCAGGCGCTGGTGAACACCCTGCAGATCAATGAGTCGCCGTCCGGTCATCAGCAGGGAGACGTCTCATCGCTGCCGGGCGCGGCGAACGAAACGCAGCCGCACAAGGGGTCGTCGTTCCAGTTCGGCTGGTGGGGCTATGTCTCCAAGGATCTCCGTAGCGTCCTCGGCGACAGCGTCTCCGGGCCGCTGCCCGGGAAGTACTGCGGCGACGGTACGGTCGCGGGCTGCAGCTCGGTGCTGCTGTCCAGCCTGTCCGCGGCGCTCAGCGAACCGGCCGCAACCACGTACCCGGCCGATGACGTGTGCTCGGCCGGCGACCAGTGGTGCGCGGACTCGATCCGGCAGTCGCCGCTGGGCGGGATCAAGCACTCGCTGATCGCCTGGCAGAACCGGCCGACCTTCCAGCAGGTCGTCTCGTTCCCCGCGCACCGCGGCGACAACGTCGCCAACCTCGCCCAGGCCGGTACTGCCAGCGCGTCGAGCGCGCAGAGCGGCTATCCGGCGAGCAACGCGATCGACGGTGACCCGACTACCCGGTGGGCCAGCGACTGGAGCGACGCCCAGTCCCTGAAGGTGGACCTCGGCTCCGCCAAGACCGTCGCCCGCGCCATCCTCCGCTGGGAGGCCGCCTACGGCTCCGCGTACAAGATCGAGGTCTCCACCGACAGCACCACCTGGACCACCGTCTATAGCACCACGTCCGGCAACGGCGGCGTCGAAAACGTCCCGTTCCCGGCGACCACGGCCCGCTACGTTCGGATGACCGGCGTCAAACGGGCTACATCATACGGTTACTCCCTGTACGAGTTCGAACTGTACGCACAGTAACCCAACCTCCGGCATGGCCACGTCCCGCGGCTCGTGACCATGCCGGAGGCTCCCGCGCCGGCCGCACCAGCCTCCGGTAACCGCGTGCAGACGGCGGCCGATCTTCTCGGCCAGCCACTCGACGCCGGACAGGTCGCTGTCGGGTTGGAGACGGACGGCTTGGCCCTTGAGGTTGAAGCGGACCTCGTACTTCTCCTCGTACTCACGGCGCAGTGTGTCGTCAGAAATCCGGGAGTAGTGCTCCTGCATCTCCCAGGAGGTGTGCCCGAGGACCTCGCGGATCGTGCGTCCGGAGACGCCGGCATTCGCCATCCGTGTGCCGAGGGTGTGACGGAATTGATGCCAGTTGGCGGTCGCGGGGGCGCCGCCCGCGTCGATGAGTTGGATGCGTACCAGCCAGGCGTCAAAGCGATGGGTGACGGTGCCATAGGGCATCGGATACTTGCCGTCCGGGTTCCCGGTGACCTTGGGGAACAACCACTGGCAGGTGTTCCCATACCGGCCGCGGACACGGTCACACTGCTCTCGGACGGCGTCCACGACCACGCGGGAGGCGGGGATGACCCGGTAGCTCTTGTCCTTGCTCTTGTAGTGGGCCAGGGCCCATCGTCCCGCGGGGGTCTTCTTCAGGCAGTCGGTCTTCAGGGTGAGCGCCTCGCTGATGCGAAGCCCCTCATCGCGGCAGACCAGTACGAGCACGCGGGTCTCCGGGTCGAGTAGCGCCAGGTTCTCCTGTGACTCGATCTGCTCCATCAGGTGCTCGTCGATGAAGTTCGCGTTCAGGCCGCGGGACCGCGGATAGTCGTCCCGGTGGATCCGGGCGTCGGCGGGCAGTTCCGGTTTCCAGTCGTAGCGTCGCCACGTCTCCAGCAGCAGGGACACGGTGGATAGCGTGCTTTTGCGACCGCTGGCGCTGACCGGCAGACCGTAGTAGGGGCCCTTCCTCTCCACTATCCGGCGGCCGAGCCAGCCGATGAACGCTTCCGGTAGTTGCCGGTCCAGCACCGCCGGATCGTTGTGCCGCTCCGGGCAGGACTCAGCGAGGAACCGGGAGAAGTGCCTGAAATTGACCAGGTCCCGGGCGACCGAGCGTAGTTCCAGACAGGCCAGGCGTAGGCGCAGGTCGTCAGGGCCCCGGTTTGTTCGCGCCACAGTTCGCTCCGCCGGGCCCACCAAAGTAGAAGTACGTGCCCCACGTCCCTCCATTGTCCTGCGTGTAGTCGATGAAGTAACAGTCCCTATTGGAGGTAAATGGACTCAGCGATGACGAGACAAGGTATCCGCCGGGCGATACGTAGGACACATTGGCGTGGAACGCCGCCTGCCCGAATCCCCGGTTGGGCCACTTGCCGCTGCCCATCTGCGGCCAGTTGGCCGGATCATTCGTGGAGGTCTCGCCGCCGAACTCAGTAAAATTGGCGGCACCCCGTGACAGGTCGCCCGGGTAGTAGCTGGACCCCGGATAGTATCCGACGGCCTGGCCTGGAGTGCCGAGGAAAAGCCACCAGTTCCCGCCTTGAAAGAACCATTGCTCGCCGAAACCGTATTGGGTGCCGCCATACGTGCTGTAGTTGCCGAATCCCGCGCCGAGCGCCCAATTGGAACTCGTCTGGACGAAAGCGGGGCGGGGGCATTCGAGGTTCCAGCATCCGTTAGCATACCCATCCGGCGTCTGGTAGATGAACAGAACGGAGTTCGGGCCGAAGCGGTCCGGGTAATGGATCCAGCCGCCCTCTGCGCTCTGTTTGAGGCCGTACAGCGGGTCCGGTCCCCCCATGACCCACTGTTGCGACAGGGTGAAGGCGCCTGAGGGGTTCCACAGGTTCAGCCAGGAGTTCGCGCCGCGATTGTCGACGTACTGGTAGCCGATGGCGTGCGGATGCACAGGGTCGAGCCCGGCCGCGGTGTTCGGTGCGAGCGTCCTGCCACCGATCGGCTTCTTGGCCATGTAGTCGTGCAGCGTGGGGAAATTGGTCATCAGATCCAGTGAGGCCCGCCGCATGGGGATGGTGGTTGGGGGGCACGAGATCGCGTTTCCGTACGCGTCGTGGCGGCCCATGGTGAGCGGCGAGACGGCGGTCCTAGCGGTGCGCGGAGCCGTCCCTATGGGCCGGGCCGACGCGGGCGCCGAGGCGATCTTCTTGATCCCGAGTCTCCGCACGGCCGGCTGCGTCATGATATCGACGCAGTCGACGTAGTAGCCGGAATCGAAGAATGAATGAGCGACCTTCTCGCCTTTATAGAGGTCAAGGACGAAGGACCGCATCTCGTCGAACGCCTGCCGGTTCGCGACGCGGCTGGAAGCCAGCCTGGCGGAGTAAACCGGATAAGTGGCGTTCGCGGTGTACTTGAGAAAGCTTTTGAAGGAAACGAATGACGTCGAAATGGCCGCGTCAGCCCCATTACCGACTGCGGTCACCAACGACGCGGTGATACCAACGGCTGCGACGATGTTACCGATCCTGCGGCATAGCGTTGTGTTCATCAAACCCTTTCGAAGGTGCGCGGCAGGCCGGTACATGCCGAATTCACGGTAAGCTTCGCGAAGCTGAATATCTCGATATGCCGGATGACCACAACCGGTCATCGCCATCGCGGCGATCGTGGCCGGCCTATGTCATGAAGTGATCGGACTGGTCAGCCGATGCGGCAGGTAGGCAATGCCGTGGCCCGAGGACGTCCGATGGCCACAGCAGGCCATCTCTTCCGAGCCCGATCACAGCTGCGCCGCACCGCGCTTAAGTTCGGTGCGGGGCGAGCGAGGCTTACAGCCGGGTACCGACCCAGACCACCGACGTTAGGTGACAGCCTTAGCGCACGGTTAGCCAGGCGCTGGAACTAGTCCCCTCCGGATGACCGATAGGTGGGACACACCCAATCTCCGCGTAGGGAGAACCGGGGCCTCGAATCTTTGCCCTCCGGGTGCCCGTAGGCCGAATAGATGTTCATGTCGCTGAGCGTTCCGGACGGCCAATACCTTCGGTCCAGCGCCGCTATAAGCGCGGCGTGACAGGTCGGCGGCAGAAAGGGGGTGTGCCGACTGTTGTGGCACACCCCCCTTTTCTGAGGTTCCGTGTTGGCTACCGTCGCATCCACGGCGAGCTCGCCGGCCTCGGCATCCGCATCGCCCCCTCCACAGTGTGGGAGATCCTGACCAAGGCAGGGATCGACCCCACGCCGCGGCGGACCGGGCCGACCTGGGCACAGTTCCTGCGCGCCCAGGCCGAAGCGATCATCGCCACCGACTTCTTCACCGTCGATCTGCTCAACGGCTCTCAGGTGTACTGCCTGGCCGTCATCAAACACGCGACCTGCCGCGTCCATGTCCTGGGTGTCACCGGTAACCCCGCGGCGTGGGTGACGCAGCAGGCCCGGAATCTGCTGATGGACCTCGACGATCATGCTGAGAAGATTAAGTTCCTGATCCGCGATCGGGATAGCAAGTTCGTGGCTGCTTTCGATGCGGTGTTCCAGAGCGCCGGCATCAGGATTCTCAGGAGTCCGGTGCGAGCGCCTCGCGCGAACGCGATCATGGAGCGGCGGATCGGCTCCTGCCGCCGGGAGGTCCTCGACCGAATCCTGGTCTGGAACCAGGCGCACCTGCGGCGTGTCCTGGCCGAGTACGAAGATCACTACAATCGGTACAGGCCGCCCCGCTGAGGCCACTCCCAGAGCCCGCAATCTAAATCAGATCCGGGTCCGACGGCGCGATCGCCTCGGCGGGATCTTCCACGAATATTCCCAGGTCGCATGACGTGGACGACATTCTCGGCACGCACAGCGCAGACTGGTACGAGGTTTCGGGAATGATGATGTTTGATAGTGGCAAACCGGCGCCCCGTAGCTTGCTCGAGGAATAGCCAAGATGTCACGGCAAAATAATGAGTCTATTCCAAGCTGACCTCTTCGGCGGCGATGGTGCGGCGTGACCAGTTGCTGGGCACGGTGAGGTTCGAGTTAGCGACGACGACCGCGACCAGCGTGGGGTCTGCGGGGTCCGGGGTGCCGTGCAGTTCGGGTTTCATGAGCCACAGATAGTCTGCCTGCACCCCGACAGGTTGAGCCTTGGCGGTCTTGTCCAGAACAAGCAGAATCGATAGTTGCTTCTGGACGGCGGAGGCGTATTGGGTGGGCTGTCCCAGGTAGTGTTTGGATCGCTGCCGGCCAAACGCGACGCTT
>JAOPYO010000286.1 GCA_025964575.1 Actinomycetes bacterium
CACCCCGCTGGGCGAGGACGGCGACTCCGAATTCGGTGACCTCATCGAGGACTCCGAAGCGGTGCTGCCGGCCGATGCGGTCAGTTTCACGCTGCTGCAGGAGCAACTGCACTCGGTGCTCGACGCGCTGAGCGAGCGTGAGGCGGGTGTGGTGTCGATGCGGTTCGGTCTGACCGACGGTCAGCCGAAGACGCTCGACGAGATCGGCCGGGTCTACGGGGTGACCCGTGAGCGGATCCGCCAGATCGAGTCGAAGACCATGTCGAAGCTGCGTCACCCGTCGCGTTCGCAGGCCCTGCGCGACTACCTCGAGTAAAAAAAACCCGTACGAACGCGAAGGCCCCCGCTCCCGCTGAGCGGGGGCCTTCGGGCTTTGGGAAGCCTTTACCTGGCCACCTCATGGGGGGGTTCGAACGCTTCAACTCTTTCGACGCGGGCGTCATAGCGGGCTCGGGCGGTGTCGATCTCATCGAGATGGGTATCGCCCCAGGTGATGAGGGCGCTGACGGCATCGAGCAGGGTCCCGCCCAAGTCGGTGAGCGCGTAGTCCACGCGGGGTGGCATGACCGGGTACATGGTCCGGGTGACGATGCCGTCGCGTTCCAGCCCGCGCAGGGTGACGGTAAGCATGCGCTGGCTGATGCCGTCGATTTCGCGCTTGAGCTCGGTGAACCGCTTGGTGCCACCACCGAGTTGAGAGATCACATACAGCGACCATTTGTCCCCTATGCGCTCAAGGATGTCACGGGCCCGGCAGGCTCCCGGGGTGTGATCGAAGGGGGCCTTGGCGTCCATGGTTCTCTCCAGGTGACTAGGGCAGGTGAAAGTGCCTTCTTGCGTCGTGTTGGTGACAGTCCCCAGGATAGGAGCGGTTCCCTCTAGGAACCATCACATCAAAGAGAACTGTCTTACCCTATGGAACTCAAGGAGACACGATGACGACCGAGCTTGTCGAGATCCCCGGCTATGTCGCCGGAACCTGGAACATCGATCCGGTCCACTCCCATGTGGGCTTCGTCATCCGGCACCTGATGGTCAGCAAGGTACGCGGGCTGTTCACCACGTTCGAAGGTCAGATCGTCACCGGGGCCGACGCGTTGGAGTCCAGCGTGACCGCGACCATCGACCTGACGTCGATCAACACGGGCAATGACCAGCGCGACGACCACATCCGCTCCGCCGACTTCTTCGAAGTCGAGAAGCACCCGACCATGACCTACCGCTCCAGCGAGATCCGCCGCGACGGCGACGACTTCGTGCTCGATGGCGAACTCACGCTCAGGGGAGTGACCCGTCCGGTTCCGCTGAAGCTCGAGGTCAACGGGTTCGGTCCCGACCCGTTCGCCCCCGACCCCCTCGCCGGAGCCCGCGCCGGGTTCACTGCCACCGGCGAGATCAACCGCATGGATTTCGGCGTCAGCTACAACGGCCCCATCCCCGGCGGAGGCGTGGCCCTGGGCGAGAAGGTCCAGATCATCCTCGAGATCGAGGCGGCCCTCCAGACCGACACCGCCTCGTAACACGCGGTCTGAAGGACGTGTACGGCGCCCAGGTCAGCGACTGGTGGTAGCGGCGCGCCTGACCGCCCGCCCATCTCCGGCCGACCTCTCACCGAGCGGCCGGCCGGAGATGGGCGGGGCGTCTCCGGCCCGAGGTAGGCCGCAGGTCAGCTCTCCAGGAGCTTGGCTTCGACCTCGGGGTCGAGGCCCAGCCGTGGCCGGTCGGCTCGCTGTGGCGGAGCGCCGTCGAGACCGCTGAGCCATGCCCAGGTGTCGGCCACGGTGTCGGCGATCGGCCGGCAGCGAAGCCCTGCGGCGAGTGCCTTCGACACGTCCGCGCCGTGGATGAGGTCGTGGTCCTCGCCCGGCGGCAGCCAGATCGGCAGGTCCATCCACGGCTGGGACACCCGCCGCGAGAATTGCGATCGCAGGTGAGGGCCGCAAGGGTGATGGCATGGATCCGAGCTCTTCCCGGCTGCGACCGGTCACCGACATGTCACCCGGCGATTGGGTGACCGCGGGCGTGGGCTCATTCGGGTCGGGGGTCGGGGCGCTGGTGCCCCGTGGCTTCGAGTCCTACGCACGGATCCTGCATCCGGCCGAGTCATCCGAGGGGGAACCCGTCACCTGGGCCGCTGTGGCGGAGTGGTCCGGCGGCACGGTGCATTCAAGGGCCCAGTTCGCGCCGATGTCACGTCCCCGCTGGGAAACCCGTGGCGAGAACGGGGACTTGACCGGCCAGGGTTCCGGAGATGAGGGTGGTCGCGGACCCGCTCCGTGGGACGAGGAGCCGCGGGCCGGGGAACTCCCTTCGGCGACGCTGGCCGCTCTGTGTGAGGTCCTGGCCCGGCACACCAGCACTCCGCAACGGTGCTGGTTCTGCCTGTGGGATGGACATGGCTGGATCAACGGCTCTACGGCCATGGCCGTCCTCACCGCCTCCACCAACACCGACACCGACACCGGCGAGGGCCCCACCAGCGGAAGCGGCGCACCCGTACCCCCTGCTTTTCCGCCGGAGGTGCTGGACGGTCCGCGGGTGCACCTGCCCGGCCGCGACTATTTTCTGCTCGAAGGCCCCCTCGACGCCGCCTTGGAGCTGGGGCATCTCATCGGCGAGGATTTCTTCGACCCGCAGACTCCGAACCTGTTCTGGCCCGACGACCACGCGTGGTGTGTGGCGACCGAGATCGACCTCGACTCGACGTATGTCGGCGGACCGGCGGCGCTGGTGGCGGACCTGCTCGCCGACCCTCGGCTGGAGGCGTGGCAGGTGGACCTCGCCGATCCGGTCTGGGCCGACAGCGACGACATCAACGGCCGAAGGCCCTCCTGAACCGGTGGCAGGGCCTCGCTCGCATGGGTCAGCAGCTGATCTTGAGTGTCTTGCTCACGAGGTGACCGGTTGTGACCGCCGGGAGGTAGCGCGGCGGGAAGGTGACCCGGACGTCCGCCACACCCTGGTAGTTGCCGTTCTTGCAGCCCATCGAAGCGGTCCCCTTGAGGAACTTCGTGCTGCTCTTATTGAACCTCTTCGCCTTCACCTTCTTGCCATTGCGGTAGAGCCGGACGGTCAGCTTGATGTGCGCGACCGTCGACGAGCAGGAGACCGGGGCGATGACGTTGATGTTCTTAGGCCGATGAAGAGAATTATGCGGATTGGAGATGGTCAGCGTGCACGAGATACGGGCCGCTCTCGCGGCAGAGTTGCCCGAGGAGGTGATCGAGACCTCGGAGGATCCCGTCGCCGCCGACGCGGCTGGAGCCGAGATCACACCGAGCGCGAGCGTAGTGACCAGTACGCCGAGTGTCCACTTCAAAGCTATCTCCCGATTTGCCCGATTCGCCCACAATTGGACGCGCGGAGCAGTATTTCGGGAATGCTCGGGAGCGTCAACCTCCATCAAGAGTTGACGATCGGACGAAGTAGGCGCTGCGGACTACGGTTTATTTCGATGTGTAATGTGCTAGGGGAATGGAGCCGGCGGCGCCGTCAGAAAGGCCGTCTCGGAGTAGCCCACCTCTGCGGCGATGGTGAGCATCGCTGCCTCGTCCAGACCTGCGGCGTCGAGCACCAACCCGGCCGGGTTGCCGCCGGCCGGGTCCGGGTAAGGCACCAATGAGGTGGACTCCTCACCGGTAGTGAGGCTCGAAGCCGTCACTCGGGGGCCTTCGGCGGGAGGTCGGGCCATGGCAGATGCGATGAAGACGACGATGCGCCTGTTCGGCCGCCTCAACACAGCGGTCTACCGGGCCACCAAGGGCCGGCTGTGGTCCAAGATCAAGGGGATGCCGATCCTGCTGCTCACCGTCAAGGGCCGCAAGAGTGGAAAGCTCCATACGACTCCGGTGGTGTACTTCCAGGACGGCCGCGACTACGTCGTCACCGGCTCCGCCAACGGCAGGCCGATCGAGCCCGACTGGTTCCGCAATCTGCGGGCCGCCGACACCGCCAGCGTCGAGATCGGTGGCTTTTGCTTCGAGGCCACCATCACCGTGGCCGACCCCGAACAGCGCGCGCAGCTGTGGACACAACTGATGAAGCATGGCCCATTCTTCGAGGACTACCAGGCCAAGACCGAACGCCAGATCCCGATGGCCGTCCTCACCCCCCGCTGAGCGCCAAGAGGCCCCGCGACCGGAGGTGGCGCGGGGCCGGACCGCGGAAACCACCGGCCTGGGCGGCGAGTCGGTCAGCTCGCCGTCACCGCGACGGTCAGGCGCTGCAGAAGCCCCCAGGAGAAGACGGCGTCCAGTTCCTGTTCCACGCCGTCCGGCGACGTGTGATGGAAGGAGTGCTCCTCGAAGGGTGGCCGTAGATCGCCCTGCCGCAACGGACCGAAGCGCTCACGAACCTCGTCCAGCGTGAACTTCCACGGGACCAGATCGGTGAGGTCCTCCAGCGCCGGGGGGGAAGTGCCAGGCATGCGGCGGAACCGTTCGTCGGCCAGCAGCCCGTCTGCCGTTCCGGACACCTCGAAGGCCAGGTTCTCCCAGAGCGGCAGAGTAAAGCCACGGGCGACGACCTCGCGGCCACGAAGCTCGTACGTCCGCTGGTAGGCGGGCGTGCCCAGAATCCGGCACACCGCGTCGAAGACCGCCCACAACGCATGGCCCTGATCGTTCACGTGACGGTACGCGACTTCCGCGGCCCTCTGATCCACACCAAGGCCCCCCAACGCCCCCACGATCAACTCAGGCGGGGCGTAGGACATGGTGTGCAGCAGGTAGAGCTGATAATCGACGACGCCGAGCACTGTCTTGTCGTTCACTGCTTCCGCCCCTCAGCTTCGATCAGCTCGGCCCTGAACCTGGCCAAGATCGCCGAAGGCTTCGCATGCATCATCGCGGGTCACAGGCCCCCCGCTACACTGAATCGGGCTTTATCAGCAGATGGTCGGTTGAGTGTGCGGGCTGCCGGTTGAGGAGACTGATGCGGATGGTCACGCTCGAAGCCGTGCGACGGTTGGCGCTGTCCCTGCCCCGGACCGAAGAGCACCTGATCAGAGACCAGATCAAGTTTCGGATCGGCAAAATCGTCTATCTGGCGGTCTCTCCGGATGAGACATCCATGGGGTTCGCCTTCCCCAAGGAGGAACGCGCGGCATTGGTCACGGCCGAGCCCGACAAGTTCCACATGCCCAGAGCCTCCGATGAACGCTACAACTGGGTGCGAGTGTGGCTGACCTCGATCGACGAGGCCGAAATGCGGGAGCTCGTCGTCGAGGCGTGGCGCATGGTCGTGCCGAAGCGGGTCGCGGCCGCCCACCTCTCGTCTCCCACGCCGCCCTTGTAGGCGCGCCTGACGTGGGGTGACGCTCAGCCGCCGCTGAAGCATGAAAAAACGATTTGAGTCTCCAGCGGCTGGAGACTGCAGGGTGAGGGACATGGACGGCGACACCCTCTACACGATCGGCGAACTGGCCCGCCGCACCGGTCTTTCGGTGAGGACGATCCGGTTCTACTCCGACTCGGGTGTGGTGCCGCCGACCGACCGCAGTCCCGCCGGCTACCGGCTGTACGGCCTCGACGCACTGGCCCGTCTGGACCTCGTCCGTACGCTGCGCGACCTCGGCATCGACCTCGCCACCATCCAGCGGGTGCTGGAACACGAGGTCTCCATCGCCGAGGTCGCCGCGGCGCACGCCGAGGCGGTGGACGTGCAGATCCGCACTCTGCGGCTGCGCCGGGCCGTGCTCCGGGCCGTGGCCAAACGCGGGTCCAGTCCCAAGGAGATGAAACTCATGCACAAACTCGCCAAGTTGTCCGACGAGGAGCGCCGGCGCATCATCCACGACTTCATCGACGAGACCTTCGGCGGTCTCGACGCCAACCCCGAGTTCGTGGCCATGATGCGTTCCGCCATGCCCGAATTGCCCGACGACCCCACGCCCGAACAGGTCGACGCCTGGGTGGAGCTGGCCGAACTGGTCCAGGACACCGACTTCAAGGCAGGTATCCGCCGCGCGGCCGAGTACCAGGCCGCCCAGCGGGCCCAGGACGCGGAAGCGGGCTCCGGGCTGCATGGAGAACTGGTGGCTCTGGTCCGGGAGAAAGTCGAAGCGGGCCTGGCCGCCGGCATCGACCCCGCCTCCGAGCAGGCACGGCCGATCGTCGACGAACTGGCCGCGGCCTACGCCGAAGGCTTCGGCCGCACCGACGACGCAGGCTTCCGGGATTGGATACTCGAACGTCTCGAGGTCGGCAACAACCCCAGGGCCGAGCGGTACTGGCAGCTACTGGCGATCATCAATGGCTGGCCGGTATCTCCCACCTTGACGCCCATCTTCGAGTGGTTCATCACCGCCCTCCGAGCGGGCGCCACAGCTTAGAGGTGTCTGCGGGACTCGGGATGCGGCATTTGCCCTGACCATCTATATGTGGTCAGCCGCGTATAGATGGTCAGGGCAAACTGTCCATAGTCACCCCGTTATGGGCTAGCTGCAGCTGAACGAGCGGTACCGCAAAGTAGAGTTGCAACCCCTGTGGACTGTGGCGAATGCCCGGAGGGGTGGGGGTATAGGTGACCGGCAGGGCGGTGACCCGGAGTCTCGGCCCCAAGGCCAAGCGACTCGGTGCCCGGATGGCCGGATGGCCGGGAGTTCCCAAGACGGTGCTCGAGCTCCGGGTCCGATGGGTGCTCGCCTTCACCGTGGTGGTCGCCAACGCGGCCGGTGCCCTGGTCGTCCTGCTGTTCGCAACCTTTGTGATTCCCAACCCTCCGAACGTCGATACAGCGCATGTCCGCATGGTCAACTTCATCGCGTTCTTCTCGTACCCCCTGATCGCCGGACCGGTGGCACTCGCCTGGGGGCTCTATCTCTTCCGGCCGGTCCGCCATCTGGTCCGCGACGGTGGCGTGCCCGACGACGAGCAGCGGCACGCGGTGCTCTACGGCCCGCTGCGACTGACCATGGTGCAGGGCACTCTATGGATCGCGGGCGCACTCGGCTGGGCCGCGATCAATGCCTACTTCTCCGGGCTGCTCGCCCTCAAGATCGGCCTTACCTGCCTGCTCGGCGCCATCACCACCTGCGCGATCGTCTATCAGCTGGCCGAACGGCTGCTGCGTCCCGCCGCCGCTCTGGTGCTGGCGGCGTCGCCCCCGGGCAGACGCGGCAAACAGCTGGTCAGCGTCACGACCCGCGCGATGCTCGGCTGGGCCCTCGGCACCGCCATCCCGGTCCTCGGCCTGATCTGCGTGGCCATCGCCGCTCTCGCCGTCGCCGGCATGCACACCGCGCAACTCGCCATCGCGATCCTGGGCCTAGGCGGCATCGCGCTCATCGTGGGCTTCCTGGTCACCTATGTCGGCTCCCGAGCCATCGGCGACCCCATCCAATCCGTACGCGAAGGCATGGCTCAGGTCGAGCGCGGCGACCTCGACACCGAGGTCGAGGTCTACGACGCCAGCGAGCTCGGGCTGCTCCAGACCGGTTTCAACCACATGGTCGCCGGGCTCCGCGAACATGAACGGCTCCGGGACCTCTTCGGCCGGCATGTCGGCGAGGATGTCGCAGAACTCGCGCTCCGCCATGACATCGAGCTCGGCGGCGAAGCTCGCGACGTCGCCGTCCTGTTCGTCGATCTGGCCGGCTCCACCCAGCTGGCCGAGACCCGGCCGCCCGGCGAGGTCGTGGGGCTGCTCAACACGTTCTTCGGCGTCGTCGTCGACGTCGTCAACCGCAACGACGGGTGGATCAACAAGTTCGAAGGCGATGCCGCCCTGGCCATCTTCGGCGCCCCTGTCGAGCTCTCGGACGCGGGCGGCAGTGCGCTGGCCGCCGCCCGCGAGCTCGCGTTCCGACTGCGCCGTGACGTCCCTCAGGTACGCGCCGGCATCGGGGTCTCCGCCGGCCCCGTCGTCGCCGGTTACATCGGGGCCGAGCAGCGCTTCGAGTACACGGTCATCGGTGATCCGGTGAACGAGGCCGCCCGCCTCAGTGATCTGGCCAAGGCCTCACCCGACGGGGTCTTGGCCTCAGGGAGGGTCCTCACCGCCGCGCTCCCGGCGGAGACCCAGCACTGGGATCTCGGCAGGTCCGTGACCCTGCGCGGCCGCAGCAAGCCGACCCAGCTGGCCACACCACATGTTCTCGCTCTGCCCGATCCGCCTGCCGAGACCAGCCCCCCGTCCTCGGCCGACCGCCGCCGGAGTCCTGGCCGGTGGCCGTGGTCCCGCAGCCGACCGATCGAACTTGAGGTACGGGAGCCAGCGATCCCCAGTGAGGCTCCCGCTGTCCCTGCTCAGCGCTCTCTGCGTTTCCGGCTGAGGCTGATCACCCTGGTCAACGGGGTCGGTGCGGTGCTCGGCCGGACCCGAGATCCCGAGCTCTGAAGGCATTTTCGGCCCCTCGTTAACGAGTTGGCGCATGTCTCACGCATCGCGTATGCTCTCGGACGTTGCCAAGAGCGGTTCACACCGGTCAGAAGCGGCACCCGGAGCCGATAGGCTCAGGGACGCAAGGTCCTGTAGAGCAGTTCGGAGTGCTCGCCACCCTGTCAAGGTGGAGGTCGCGGGTTCAAGTCCCGTCAGGACCGCCGAGACGCCCCCGTTCAGGGGAACGTCACGGGCAGGTAGCTCAGTCGGTACGAGCGTCCGCCTGAAAAGCGGAAGGTCGGCGG
>JAOPYO010000298.1 GCA_025964575.1 Actinomycetes bacterium
CTCGGTTGACCAGGCGCTGCAGGCGGAGGCGGACCACCCGGAACGGGCGGATCGGAGCGATGGCGATCACCAGTCGGCCTCGGTCTTTCGCGATCAGGGAAACCCGGTAGGGACGGGCCCGATGCCATTGGCGCAGCTGCGCGATGGGTTCGGCCGCGGGCACCGGAATGTCGTGCGTCGTTCCTCCGGCCTCGATGTACAGGCGGACCGAGTACTTGGCCGATCCCGTCTGGCGAGCCAGCAACTGTCCCACCGTTATCCGAGCCTGGAGGTCCGTGCCCGAGCCGTCCTCTGCCGTCTGCCTGAGGACCTCGTCGACCGGCAGCAGGATCGGCCGATCGTCGTTCACGGTGCGCGGCTGAGGCGTCAATCCGACGCGTACGGCGGCCGGATCGAGCTCATCGATGCCCAGGAGCGCGGTCCGTATGGTGACCGCGAGCACGGACTCCCCGTCGTCTCCACTCTCCCAGCGAGCCTGGGATGTCCTCAGTCCCTCGGCCATCCGGCGGCCGAGACCCACGATGATCTCGAAACAGTCGTTCGGGAGGGACAGCCGTTCGTCGCCGAAGGCCGGGTAGCGGAGGTAGGCCCGGCCACCATCCAGGACGATCGGCGGGATGACGCCTTCGACATCCTGGCGGATGACCGCGCAGAGAGCGTCCACCGCTCCGCGCTGTGCCAAGGACAGGCGGACCCGGCGCTTGGCGTCCAGCTTGTCCAGGACGGCCTGGGTGAGGTGCTGATCGACCATGCGCCCGATCCCGGCGCAGAGCTCCTCCTGCTCGCCCCGATCGAGATCGGGGAAGTCCTTCTCGAGGAGCTTCGCCAGCTCCCAGGTGAAGTGCCGCCGGAGGATCGCGTCTCGTTCGGGCCCCGGCTCGATGAGTCCGACGGTGAACTCGATCAGCTCTTCGGCGGCCCGAAGGTGGGTGAGAAACGCGGTCCGGAAGGTGATGTTGCTGGAGTCCGTCCTTCGCACCGCGTAGTAGTACTCGTAGTCGGCGAGCACGGAGATCCGGCGCGCGCGAACGCAGGCCTCGATGGTGAAAGGCTGATCGCTGCAGATGGGCATGCTCTCGCGGAACCGCAGCCCATGGCGCTCCACCAGCTCGCGGCGGAAGAGTTTGCAGTTGGACAGCGACCACGGCAGGGCGGAATCGTCCAGCTTGACATCGGTATTCGTGCTCTTGAACAGGGCCTGGTGGACGTATCGGCCGTTGACGCCCACCATCTTGCCGACCACCACGTCGGAGTCGTAGGTGTCGGCCGCGGTCACCAGCCGTTCCAGTGCCTCGGCGCCCAGGTGGTCATCCGACCCGACAAAGTAGACATAACGACCAGTGGCCAGCTCAAGAGCCCGGTTGGAGGGACGGGCGGGTCCACCGGAGTTGGACTGGTGGATCACCTTGATGGTGCCGGGGTACAGCTCGGCGAAACGCTCGAGTTCTTTACCGCTCGCGTCCGTGGACCCGTCGTCCACCGCGATGATCTCCAGCCGTTCGCGGCCGATGCTCTGCTCGACGAGCGAGGTCATGCATTCCGTGAGGTACGGCATCGTGTTGTAGACGGCGACGACCACACTGACGTCGGGGACAGTCGTCATTCCTTCGCTTCCTGCGTCGGAAGCGCGGTCCCAGGTCGCTGACGGTCCAGCAACAGCCGGGTGTAGACCTGGTCGAGGATGTCGGCCTGTGCCTCCCAGTTCCACTGCTCGAGGAGGCCGGGAACGTCATAGACGGCGCGGTACTGCTTAGGGTCCGACAGCACCGAGCGCAGGGCGCGGACGTAGTCGTCGACGTCCTCGGCGATGAACACCTCGCCCTGACCGGTCTTCCGGGTGACCTCGGCCATGGTCTTGACGTCGCTGACGACCAGGGGAAGCCTGGCGTGCGAGTACTCGAAGAACTTGGTGATCAGGGCGATCTCGTGGTTGGGCCAGTGATGGATCGGGATGACGCCGACGTCCGCCGCGGACAGGAACGGCACGACCTGGTCGTGCGCGACGTACGGCAGCGCGTGCACCCGGTCGCCGACTCCGAGCTCCTCGGCTCGGTCGAGCAGCCCTCGGACATAGTCAGAGGTGGGCTTGAGCACCACGAGCGCCACATGAACCCCGTCGAGCTGCGGCAGGGCCTCGACCATGATGCCGAGACCGCGCTGCGGGGCCGCGGCGCCGCTGTAGACCACGAGAGGGACGTCCGCGCCGATCCCGCACAGCTCTCGCAGATCGGGAGCGGACCCGGTGGTGTCACCGGCGTCCGGGACCCCGCCGGGTGTGTTGAGCACGACCGTGGGGCGCTCGGTCAGCTGATGCCGTTCGATCAGCATGTCCGCGAGGGTCTCTGAGACCGTCACCACGGCGTCGGCGTGGCTCGAGTACTCACGCTCGTGGGCGCACTGGGCCGGGTGCCATCGCGGGTTGTCGTTCCACGGCTTGATGCCCGGCAGGAACTCGTGCGCGTCCCAGACCAGCTTGATGGAACGGCCTCGGACGAGCGCCCGCATTCTGGCCCGTGCGCCCACGCCGAGCATCCGGAAGTCGTTGGCATGGATCAGGTCAGGCCGCAGGTCATCGATCACCTTGCTGTAGGCCAGCTCCCAATCCCACAGGTGGGGATCGAGCTTCCGCCAAGAGCGGTCGCCCATGGTGGACTGCCAGAACCTGGTGGTGAACCGGTCCAGTGGGGAGTCCAGCTCGGTTCGAGTCCGCTTCAGCGCGTACGTGTGGCGCACGCGCAGCGCCACCCAGGGGGCGAGCACCCTCGCGGCAAGCCTCGGGATGATCAGCCGGATCCTGCCGATCAGCAGCGACAGGCGAGACATTCCCGCCGCGGCACCGACCTGCAGGGCGATGTTGCGCTCATTCAGGTCCGCCCGCCACGCCTTCACACGCTGCTTCCGGTACGAGGCGAGCGGGCCGGGCGGATAGGCCAGCGGACTGCGCAACGGTGCACGGCGGAATTCATGACGTCGCCGTGCCAGCGGCTTGGGAACGGGAATGAGGTGGACCTTTGCCTCACCGAGGCGCCAGTCGTGTGTTTCCTTGTCGGGTGACCTGCCGACCAGAATCACCTCCCAGCCGGCGTCGGCCGCGGAACGCGCCGATTTCTGGACCCGGGAGTCTCCATGCACGGAGTTGTCAACGAGCATCACTACCCGTCCACGACCACCGCTTCGGCCGGTCGTGTGGTCATCCGACATACAATTCCTCTTTTCCCGATTCGTCGCCCTGGCCGGAGGGCGGGACCGCAACGGTCACGCCCCGTTCGGCGGCCTCCAGTACGGCGGTGGCCACCTCGACGGTTCGCAACCCCTGGCGCAGGGTCACGATGTCCGTTGCCTCACCCAGAACTGCGTCGCGGAAGCGCTCATGCTCGACCACCAACGGCTCACGCTTGGGGATGGCATAACGGACCATGTCGCCCTCGGAAACACCACGGAAGGCGCGGAGGGCTTCCCACTCGGTGCTGCGCGCACCGTTGGCGTAGAACGTCAGGTCGGCGGTGAGAGTGTCGGCGACGAAGCAGCCGAGGTCACCGGTGACCACCGTCGACCGTTCCTTGAGTGGACTGAGCCAGTTGACCAGGTGGTTGACCATGGAGCCCTCGCTGAGCAGTCCGACGACGGCGACCATGTCCTCGTGCGGGCGTCCGCTCTTGGAGACGGTGCGGGCCGACACGGAGATGTAGTCCTGGCCGGTGACCCAGCTGGTGAGGTCGATGTCGTGGGTGGCGAGGTCCTTGACGACGCCAACGTCGGCGATGCGGTGCGGGAACGGTCCCTGCCGGCGGGTGACGACCTGGAACACCTCGCCCAGCTCACCGGCCTCCAACCGGGTCCGCAGGCTCTGCAGCGCCGGGTTGTACCGCTCGATGTGCCCGACACCGGCGACCAGCCCATGCGATTCGAAGGCCTCGGCCAGTCGCTGGGCTGCCTTGACCGAGTGCGCCAGCGGCTTCTCTATCAGCGCGCAGACCCCCGCCTCTGCCAGCTCCAGGCCGACGTCCTCGTGAAGTCCCGTCGGGCACGCCACCACCGCGTAGTCGATGCCCAGCGCCAGCAGTTCCCCCACGGTCGACAGGACCTGCACGCCCTGCGACGCCCGGCCAGGATCACCGGCGGGCTCGACGACACCGACGAACTCCACCCCGTCCAACCCGGCAAGGACCCGGGCATGGTTGCGGCCCATCGCCCCCAGTCCGATCAGACCGGCGCGCAACGGCCGCCCCTGACTACCGCCCGAACTCACAGCGCACCTTCCAAACCGTTCACGGCCTCCACGATCCGGTCGAGTTCCCGCGTGGTCAGTGACGGATGGACCGGTAGCGACAGCACTTCGGCGGCCGCACGCTCGGTCTCCGGAAGATCCCAGGAACGTGAAAGTCCCCCGTCGGCGGCCAGATAGGGCTTGAGCCGGTGGATCGGCGTCGGGTAGTACACCGCGCTACCGACCCCCCGGGCCGTCAGCCGCTCCAGCACCGAGTCCCGACCGTCGGATGCCCGCACGGTGTACTGGTGGTAGACGTGCCGGACGTCATCGGCGACCGGTGGCGTGGACAGCCCGGTGATCTGGGCGTCGAAGAACTTGGCGTTCGCCCTGCGCTGCTCGGTCCACTCCGGCAGCTGGCTCAGCTGCACTCTGCCGATGGCAGCCGCCACATCGGTCATCCGCATGTTCGCGCCGACGATCTCGTTCGCGTAGCGCTGTTCCATGCCCTGGTTGCGCAGCAGCCGCAGGGTGCGGGCCAGCTCCGGGTCGGCGGTGGTGACCATCCCGCCCTCCAGAGAGTGCATGTTCTTCGTCGGATAGAAGCTGAAGCAGCCCGCGGCGCCGAAGGCGCCCACCGGCCGTCCGCCAAGGGCCGCGCCGTGTGCCTGGCAGGCGTCCTCCACCACGGCCAGGCCGTTCCGGTCGGCGAGTGGCTGCAGCCGGTCCATCGCGGCCGGGTGCCCGTAGAGGTGCACCGGCATGATTGCCGCGGTCCGCGGTCCGATCGCCGCGGCGACCGCGTCCGGGTCCAGGCAGAAGCTGTCCGGCTCGATATCGGCGAAGACCGGCTCGGCTCCCACCAGGCGCACCGCGTTCGCGGTGGCCGCGAAGGAGAACGAGGGAACGATGACCTCGTCGGCCGGACCGATGCCCAGGGCCATCAGGGTCAGCTGCAGCGCGGAGGTGCCCGAATTGACGGCCACGCAGTGCCGCTCGGCCACCAGCGAGGAGAACTCCTCCTCGAATGCCGCGACCTCCGGCCCCTGCACCACCCGGCCGCTGCGCAGGACTCGCACGGCCGCCTCGATCTCCGCCTCACCGATCACCGGCCGCGCCGAAGGGATCGGCTCTTCAATCAACTCGGGCACAGTCCGACTCCTCCGGGATAGGTGGGATTTGAACGCCACCCGTGGCAACCATAGAGAGCCGTTCTCAGGCTGGGAGGAGCGTTTCGCAAGCCGGAGTTTAACGGATATTTCCGTTAGATCAACACGCGCGCCTTCTGCCCGATTCATCCGTCTGCTTCGCCCGGACAGGGATCGCTGGCCGAGACTCCGCATCGACGCTGGTCGGATGCCGTCCCGACATGGACCGGGAGGTCCTCTCTTTCCGGCCCTCCGAGCGGTCCTCGCCGAGCGGCAGGCCGATACCGACCACCGCCGTCGCGGAGCTACGGGACTCCCGTTATGACGGGATGAACGTGCGCGACATCGCGCGCTGGGCCGGGGTCGCCACCACGACGGCGTTCACCTACGCCGTCGCCAAGTACCACCCGCCGCCGAGGTGTTCTGGCGGCGGGTGAGTGCGCTCGACCCGGTCACGGCCAGCGACGACGGACCCGCCGAGCGGGTGGTCGCAGATCACACTTCTGGTCTCCGGCGGACCGCGGCCTGCACCACCGCGATGCTCGCCTCGCGACCCCCGTGATGGACCGGCCGGTCGGGGTCAGCGGAGGCCGAGGGGACGCTGGAGCGCGGTCTGGATGAGGCGGTCGACCAGGGACGGGTAGTCCAGACCGGTGGCGGCCCACATCTGCGGAAACGCCGAGGTCGGGGTGAAACCGGGCATGGTGTTGATCTCGTTGAGCACCAGCCGCGAGTCGGTCGTGTAGAAGAAGTCCACCCGGCTGAGACCCTCGCCGTCGAGCGCCTCGAAGGCCCGCACCGCGAGACCACGGATCTCCTCGATCACCGATTCCGGAAGCGTCGCCGGAATCACCAGCGAGGTGGAACCATCGAGGTACTTGGTCTCGAAGTCATAGAAGTCGCGCTCTCCGGCCATCATGATCTCAGCGGGCAGGCTGGCCTCCGCCGGGCCGTCGTCCAGGCCCTGCAGGACGCCACACTCGATCTCACGGCCCTCGATCGCGGCCTCGACGATGACCTTGGGGTCGTGCTCACGAGCGGTCTCGATGGCGGCCTCGAGCCCGTCCTCAGCGTCGACCCGGGTGATGCCCATGCTCGAACCGGCCCGGGTCGGTTTGACGAACACCGGCCAGCCGAGCTCCTTGATCTCGTCGATCTTGCGCTTGCGTTCGCGCCGCCACTCGCGGTCGGTCACGATGACGTACGGCCCGACCGGCAGGCCCCGCGCCTCCCAGACCACCTTCATGAAGGCCTTGTCCATGCCGATGGCGCTGGTCAGCACCCCCGCGCCCACATAGCGGATCCCGGCCAGGTCGAGCATCCCCTGGATGGTGCCGTCCTCGCCGTAGGGTCCGTGCAGCAGCGGCAGCACCACATCGACCTCACCGAGCGTGCGAGGGACCGCACCCGGCTCGAGGGCCACCAGACCTCGGCTGTCCGGGTCGAAGGGCAGCGCCAGCGCGGCGCCGTCCCCGGACACCTCGGGCAGCCGTCCGTCCTCGACGGCCAGGCGCTGATCGTCGGATGCGAGCACCCATCGACCGTCACGGGCGATGCCTACCGGGATGACCTCATAGCGGTCCCGGTCGATGGCGGCCATCACGCTGCCGGCGGTGATGCAGGAGATGGCGTGCTCAGAGCTGCGTCCGCCGAACACGACGGCGACGCGGATCTTGGGGCTGGGCTCAGACATGATGGATGACCTTACCTTTGAACTACGCGTACCGCCCATGCCCAGACATTGGCGTGAGTCGCTCATAGCGCGTCATACCCCGTAGCGCTCCGGCTTGGGGGTGCGGGACATCAGCTTCAGCATCGCCTCTTCGATGGACATCCCGTGGTGCATGATGGCTGCCACCATCTCAGTGATCGGCATCTCGACGTTGTGCTTACGAGCGAGTTCCAGCACGGCCTCGGAGGACTTCACTCCCTCGGCGGTCTGCTTGGTGACCGCGATGACCTGCTCGAGGGTCATGCCCCGGCCGAGGTTCTCGCCGAACGTACGGTTGCGGGACAGTGGCGAGCTGCAGGTGGCCACCAGGTCGCCCAGCCCTGCCAGCCCGGCGAAGGTGTGCTCGTCGGCACCCAGCACCGCACCCAGCCGGGCGATCTCCGCCAGCCCCCGGGTGATGAGCATCGCCCTGGTGCTGTCGCCGAACCCGAGTCCTACGGCGATGCCGACGCAGAGGGCGACGACATTCTTGACCGCGCCACCCAGCTCGCACCCGACCACATCGGTGTTGGTGTAGACCCGGAAGTACGGGGTCATGCACGCCGCCTGCACGCGCCGGGCCGTCTCCTCGTCCACACAGGCGGCCACGGCGGCGCCGGGCTGGCCGGCGGCGATCTCCCGGGCCAGGTTGGGCCCGCACAGGACGGCGATCCTTCCCTCGGGAACCCGGCCGGCCTCCTGCACGACCTCGGACATCCGCCGGCACGTTCCCATCTCGATCCCCTTCATCAGGCTGATGAGGACCGCGTCGGGGGGCAGCGCCCACTCGGACAGGTTGGTTCGCAGCGTCTGCGACGGAACGGCCAGCGCGACGTACTCCGCGCCGTCGAGAGCCTCCGCCGGGTCCGTGGTCGCCCGTACCCGTTCCGGCAGTTCCACCCCGGGCAGATAGTCGGGGTTCTCCCCGCGGTCGTTGATCGCTTCGACGATCTCGGTCCGGCGCCCCCACACCGTGACATCACAGCCCGCGTCGCCCAAGACCTTGGCGAACACCGTCCCCCACGAACCCGCACCCATTACCGCTGCTCGCAAGGTCACGAGGTCTGCGCCTCCTCGTCTGTGTGTCGTCGCTGCTCAATAGCCTGATGATGGTCGTACAACTTTGCCGGGGGCCGCTCGCCGCGGAGCTCTCCGACGAGATCGGCGATGGCCCGCATGATCTCTGTGGTCGCATCCCGCAACGTCTCCGCGGTCGGCGGGGAGCCCTCGTACTTCGACAGGTCCAGCGGGGGACCGGCGATCACGCGCATCGTCTTGCGCGGGAAGGGATGGAATCCCTTCTTCAGCCCCGCGGCCAGGCCGCGCCGCTCCGCCTTCATGTAGGGCAGGAGCTCGTGCGCGCCCCAGCTCGCCATCGGGACGACCTTCGCGCCGGTCGCCAGGGCCAGCCGGGCCGCGCCGGTCTGCCCGGTCATCGGCCACAGATCCGGGTCCCGGGTGCAGGTGCCCTCGGGATAGAACATGAGGCATTCGCCGGCCCGCAGGGCCGCCTCCGCGTCCCGGAGTGCCAGCGAGGCGTCGGTGCTGTCGCGGTAGACCGGGATCTGACCGGTCCCGCGCAGGATCGACCGGAGATACCTGACGTCGAAGAGGGTGGACTTTGCGAGATAGACGGGGTAGCGACCCGACTTGTACACGAACAGAGCGAGCGCCAGGGGATCGGCCTCCGAGATATGGTTGGCCACAATGATCAAGCCCCCTTCCCGCGGAATGTTCTCCTGGCCACGCCAGTCCCGCTTGAGCATCCCGAACAGCAGCGGGCGCAGGACGACGACCGAAAACTTCCGCCAGCCCGGCGAGTACGCGTGGCTCATGCCCCCTCCTTCTAGAACGCCCGGCACGGGGAACTCCCGGGCTCGCGACGCCCGGATGGCCGGGCGTTCACAGGTCCCCTCACCGAGGGGTGCCCTCAAGTGTCGCGGTTCCGTGCACATAGTGTCGAGTTGCGATGTCTAGTACTCCCCCTCTCTTGTGGTCACTCGTGGTTCCGGTCAAAGTGCTGGCCAGAGCCAAGTCCCGCCTGGCCGCCACCGCCGGTCAGCACCGCGAGGCGCTGGCCCTCGCCGTGGCTGCCGATACGGTAACGGCCGCACTCCGCAGCGATCGGGTCCGGGGGGTGGTTGTGGTGACCGACGACCCCCTCGCGGCCCATGAGCTGGCCGCGCTCGGCGCCATGATCGTGCCCGACGAGCCCGACAGCGGCCTCAATCCCGCCCTTTCATACGGCGCCGGGGTGGCCCGCCGGGCCTTTCCCGACGCAGGTGTCGGAGCCCTCTCCGCTGACCTGCCGGCGCTGCGTTCCGCCGAGCTGACCCGGGTGCTGGACGCCGCGGCCGACGCGCCGCTGGCGTTCGTACCCGACGCCCTCGATGTGGGCACGACGCTGTACGCGGCCCGGCCGGGCACGGACTTCTCCCCCGCGTTCGGCACGGACTCCCGGCTCAGGCATCGGGCGCAGGGCGCTCGCGAGCTCGCGCTGGAGGACATCGCCAGCGTACGGCGGGACGTGGACACACTCGAGGATCTACGAGCCGCTCTGGCGCTGGGCCTGGGACCCCGTACGGCTGCCGTCGCCGCCCGCCTACCCGCCCTGTGCGCAGGCTAACCCCCTGGGAGCGGGAAGGTCGCCAGAGTGATCACCGTGATCTCGCCGTCGGCCACCGCCAGGTTGACCCGCTGTCCGAAGCGGAGCAGCCGCAACCCGCCGGCATCGAACGCCGGAGCCTTGAAGTCCAGCCGGGTGCCGTCGTCGAGGAAGACACTTCCGGAGCGCGTCTCGGCGTCGTATGCCCGAACCGTTCCCTGCATGACCTGGAGCCTACCCACGGAGACACGGAAACGACGGCGCCCGGTGCCCGTGCTCTGGGCACGGGCATCGGGCGCCGAACGCGATGCGGGGTTACTTGCCGGCGACCAGGTTCTTGAAGTCGGCGCCCGCCTTGAACTTCGGCACCGACGTCGCGGGGACGTCGATGGCCTTGCCCGTTGCCGGGTTACGGGCCGTACGAGCAGGCCGGTCGGCCTTCTCGAATGAGCCGAACCCTGTGATGGCGACCTTCTCGCCCCTGGCCACGGTCGATTGGATCGTGTCCAGCAAGGCGTCGACTGCCTCGGCTGCGGCCTTTTTGCTGCCGAGCCGCTCAGAGATCGCGTCGACCAGCTCACGCTTGTTCATGGGTAGCTCCTCCGGTTCCCCCCTTGCCCGCACGAAACTAGGGCACGTGCGGCAGGGACACAATCACCTGCAAGCAATAACTCCTGTGTCGCAGGCGAATTCCTTGTTACCTACCCGGTTTCACCGGGCCATGCGGACCGGTCGGTCCCCGTCTCAAGGTCGGTAAGGAATGTCTCGAGACGTCTTGCGGCCAATGCCGGATCCCGCTTGGCCAGATCGGTGATCGCGAGGAGGTGACGGTGCAAACGCTGCCGTGCGGCGCCGGGGAGCGGGGCCACCCTGCCATGGGCATCGCGCAACTGCCGGGCCAGCACGGTCAGCGAGTGGTCCTCCCACGCCGGACCGGTCCAAAACGGCTCGGCGGACTGCGGCGCGGTCACCGCTCCACCTCCCCACGTGAACAAGCATGTCTCCCCACAGGACGAATTCTCTCCTGTGGGGTGACACGCTCGGACGGGCAGGGTGGAAATAACTCAAAGATCACGTCCATCTCGGAATGATCTTACAGCTGCCCACCAAGAAAGACCAGGTCAGGACGTGACAGGAAGCCAGTGGGCCCGGTTCTGCTCGAACGTGGCGACATCATCGGCGTGCCGCAGGGTCAGCCCGATGTCGTCGAGGCCCTCCAGCAGCCGCCAGCGGGTGTAGTCGTCGATCTCGAACGGCGCGGTGATCTGACCGGCGCGGACCTCTCGGCTCTCCAGGTCGACGGTGATCTCGGTCGTCGGGTCGTTCTCGACGGCGTCCTGCAGCGCCTCGACCGTCTCGGCGGGCAGGATGACCGGGAGCATGCCCATCTTCGTGGAGTTGTTCCGGAAGATGTCCCCGAAGCGCGGCGCGATCACGGCGCGGAAGCCGTACTGCTGCAGCGCCCAGACCGCGTGCTCCCGCGAGGAGCCGGTGCCGAAGTCGGGGCCGGTGACCAGGACGCTGGCGCCCTCGTAGACCGGGTTGTTCAGCACGAAGGACGGGTCCTCGCGCCAGGCGGAGAACAGTCCCTTCTCGAAGCCGGTGCGGCTGACCTGCTTCAGCCAGACCGCCGGGATGATCTGGTCGGTGTCGACGTTGCTGCGCCGCAGCGGCACCGCGCGGCCGGTGTGAGTCGTGAAAGCTTCCATGATCAAGTCTCCGTCGCGAATGTGGTCTACAGGTCGGCGGGGGCGGCGAGGTGGCCGGTGACGGCGGTGGCCGCGGCAACGGCGGGCGAGACCAGGTGGGTGCGTCCGCCCGGACCCTGCCGGCCCTCGAAGTTGCGGTTGGAGGTCGAGGCGCTGCGCTCCCCTGCGGCGAGTTTGTCCGGGTTCATGGCCAGGCACATCGAGCAGCCCGCTTCACGCCACTGGGCCCCGGCTGCGATGTAGATCTCGTGCAGCCCCTCCTGCTCGGCCTGCTCCTTGACCTTCATGGAGCCCGGCACGATCAGCATCCGGACCCCGTCGGCGACCTTGCGGCCCTTGAGCACGCCGGCGACGGCGCGCAGGTCCTCGATCCGGCCATTGGTACAGGAGCCGACGAAGACGGTGTCGACCGCGACCTCGCGCAGCGGTGTCCCCGCGGTGAGCCCCATGTACTCCAGGGCCCGCTCGGCGGCCTGGCGCGCCGCCGGGTCGGTGTAGTCCTCCGGCGACGGGACGGACGCGCTCAGCGGCAGACCCTGGCCAGGGTTGGTGCCCCAGGTCACGAACGGCGCCAGCGTGCCGGCATCGATCACGATCTCCCGGTCGAAGGTCGCGTCGTCGTCGGTGCGCAGGGACGTCCAGTACTCGACGGCGGTGTCCCAGTCCGCGCCCTGGGGGGCGTTCGGGCGGCCCTTGAGGTAGGCGAAGGTCGTCTCGTCCGGCGCGATCATGCCGGCCCGGGCGCCCGCCTCGATGGACATGTTGCAGACCGTCATGCGGCCCTCCATCGACAGGTCGCGGATGGCCTCGCCGCGGTATTCGACAATGTAGCCTTGGCCGCCGCCGGTGCCGATCTGGGCGATGATCGCCAGAATCAGGTCCTTGGAGGTGACGCCGGCGGGCAGCGCGCCGTTGACCGTGATGGCCATGGTCTTCGGCTTGATCTGCGGCAGCGTCTGGGTGGCCAGCACGTGCTCGACCTCGCTGGTGCCGATGCCGAAGGCCAGCGCGCCGAACGCACCGTGAGTGGAGGTGTGCGAATCACCACAGACCACCGTCATGCCCGGCTGGGTGAGGCCCAACTGCGGGCCGATGACATGCACGATGCCCTGGCCGGCGTCACCCATCGGGTGCAGCCGGATGCCGAACTCCACGCAGTTCTTGCGCAGCGTCTCGACCTGGGTGCGCGACACCGGGTCGGCGATCGGCGCCAGCAGATCGGTGGTCGGGACGTTATGGTCCTCGGTGGCGATCGTCAGATCCGACCGCCGTACCTTCCGGCCGGCCAGCCGCAGCCCGTCGAAGGCTTGCGGGCTCGTCACCTCGTGCACCAGGTGCAGATCGATATAGAGCAGATCCGGCTCGCCCTCGGCACGCCGTACGACATGCGCGTCGTACACCTTATCGGCCAACGTACGGCCAACGGACTGGCCCATAGCTCCACACCTTTCCTAGTACGAGTCACGGCTCGACCCCTGTGTCGACCCCTGGTGGCCCGGTTGGTCAACTCCCGATTTGCATCTCATAATCCGAGACGGCAATATCGAGGTATGGACAACTCTAGCGGAGTCGGCGTACTTGACAAAGCTGTTCTCGTACTTAATGCGCTGGAGGCCGGTCCCGCGTCGCTCGCACAGCTCGTACAGATGACCGGGCTGGCCCGGCCGACCGCCCATCGGCTCGCCGTCGCACTGGAGCACCATCGCCTCGTCCACCGGGACACCCAGGGGCGGTTCATCCTGGGCCCGCGGCTGGCCGAGCTGGCCGTGGCGGCGGGCGAGGACCGGCTGCTGGCCATTGCCCAGCCGATCCTGACGCAGTTGCGCGACATGACCGGAGAGAGCGCCCAGCTCTACCGCCGGCAGGGCGATGTACGGGTGTGCGTCGCCGCCGCGGAGCGTGCCAGCGGACTGCGCGACACCGTCCCGGTCGGCGCCGCACTTCCCATGACGGCGGGTTCGGCGGCACAGATCCTGCTCGCCTGGGAGGAGCCGGACCGGCTGCACCGCGGGCTGCGCGGCGCCAAGTTCACCGCCGCCACCCTCGCCTCCGTACGCCGCCGGGGCTGGGCGCAGAGCGTCGGTGAGCGGGAGCAGGGCGTGGGTTCGGTCTCCGCCCCGATCCGTGGCGCCGGCGGCCGGGTGATCGCGGCGGTCTCGGTCTCCGGCCCGCTGGAGCGGCTGACCCGCTCCCCCGGCCGCATGCACGCCGCCCCGCTGGTCGCCGCCGCCGAAAAGGTCTCCGAGTCGATGCGCCGTACGCCCTGACCCTTACCCCTAGGACGGCAGCCCGCTGTCGAGGATGGCGCGGTACCAGTCGGCGAACCGTGCGCGCAGGATCGCGATCTCGAGGTCGTTCAACCCGAGCGCCGCGAAGTCCTCGTCGGGAAGGTGCGGCAACTCGGCCAGCACCCCCGCAAAGAAGAACGAGTCACAACCGACGTCGCGTGCGCGGAGCAGGTCGAGAAGCCGCTCCCGGGTATAGCGCCGCTCGCCGAGCGCCGACCCGATCGCCACGAAGTCCTGGGCCCGGCAGCGGTCGAAGAGCTCCGACATCTGGGCTGCCACGACCGAGTCGTCGCCGGAATCGCGGGAATCGCTGGGATCACTGACAAGGTTCACGAAGGACCGTCCCGCCACTGGCCACACCCCGACATGGGCATGGCTCCGCCATGGATGCGGCCGTGAAATGGACGGTCCGAACGGAGTCGGACGGTGAACCCTCAATGAAGCGGGACGTACCGCGCTACGTAACGTAGCGAAGTCATGACACCTCGGCGTTGGGTTTTCAAAACCGCCCGCCCCGGCGTGATCAAGCCGTGGCCGACAGGGGGCGATAGATCGGGATTCCCGCCTGCTCGAGTTCGTCGCAGAGCGCGGTGAACTTCATGGGGTCACTCCTTGGATAGTTCCACTATCCAAGGCTCCATAGTTGGATACTAGCGCTATCCAGTCAGGGGGCGGCCGATGAAAATCTCAGAGCTGAGCGATCGCAGCGGGCTCACCGTACAAACGATCAAGTTCTACCTCCGCGAGGGCCTGATGCCGAGGGGAGCCTCGACGGCGGCGACGAAGGCGGACTACGACGACCACCATCTGGAGCGGCTGCGACTCATCCGGGCCCTCCGCGAGGTCGGCGACATGCCCGTCTCCGCGATCAAACCCATCGTGAGCGCCCTCGACGACGACACGGTCGGGCTGCACGATCTGCTCGGCACCGCGCAGCACGCCCTGGGTCCGCACGTGGAGCCGCCCGCCGACGACCCGGACTGGCGGGCCGCTCGCCAGGACGTGGACGCCCTCGTGGCGGAGCTCGGTTGGCGGGTCACCCCGGAGGCGCCCGCCCGCGACCTGCTGGCCCAGACGTTCATCGCGCTGCGCAGGCTCGGCATCCCGGTGGTGCTCACCGAACTTCGCCCCTACATCGAGGCCGCCATCACACTCGGCGACCATGAGCTGGGCGCGCTCGACACCAGCGCCCCGCGTGGCCGGGTGGTGCAGGGCACCGTGGTGATGACGGTGCTCTACGAGCAGGTCCTCATCGCCCTGCACCGGCTGGCTCAGGAGGACGCGTCCGCCCGCCGGTTCAACGCCTCAGCGCGGCGATTCGCGCAATAGCACCGCCAACCGATGCCTGGGGAGCCGATTTGATAGCCTCAATCCTTATTCAGCACTAATTCCGCACATACGAAAGCGTCTCGCCGTGCGCAGCAGCCGCCACTTCGTCAGCTTCACCACCGATTTCGGTGCCGCCTACACGGCCACGTGCGCGGGTGTCGTCTACACGATCGCCTCCGACGCGAACGTGCTGGTGCTCAGCGACGAGGTGACCAAGTATTCGATCGTCGAGGGCGCGATGCTGCTCCGCCAGTCGCTGCCGTACCTGCCGGTCGGTGTGCACGTGGGGATCGTGGACCCAGGGGTCGGCACCCGGCGTCTTCCGGTGGCGGTGGCCACCGGCCGCGGGGACGTCCTGATCGGGCCGGACAACGGGCTGCTGGTCCCGGCCGCGGAGATGCTCGGCGGCATCCTGCGCGCGCACCGTCTGGAGAACCCCGCCTACCGGCTGCCCGCGGTGTCCGCCACGTTCCATGGACGAGACCTCTTCGCCCCGGCCGCCGCGCATGTGGCCGCCGGCGTCGACATCGCCGACCTCGGTCCGGCGGTCGACACATTGCTCCCCCTGGAGCTGCCCGCCCCCGTGATCGGGTCGGGGGCGCTGACCGTGACCGTGCTCTACCCGGACGACTTCGGCAGCCTGATCCTGTCCGGCGTGGCCGCCGACCTGCGGGCCGCACTGGGGCCGGTGCCGCACGGCACTCCGCTGGAGCTCATCTGGACCGGTGCCGATGGGCCGCAGGCCACCCGACTGCCCTACGAGGAGACCTTCGGTAAGGTCCCGTTCGGCGAGCCACTTCTGTTCACCGACTCCTCCGGCTGGCTCGGCCTGGCGATCAACCAGGGCTCCGCCGCGGCCCGCTTCGGGCTGACCACGAACCATCTGATCACTGTACGCAGTTCCGAGAATGGCCCCGATACGATCTAAGTCATTCCTCTGCGCCCGCCACGGCATCGGCGAGGTCGGGGACTTTGGCAGCCAGGTGACGACTCTCGCCCGCCAACGTGTCGCCGCCTGATAGAAACATTTGACAGCGCCGAGGGCTGGTGAAAGCATCTCCGGTTGTGACCGACTGGTCACAATTACGTGTCATCATTAGCCGGAGATGAAAGCGAAGAATCTGTGCCTACCTCGACCTGGTTCCGGCTGGACGACGACAAGCGTGACCGAGTCCTGAAGGCCGCGATGCAGGAGTTCGGCGAGCACGGCTACTCCACCGGCAGTCTGAACACCATCGCCCGCGAGGCGGAGATCGCCAAGGGGTCGCTGTTCCAGTACTTCGCCGACAAGCAGGAGTTCTTCGCCTATGTGTGTGACGAGGCCTCCCGGCGGATCCGCGAGGACATGGAGCAGCGGATCGCGGTCCTGGACCTGGACCAGTCCTTCACCGGCTGGCTGACCGACGTCTGCTTCGCCTGGTCGGAGTATTTCGCCGGCCATCCGCTCGAGCGCGCCGTCACCGCCGCCACCAACCTCGAGATCGACAACGTGGTGCGGGCAGTGGTCCGGGCGACCGCCGAACTGCACTATGTCCAGGTGATCCGCCCACTGATCCAGATGTGGCGGGACAAGGGCGCGATCCGGCCCGAAGCCGACGACGACGTGATCCTTTCCCTGCTGCTCATGCTCCTGCCGCATCTCGCCCTGGCGCCCTACTACGACGGACTGGACGCGGTGTTCGGCCTCCGCGGCCGCACCCCGGAGGAGCAGCGGCCGATCATCCGTCAGATCCTCAACGGGCTCTCCCCGGTCTTCGAGCCCCAGCCCCCGCCGATCTTGAGGTGAGCCACGTATCGAAGCCGATTGAGAGGGGACTCACCTCAAGATCGGCGATGCGAAATCGTCGACCATGCGGCCCGCGAGGGCCAATGCCATGTCGATCCCGGCGGAGACGCCCGCGGCGGTGATGACCGGCCCGTCCTCGACCCATCGCTCGGCGACCGGGGTGGCGCCGAGCCTGGCCCGCCTACGCGACCTCGCCCTCGGTCTATCGCACTCTCCAGCGACGGCGGGGCGATCACGCCGAGTTGAGCAGCCCGGCGAGAACGTCGTCGAGGGTGGCCACGCCGATCGCGTGAGCATCGCCGGGCCCCCCGGTGACCGCGGCGACCTGGGCGCGGCTGCGGCGCATCAGGCCGAGCACCTCGGCCAGAGTGGTGCACGGTGGCACCCGGGGGATCGCCCGGACCGGGAGGGGGTGACCGGGCGGATGACCGTTGAGCGCGTCGAGGATGTGCAGGTAGCCGCGGAGCTCGCCCTCCTCCGTCACCACGGGGAACCGGGAATGGCCGTACCTCCCGGCGTACTCCTGGAGTCCGGCCGGGGTGGTGTCCGGGGCGACACTGACCACCTGCTCCATCGGCACCATCACGTCGCTGACGGGGCGCGCGTGCAGGGACAGGGTAGCGATCATCCGCTCATGCTCGCCGGCGTCCAGCAGGCGGTGCTCACGGGACTCGTCGATGAGGGCGGGCAGCTCGTCCGGGGTATAGACGGTCTGCGCCTCCCCGGTGATGGGCAGCCGCAGCAGGCGCAACGTCAGGGTGGCCAGCGCCTTGATGACGATCAGGATCGGCCGCGTCAGCCGGGCGAACACCAGCAGCGGAGGGACGAGCCAGAGCGCCGCCTTCTCCGGGGCGGCGAGGGCGAGGTTCTTGGGGACCATCTCGCCGATCAGGATGTGCGCCGACACCACGGTCAGCAGCGCCAACGTGAACGCCACGGGGTGGGCGAGGCCTTCCGGCACATGTATGGCGTGGAACAGCGGTCGCAAGGCCCTGGCGATGGTCGGTTCGCCCAGCGCGCCGAGGGCCAGTGAGGCCAGCGTCACCCCTAGCTGTGCGGCGGCCAGCATGGTCGGTACCGCGTCCATGGCGGCCAGGACCGTACGGGCCCTTCTGGATCCGGTGCTCGCCAGCGGCTCGATCTGCGTGCTTCGCGCGGCGATGAGCGCGAACTCCGCCGCGACGAAGAACCCGTTGACCGCGAGCAGCAGCAGGATGGCGACGATATCGAAGACGCTCACGGCGTTCCCCACCCGGCTCCGCGTCGCCCGGCAGCAGCGGCTTCCCCGGCCGCCCGGCCACCTCGGCGCCACCGCAGCCCCCTCATGGCTGTTCTTCCCGAGCGGGAGCGGTCAGCGTGACCTGCTCGATGCGGCGCCGCTCGACGGCGGCGGCGGTCAGCCGCCAGCCCTCCTCGACGATCTCCTCACCGGCGCCCGGCAGATGCCCCAGCCGGGCGAGCAGCAGCCCGGCCAGGGTCTCGTAGGGCCCGTCCGGCATGACGAAGCCCGTACGCTCCTCCACCTCATCGGGATGGAGCCCTCCCGGCACGGTCGCGGACTCCCCCGGGCCCAGCAGGGTCGGGATCGGCTCGGCCGACTCCTCGTCGGGCTGGTCATACTCGTCGGCCATCTCACCGACCAGTTCCTCGGCCAGGTCTTCGGTGGTCACGATGCCGGCGAAGCCACCATATTCGTCGACCACGATGGCCATCTCGGCACGCGCCGCGCGCAGCCGCTCCAGCACGGTGGCCAGGAGCAGCGTCTCCGGCACGAGGACGGGCGGCCGGGCGATGTCGCGGACCGGCGTGGTGGCCCGGTCCGCCACCGGGACCGCGAAGGCGGCCGCGACCTCGGCCAGCCCGATGATGTCGTCCACGTCCTCATCGTGCACGGGCGCCCGAAGATGCCCCGTCCTGTCGGCGATCTCGAGCAGTTCCGCCAGGCTCGAGGAGGCCTCCACGGTCGTGCAGTCGACCCTCGGCGTCATGGCCTCTTCCGCGGTCTTGTCACCGAAGCGCAGCGCCCGCCGGAGCATGGCCGCGGTGCCCTGCGGCAGCGTCCCCGCCTCGGCGGAAAGGCGTACGAGCAGGCCGAGCTCCTCGGCCGAGCGAGCGGAGGCCAGTTCGTCCTGCGGCTCCACGCCCAGCCTGCGGACGATCCCGTTCGCGATCGCGTTGAACCCGTTGATCAGCGGGCTGAACACGGCCGAGAACACCCGTTGCGGTGGAATCGCGAATCTGGCGACGGTGAGCGGCCTGGCCAGCGCGGCGTTCTTGGGCACCAGCTCACCCAGCACCATCTGCGCCACGGTGGCGATGGCCAGGGCGACCACGACGGCCACGCCCTCGGGCATCACCGGGTGGAGCAGATGAGCCAGCGCGGGCTCCGTGATCAAGCCGAGCAGCAGAGAGGTGATCGTGATGCCGAGCTGGGCGCCGGACAGCTGGAAGGACAGCCGGCGGATGGCCGCGAGCACGCCCTTGGCTCCCCGGTCGCCTTCGGCGGCCAGCCGCTGAACCTGGCTGCGCTCCACCGTGACAAGGGAGAACTCAGCCGCGACGAAGACGCCGTTGGCCACGATGAGGGCCAGTCCGGCCCCCAGGAACAAGAGGTCAAGGATCATCGCGCCGTCCCCCTGAGGGAGCCGGCGCAGATATTACAGGGATCCATGGGTACGGACGTCACTCCTGGCGGTCAGCATTGTGCATCTCTGCAAACGATCTCACGCCCGGATAGTTCCCAGGTCGCTCAGGTGGTGACCGAAGCGTTGAGAGCGCTGCCTTTCACCCACTGCTTCCACGGCTTCTGGTAGTAGCCCCAACCGTTGTCCCAGCCCAGCTGGCGGTTCGTCCCGGTGATGATCACAACATCCCCGCGGTAGGCCCATCCGTAGAACCACTGGGCGCTGGCGGCCGGGGAGCGGACGCAGCCGTGACTGCAGTTCCGGTTGCCCAGGCAGGTCGGGTCGTCCATGTTCTGGTGGATGTACTCGCCGCTGTTGGAGATCCGGGTGGCGTAGGGCACCTTCTCGTCGTAGTAGCCGGGGTCGCCCTTCTTCTTCCCAGGGGAGATCATCCGCTCCACCCGGCTCTTGGCCATGGTCAGGTGGACGCCGCTCGTGGTGAGGAGATGGTCCACGCCGTCGGACTGAACGTCACCGCCGGTGCCGAGGCTGACCCCCCAGGTCTTGAAGACCTTCCCGTTCTTCTTCACCACCAGCCGGTCGGTCTTGGAGTTCACGGTGATGATGTGCGAGTCGCCGATGCGGAAGTTGTGCGTGACGTCGGTGGAGCCGTAGACACCGTTGCCGGCCTTGACCCCGGCCAGGTGGGCCGTGAAGGAGACCTTCTGGTTGGCATGCCAGTAGCTCCCGTTCTTGGTCCGGAAGATCACCTCACGGTCGTTGACCCACAACCACGCGCCCACGGCGGGCTTGGTGGAGTGGATCTCCAGTGCGCGTTCGACTGCGGCCTTGTTACCGACCGAACGGTTGAACAGCACGGTGATCGGCATGCCGACGCCCACCACCTCGCCGCGATTGGGCGTCACATCGGTGATCGTCAGCGGGACCGCCGGCTTGAGCGTGCGGAACGTGCTCGTCGCGGTGGTCGTTTTTCCTCCGGTGCCTGCGGCACTCGCGGAGGCCTCGTACGACGCACCAGGGGTGAGCGTCCACTTCGACCGCCAGGTCAGGTGGTCGGCGGACATCGTGCCGGGCACCGCGGCACCCGCGGCCTTCACCGTGACGCTCTGTAGCGTGCCGCCGGCCGCCGTGACCACGATGCCCTGGTCGGGCCGGGCCTTCTGGGCGCCGTTTCCCGGGGTGATGGTCACCTTGGGGGCGCCGTTCTCGCCGCCCTTTGAGGTGCCGCCTCCCCCGTTTCCGGCACCGCCGCCACCGCCGCCAGCACTGCCACCGCAGGCCGCCGTAGCGGCGAGCACCACCGCCACTACCGCAACTAGCCCCCGTCGCACCGCTTGCCCCCCATGTTTCGCTAAAGATTAGGGTTATGAGAGTACGACAAATGTCGCATTCGTTAGGCGCCGTCCCATCTTTTGACCAACACAGCGCGACAAACCCCAGGTCACCAGGCTTCTGGGGACTCAGACGACCGGGGTTGGCTGGGATTCCGGGGTCGAGAAGGTGCCGGTGCGGCGGATCGTGTGCCAGCGCAGCCGGCTGCCCAGCACGGCGGTCACCAGGGACTGGATCACGACGAGATACATGAGCTGTCGGTAGACCACCTGCTGCAGTGGCAGCGTCCAGAGCGGGCGGACGGGTTCGCCATCCAGCCACAGGGCATACGCTCCGGCCGCGACCTGGGCGGCGACGAAGATCAGCCACGTCGCCAGCATGTTCAGCGGGTCAAGGAAGATCACGCCGAAGATCGCGAAGATGTCCACCGCGGGGGCGAACAGCGGGAGCACCACCTGGAAGATCGTCAGATAGGTAAGACTGCGCCGCCCGAACCGGCCCGAGACACCACCTTCGATCACCGCCCGCTTGTGCTTCCACATGGCCTGCAGAGTGCCGTAGCACCAGCGGTAGCGCTGCCGCCACAGCTGCCGGAGCGACGATGGTGCCTCGGTCCAAGCCAGCGCGGTCTCCTCGTACACCACCCGCCAGCCGGTCCGGCAGATCGCCATGGTCAGGTCGGTATCCTCCGCGAGGGTGTCGTCACTGACCCCTCCCACGGAGGTGAGCGCTTCACGACGGAAGGCGCCGATCGCGCCCGGGATCGTCGGCATGCATTGGAGGATGTCGAACATCCGGCGGTCGAGGTTGAAGCCGATGACGTATTCGATGTGCTGCCAGCGGCCGAGGATGCCGCCCCGGTTGGCGACTTTCGTGTTACCGCTGACCGCGCCGACGGACGGATCGGCCAGCGGACCGACGAGGTTGCCGATCGTGTCGCGCTGGAAGACGGTGTCCCCGTCGACGAGGACGAGCATGTCGTGCTGAGCGTGGGCGATGCCGATGTTGAGCGCTGACGGCTTGCCGCCGTTGGGCTTTCGGATCAGTCGTACGTCCGGGAGGGCCAGCCGCTCGACGATTTCAGCCGTACGGTCGGTCGAGCCGTCGTCGACGACCAGGATCTCCACCGGCGCCGGGTAGTCGTTGTCGAGCAGGGACCGTACGGTGGCCGCGATCCCGGCCTCTTCGTTGTAGGCGGGCACGATCACCGTCACCGGGGGCGGCGTCAGCCCCGCCGCCTGCCAGGGCTCGGGCTGCATTCGGCGGTTTCGCCGGACCCGCCGCACATGTGCGTTCGCGAACAGCAGAAGCGCTGCCAACCGAAGTACGCACAGCACCCCGGCCACTCCGAACAGGGTCTGCAGGGTGCCGGTGAGCCAGGAGGCCGCACTCTGCCCGCTGACCAGAGTCGCGCCGATCAGCTGCTCCGTATGCGAAGCCGGGATGTCGGCGGCGGGCAGGCCGAGCGCCTGCGAGAGTGTCGTGAACTGGTAGCCCTGCGCCTGCAGCCGGGTCAGGATGTCCTCGACAGCGGCGACCGTCTGGGTGCGGTCTCCTCCGGAATCGTGCAACATCACGATCGCGCCGGGCTTCTTCCCAGGCGATTCGGCGGTCGTGGCCGCGGCCACGATGTGGGCCGTCCCGGGGCGCTGCCAGTCCTCGGTGTCCCGGTCGGCCAGCGCCACCAGATAGCCGGTCCGGCCGGCCTGCTCCGCCGCCTGCCATTCGTGGCCGGTCAGCCCGTCGGGCCGGGAGGAGTAGGGCATCCGGAGCAGCCGGGTGTGCACTCCGGCCGCTCCCGCCAGGGCCCGCTGGGTCAGATCGAGTTCCAGTTTGTTACGCCACGCGGGCGCGCTCGCCATGTCGACGTGCGTGTAGGTGTGCGAGCCGATCTCGTTGCCCTCACGGAGCATCCGGCGAACCAGACCGGGGTTCTCTGCGATGTGTGCGCCGATGGAGAAGAAGGTGGCGTGGGCGTGGTGCTGACGCAGCACGTCGAGGATCTTCGGGGTCCACTTCGGGTCGGGGCCGTCGTCGAAGGTGAGCGCGATGGTCTTGGACGGCATCCGCAGGCTGTGCACCGTGCCGTCGGACAGGTTGAGAACCGGGCCGCCGGCAGACACCCCGGCGGGTGCCGTCCCCTGGTTCGCCGCGGTCTGGTGCGGGGCCTCGCCGACGGCGCCGTGAGCGAATCCGTCCAGCAACAACAGCAGGCTCAGCACAAAGCCGCCCAGGAGCAGCAGGACCCAGTGGCCCCGCGGGTCACGCCGCTTCACCGTCAGCCGGTCTTCTTGTGCTTACCCCAGGCGGGCGGGGTATGGGACTTGCCCGTCGGGGTCGGGGTAACCGGCGGGGACACGACCGGGGCCGTCGTCGCCGGGACCGTGGCCGGAGCGGTCGTCGCCGGGGCAGTGGTCGCCGGGGCGGTGGTCGTCGGGGACGATGTCTGGCCTGGGGTGGCACCCGGCTGAGCCGGGACGGACGTCGTTCCACCTGGCTGTGATCCGGAAGGCCGCGAGGAGACGGGGATGACGCCCTTGGGTACGAGACGCGGCTCACCAAGATCCGCCCCGACGTTCGTCCGGTCCTTCCCGCGCGCTTCACCGGTCCACGGCGTCATCGGAATATGGGTGCCGGTCAACAGACCGACCCCCATCATGGCGAGATAGGCGCTCAGCAACAGACCTAGCACGATCCCGCCATGCCGGATCAGCCGCCTACGCCGTCCGCTGACATCGACGAACACCGGTTGCACATCCACGGCGGGAGTCTAGAGGCAAAAGTGCAGCAACATCTCAAGAGCACCAATTGTTACCTTCATCGCCTCAAACCTCTCCGCCCCAGCCAGCCGGGCTGAGCCTGTCGCCGAGAACCTACTGGGCGGCGGTCCGGGAGGACCCCGGGTACAGGGCCGTCACCAGCGCGGCGCCGATCACCGCTCCGACGATCTGGGCACCGATGAAGCCCGGTACGGAGGCGGGGGCGATGCCGGCGAAGGTGTCGGTGAAGGCGCGGCCGATGGTGACAGCGGGGTTGGCGAAGCTGGTGGACGAGGTGAACCAGTAGGCGGCACCGATGTAGGCACCCACCGCGGGCGGCGCCAATGCCGTACGACCCGTACGGACGAGCGCGAAGATCAGCACCACCAGCCCGGCGGTGGCGACGATCTCCCCGAGCCACAGATGGCCACTGGACCTGCTCGTATGGGAGGCGGTCGCGGCGGGCAGCGCGAACATGAGGTTGGCCAGCACCGCCCCGCCGATGGCTCCGCCGATCTGAGCGGGGATATAGGCGGCGAGGTCGCGGGCCTTCAGGCCAGTGTTCTGGCTGCGGCCGAGGAACCAGTCGGCGAGGCTGACCACCGGGTTGAAGTGCGCGCCCGACACCGGGCCGAACATCAGGATGAGCACCGTCAGGCCGAAGGCGGTGGCAGTGGAGTTCTCCAGCAACTGGAGCCCGACCTCGTGGGGGGACAACCGGACCGCCATGATGCCCGAGCCGATGACCACGGCGACCAGCAACGCGGTGCCGATCGCCTCGGCGAATGCACGGCGGGCCAGCGGCACCGGGCCGGGCTCGATGGCCGACGGATGCTCCAGGTCGAGAGGGGGCACCGTCGGATCGGGGGTGGCGGTGCTCACGGGCAGGGCCTCTTCTGGTCGCAGGTGCGGGAGTCCCGGGCGGCCTGGGCGAACTCGCCGAGCCGGGCGCTGAGGGCTTCAAGGGGTTCGGGACGCAGCCGGTAATAGGTGAACCGGCCGCACGGCTCGGTCTCTACCAGGCCTGCCTCGCGGAGGGCGCGCAGATGGTTGGAGACGTTGGTCTGCTTGGCGCCTGTCTCCTCGACGATGTGGCAGGTGCACAGCGCCTCGCGGGCGAGTAGCGACACGATCTGCGCGCGCAGAGGGTCGCCCAGCAGCTTCAACGCATCAGTATCGACTGACGTCATCATGAGCTGATACGTTATCAGATACGTTTCGCCTGGCCACAAGGGGATTCATCGATGTCCGACAAGCCCAGCGTGCTGTTCGTCTGCGTGCACAACGCCGGCCGCTCCCAGATGGCCGCCGCGTTCCTCACGCACCTGGCCGGCGACACGGTGGAAGTCCGCTCGGCGGGCTCCGCGCCGGCGGACTCGGTGAACCCGGCCGTGGTGGCGGCGATGGCCGAGGTAGGCATCGACATCGCCCACGAAACGCCCAAGGTGCTCACCGTGGACGCCGTCCAGGCCTCCGACGTGGTCATCACCATGGGCTGTGGGGACGTCTGCCCGGTCTTCCCGGGCAAGCGGTATCTGGACTGGACCCTGGAGGACCCCGCCGGCCAGGGCGTCGACGCCGTACGGCCGATCCGTGACGAGATCCGCCAGCGGATCGAGACTCTGACAGCCGAGCTGACCGGTTGAATCTGCGCTTGTACGCATCTTTGCGTATCAGCGCAAAATTAAGTACGGTGAGCGTCATGAGCACTGAGGCCGGGCTGCGCGAGCGGAAGAAGGCTGCCACCCGGACGGCGCTCAGCCAGGCGGCGATGCGGCTGGCCATCGAGCGGGGTGTCGAGAACGTCACCGCGGACGCGATCGCGGAGGCGGCGAACGTTTGTCCGCGAACGCTCCACAACTACTTCTCCTGCAAGGAGGAGGCGATCCTCGCGGCGCTCGAAGAGCAGATCGGCGCCATGACGGACGCGGTGCGTGCCCGGCCGGCTGACGAGCCGATCTGGGACGTGTTGCAGCACGTTGCCCTGTCGCAGCTGACAGGGGGTTCCGGCGATCCGGCGGAGATCTTCGCGCAGATGCGGGTGGTCAAGACCAGCCCAGCGTTGCTGGCCCTCGATCTGGCATTGTTCGACGAGATGGAGCGGATGTTCGCCGAAGCCATCGCTGAGCGCACCGGCACCGATGCCGAAGTCGACCTGTATCCGAGCCTGCTGTCGGCTGCCGCGGCGGCAGCGATGAAGACTGCGCTGAAGCTGGTGAGCACGGGCAGGAACGACGCCAGTCAGGCCGACCTGATCACCGAGGCCTTCGCCAGCATGCGTGCTGGTCTGCCCGAACCAGTTCGATCAACCCCTTAGAAGACACCTGACCCAGACCGGCGAACGACGCACGGCCGTACGCGCACCTGCATCCCCCGCGCACACTGTCGCATGAGCGTCGGCCCGGTTGAGCCGGCGGTCCAGCTCAACGCGGTGGATGCGAAGCCAGTCTGATCCTGGTATCGCGCTCAGGTAACCGCCCGCCCCCGGATTGATCAAGCAGACCCGGCCTCGACCCGGCGCATGCACTTGATCGAATATCCACCAGATGGCCGCTGGGGACCCCGATTTCCGTTCGTTGAGTCGTGAGAGCCCTGGCCTTTCAAGGTCAGCAGCGCGCGGTGCGGCGGGCGTGAGGCCCGCAAACCCCCTCACCCAGCGAGCAAGACGGCGCCACAGGTGAAGTACGAGTTGGCCAGGAACCCTTATCCCGTAAGGCGAAAGTGCCGGTTTCAACTCGACGACCAAACACCTAGTGGACGTTTTGTGATCTTAGCCCCCAAAAGATCTACCTTTCGGGCGACGCCAAAAGATCTACCTTTCGTGGAACAAATTTGGACGTTTTGCCTGTTCTATGCCTATACTCACCCAACACCAGGCACAACGCCTCATATCTAAAAGCAATCGCAAGGCCGTCCCTCCCTGCACCCCAAGCAGGGAGACCTGTCCTCGCTGACACCTTCCGGGTCACCCCCAAGCACGAACCACCACGTCAGCGAGGTGCCGATCTCTCGAAGCGGGCCATCGAGCCCCGCCCTGAGGCCGCGCGCAAACGCGCGTCAAGCCTTTCTATCGGGATGTCAAACATGCGGTAAGAAAGCCGCTTTTCGACGGTCACCCCTGCCCTGCCGGGGGTCGCTCCTGCCCTTTTCAGGCCATGGCGCAGAGCGGTTGCGTCATGTTCGTCAAGAGATAGGAAATTCATGCACAAGCGCACGACCAAGGCGATCCTGACCGGACTGGCCACGTTCTCCTTCGGCGTCGGGGCCCTCTGCACGACCGCCGAAGCCTCCCCTCTCAACCATGAAGTTTCGCTCGCGACTGCAAAGAACGTCGCCAGCCAGGTGGCCTTGGCCGCCAAGCCCGATCAGCGGAAGGTTCTGCTGAAGGGCCAGACCCAGGGGTCCTACTTCTGGGACACAGGTCACTCCGGCAACGGAGACACCGGAGCTCCGGCATCGGGCCTGCCCATGCACGAAGGCTGCTTCGCCAGCCCCAGTTGGCCCATGGGCACCGAGGGCTACATCACGTACCAGGGCAAGCAGGCCAAGTTCGACATCTGCGACCGCGGTCCCGGCGCCCCGTCCCGCAACGGCGTCATGCTCGACATCGACGGGATCACCTACGCCAAGCTCACCGGTGGTGAGTGGAGCGAGCCCAATGTGATCGGCGGAAACGGCCAGAGCGGGAACATCCACGTCACGTACTACGTCACCAAGTGGGGCAACGGACCCGGCATCGGCGCCCCCACGCCACTCTAAGCTCAGTGATCAGGCTCCCGCCTTGGGCGGGGGCCTGATCGCCTGGTTCCCGGCGACTGCTCATCGGCGCGCTCGTGCCTGGTGTCAGGTGACCGGCATGATGTTCGCTTCGATGAGTCGGCCGTGCTCGACGGTGAGCACGCCCAAGGTGCCATGAGGTTGGCGGCGGCGGTCGGTGGGCGATCCGGGGTTGAAGATGCGGACACCGTCGCCTGTCTGGTCGAGCGGGAGGTGAGAATGCCCGAAGATCACCAGTTCGGCCGCAGGGAACCAGCGACGCATCCGGGCGGTCCGGCCGGCTGCAGGACCGCTGTCGTGAACCATCGCCACCGGTAACCCGTCCAGATCCAACTCGAGCGTTTCCGGCGCACCCCAGGCCACCACGTCCGGGCCGTCGTTGTTGCCGAGCACCGCCCGCACCGGCGCGTAGTCGGCCAGTTCCTCAAGCACGTCCGCGGTGCACACATCACCGGCGTGCACGATCAGATCCGCCCCGCGAAGCTGCTCCGCCACTTTCGGCGGGCAGGAGCGCCATCGCCGGGGCGCGTGCGTATCCGCCAGCACCACCACTCTCACGACTCCATGCTGCCACTGCCCGCCCGCCGAGAACGACGCCTCCTCCCCTACACCGAGCGTGATCGGGCACCGTGCAGGCATCGTCTTCAGCGCCTGGTCGCAGGGCAAGCTACTAGGGTCCGCTTCCCTTTTCGAAGAGCTCGGAGTGACTCGCGGCGAAATCGCGGATCTCCGACGGCGGTCTACCGATGAGCGACTCGAGGTCGTGGGTGACGCGATCGTAGCGGTTGTCCGCATGGAGGCGTGCCATGGTGGAGAGATGATCGAAGACGTGAGGAGGAAGGCCTTTACTGCCAAGATCCTGATCAATCCACTGTTCCAGCGGCACGTCGATGTAGGTAACGGGACGGTCCAGCACCTTCGAATACTCCGCGGCCATGGCGGTCAGGTCGCGGGATCGCGGACCGGTCAGCTCGTAGACCTTTCCGATGTGCGGATACGGGTCTTGCAGGACCGTCGCGATCGCTTCGGCCACGTCGCGCGCCGCGACCGGGGACGTACGGCCGGAGCCGAACGGCAACCGGATCGTGTCATCCTTCATGATCGACGAAACAACGTAGATCATGAACAGTGGATTCTCCAGGAATACGGTCGGCCTGATGTGCACGACGGGTAAGCCAGACCAGTTCAAGATCTGTTCGGCGAGCCAGTGCTGCCGCTGCTGCCCCGATTCTTCCGTACTCGTCACGTCCATTTGAGACACGGTCATCTGGGACATGTTGACGAACCCGTCCAGGTCTCCGTAGTCGCGTGCCACCGACGCCGTGGTGACCGCCGCCTCCAAATACGATGACGACACGCTCATGCCGAAGTACATGCGGCGGCAGCCATCGACCGCACGTACGACGTCGGGAGCGCGGGTGAGATCACCGACCACCACCTCCGCGCCCGTGGTGCGCAATGCCTCAGCCCGGTCGTCTTCCTGGCGGACGAGCGCGCGAACGGGCAGGCCTCGTTGCCGTAGAACATCGACAACGGTCCGGCCGACCGCTCCCACGCTCCCCGCGGCACCGGTCACCAGGATCGGCCGCTCATCGGACATCAGGGCCTCCCATCATGCGGTTGCCACCGAGGTCGTACCCGCTGTCAGGTGGCTTTCACTCTCGGCCACGCGGGGGGACCGCTCTGCGGCCAGGTCCCCTATGGGCTCCCATCGCGAATCAGCGGGCCCGGGGCCGATCTCGTGTCGACTGAGCCTAAGGTCGGGAGGATGAGCGAGTCCTCCATACTGACCTCCGGACCCGGTAATGACGGGGAGGTGCCCGCGTTCTGGCAGACGCTCGGGCTGCCCGGCCTGATCGATGTGCATGTCCACTTCATGCCTCCACGGCTGCTCGCCCGGGTGTGGGAGTACTTCGATGCCGCCGGGCCTCTGATCGGCAGGGACTGGCCGATCCGCTACCGATGGAGCGATGAGGAACGGCTGGCTCACCTGAGCGCGCTGGGCGTACGGACTTTCACGTCGCTCGCCTATCCCCATAAGCCCGGCATGGCGCAGACGCTCAACACCTGGACCCTCGACTTCGCCAGGCGGACCACGGGGTGCGTACCGACCGCCACGCTCTTCCCTGAACCGGGTGTGTCGGCCTATGTCCGCTATGCACTGGAGGAAGGCGCTCAGGTCTTCAAAGTGCATCTGCAGGTCGGCGGGTTCGACCCACGCGAGGAGGTACTCGACCCGGTGTGGGGGATGCTGGCCGAGGCCGGCACACCGGTCGTGGTGCACGCGGGCTCCGGCCCGGTGGCCAACGGCTTCACCGGCCCCGGGCCGTTCGGCGAGGTCCTTGCCCGGCATCCGCGGCTGACCGCGGTGATCGCGCACCTGGGCGCCCCGGAGTACGACGGATTCTTCGCCCTCACCGACCGTCACGAACGGGTATATCTGGATACCACAATGGCCTTCACCGGCTTCTCCGGCACCTTGGGCATCTTCCCTGACCGACTGCTACCTCAGTTGCGTGACCTGGGTCTGGCCGGCCGAATCCTGCTGGGCAGCGACTTTCCCAATATTCCCTACCAGTACGCCGAGCAACTGTCCGCCCTCGCCGACCTGGGCTTCGGTGACCCATGGCTGCGCGAGGTCTGCTGGCAAGCTGCGGCACGCCTGGGCATCACAGGCTCCTAGCGGGCGGAGCCGGCTGTGAGGCATTCCACAGGGGGTGCTGATCATATCTCGATTTTAAAGGATTACTATCCTCTAAAAGGATGCGTCAGGTGAGGAGGACCGGTGACGTATGTGATCGCGGAGCCCTGTGTGGATGTGCTGGATCGGGCGTGTGTAGAGGAGTGCCCGGTCGATTGCATCTACGAGGGGAATAGGGCGCTGTACATCCACCCGGACGAGTGCGTGGATTGCGGAGCGTGCGAGCCGGTGTGCCCGGTGGAGGCCATCTACTACGAGGACGACGTTCCGGAGCAGTGGGCGATGTTCACCGGAGACAACGCGGCGTTCTTCGCCGATCCGTTGCCGGGCCGGGCCGAGCCGCTGGTCTCGCCGGGCGGGGCGGCCAAACTGGGGCGGCTCGGTGTCGACACGCCGCTGGTGGCCGGCCTGCCGGAACCGGAATGAGCGCGCGGGAGCGGGCGCAGGTGCACGGGGTGCTGTCGGTGCCCGCCCGCGTGAAGATCCTCGACTATCTGCGGGCGTCCGGCGAACCGGTGGACGCGCACGCGGTGGCGGCGGCGGCCGGGCTGCACGTGACGACCGCGCGGTTTCATCTGGACGCGCTGATCAAGGCCGGGCTGGTGCGCTCCCAGTCGCACCACCAGGGCGGCCGCGGGCGGCCACGCACCCTCTACGCGCCGTCCGTTCACGCCGATGAGCGGGACGGTGGCCCATACCGGGAACTGGCGGATCTGCTGGCCACGCATTTCGCGGACACGCCCGCCGGGCGGGCGGATCGCGCGGAGCGGGCCGGCCGCGACTGGGCGGCCCGGCGCCTGGCCGGGATGCCGGTGCGGGCTCACTCGCCTGCGCAGACACGGCAGGTGGTGACCGGGCTGTTCGCGGAGATGGGCTTCGACCCTGACCCCGAACCCGAACCCGGCGGGCGGGTGCTGCTGCACGGATGCCCCTTCCGCGACATCGCTCGTGCCCACCCCGAGGTGGTGTGTGCGGCGCATCGGGGCCTGCTCCGTGGAATGACCGCCGGTCTGGACCCGTCCGCGCCCGTCCCCGACCTGGAACCGTTCGCGCGCCCGCAGTTGTGCGTCATCGCCTTCGGCGATGAGCCGCCCACCGGCGAAGCCCGCGAACAAGCCAGCAGATGAGCCACGTCGCCGCGGCGGTCGCCTTCACCTGGTTCGGCATGGTCGTCGCGATCTCGTTTCTCGAGACCCCGCTGAAATTCCGGGCCCCGGGCATCACTCTGGGCCTGGGCCTGGGAATCGGCCGCCTGGTGTTCCGGGCGCTGAACCTGGCCGAGGCCGTCCTCGCGCTCGCCCTCGCCGCCTGGTTGATCGCCGGACGTTCGCCCACCGCGGCATGGGTGCCCGCCGCCGTGGCGTGGACGTCCCTGACCGTTCAGATCGCCGTACTGCGCCCCCGACTCGACCGGAGAAGCCTGATCATCATCGCCGGAGGCGACCCGCCTCCATCTCACCTTCACCTTGGCTACATCGCGCTCGAACTGATCAAGGTGCTCGCTCTGCCGACCGCCGGCGCGCTGGCAGTGGCCTGACAACGAACGGAGAACTCATGCATACCGTTACCGTCTCCGACTCGCAGGGACCGATCGATCGGATCACTCCGCGACTGCTCCTCGGCCCCGGCGATGAGGGCTGTACGCACCTGGCGGCCGTTCGCATCAACGTACCAGCGGGCGCCCGGATGGGCGAGCATGCCCACGGCGACTCCGAAACGCTGCTGACCGTGCTGACCGGCGAGATCGTGCTGCACTCAAAGGACGGCCCGCACCCGTTGCGGCCCGGCGTTATCGCCCACGTCGCGGTCGGCGAACAGGTTGGTGTGGCCAATCCCGGCGACCAGCCGGCGACCCTGCTGGCGATCTTCACTCCGCCCGAGTTCGCCGTCCGGTTGCCCCGATGAACTAGACACCTCGCCAAGGGTTGACGACCACATCCGCCACCGAGAGCAGGCCGGGCACATTCTGGTTCCGTGGCAGACCTCGACCGGCCACAGATCACCTCTTGTTTCTCTTCGGCTGCGTGCCAGCGCTGATCATGCGTGCCCAGCTCGCCTACCCCGGCCAGCGTCCGGTCAGCAACGAGCGGTACGCCGCCGGGGTTTGAATACGCATCGTGACTATCAATCTGGAGATCCCATGCTGTCCGACAAGTCCGCAGTGATCGTCCGCGCCACTCTGCCAGCGGTGGGCGGCGCGATCGAGGAGATCAGCTCCGTCTTCTATCGCAGGATGTTCGGCGCCCACCCGGAGCTTCTGGACGACCTGTTCAACCGGGGCAACCAGGCCAACGGCAGCCAGAGCCGGGCGCTGGCGGGCTCCATTTTCGTCTTCGCCACCATGCTGCTGGAGCACCCCGACCGGCGTCCCGACCAGATGCTCGCCCGGATCGCGCACAAGCACGCCTCCCTCCGTATCACCGCCGACCAATACCCCGTCGTTCACGCTGCCCACCGACACACGTGCCTACCTGTGCGGCCCAGTGCCGTTCATGCGCGCCGTCCGCACCCAGCTCCTCGACCGCGGGCTGCCCCCTGCCCGGATCCACTACGAGGTCTTCGGCCCCCGGCCTCGACCTGGCCGGCGCCCACCTGAGCTAGCGGCATCCGTGGCACTGATGTTGCGGCCACCTCGACCTATCGCGAGGCGTTACCCAGCAGCCGCCGGCGATATCGAGCAGGCTTCTCCAGATCGCCTCTCGATCTTCCGCTGACCGCTGCCCGTGCCGACGCAGGTGTGGGTGCGGAAGAGCAGGTCCGGGAGGCTGGCGTCGCGGTCATGCCAGCCTGAGCGCCGATGGTCATTATTCGTGCACCCCAACGGGTCGCCTTCAGCGCCGCCAGGAACGGCTCCCCGTACACCACATCCAGCACGACATCGAATCCTCGCCCGCCTCGGCCTTGAGCGCAGCGGCGTCAGCATCGGTGCCGATGCGTACGACCCCTCAGCGATACCCCGCTCGGCGACGGCAGGGAGAAGGCCCTTGCCGAACCCGACGCCTGGAAGGGTTTCTGCCAGTACGTGGAGCGGCATGCGCGCCCCCGTGCTCTCGGTCGGGGGATAGAGCGCTCGGCTTCTGGGGTGCGCTGTGCCAGGTATTCCCGCAGGCCAAGGAGCAGCGCTTCTACGTGTGCCAGGTCGGCCGCAGCGGCGGGTAGAAGCTATACCGCGCGTAAGCGATCTTCGGTGGAGTCTGCGTGGGCCGACGACTAGTAGCTTGCCCGCTCCCGTCTGCAAACGGGTTAGATCGGCGTGGAGATCCAAGAACTCTATGAGATACCCCAACGTTTGCCGCCGGGTATTCGTAGTAGGTGAGTAACGAGTGGGAGGTGCCGTGGCTGGCTGGGATCAGGTCATGACCACGTTGATGGTCGAGCGTGGCAGCTCGCTGAAACGGTACGCGTTTCTACTGTGTGGTGATGACAGTGCGGCTGAAGATCTTCTTCAGGACGCGCTGGTCCGGACCCTCAGCAGACCGTTCGGCGATAGGGACATGGCGCGGCTGGAAGCGTACGTACGCCGGACGCTGGTGAACCTATCGATCGATCGATATCGCAGAGGGGCTAGATGGCGGCGATTCGTGCCGCTGCTGACCAGCGCGACTGATGTCCCGGACCCTTCGACCGCTGTCGTGGCCAAAGCAGAAATGAATGAGGCGCTCGCCACCCTGTCACCTCGGCAACGCGCCTGCGTGGTCCTGCGTTTCTATGACGATCTTCCTGTCGCCCGCATTGCCCACGTGCTGGGGTGTAGCCAGGGTGCAGTGAAGCGGTATCTCAGCGACGCGACAGGCCGGTTGGCGACAGCTTTCGAATCATCTGAAGGGAACGCGCAATGCCCCTCGAACCGGACATGATCAGGCAACGCCTCGACGAGGTGGCAGCGCAAGCACCGCCATTGCGTACCAGTATCGACCAGGTGCGACGTCAGATCCGGCGCAAGCGGAAACTGCGACTTGTCGCTACCGCTACCGGTTCTGCTGTCGCCGCCGGGGTCATAGGAAGCATCTGGATCTATGCGAACCCAGGTGAGGACAAGGTGAGCGTCGCTTCCGGTCGATCCACAACAGCGTCGCGGTCGCCGAAGACCACGTCGGTGCAGGGTGGAGGAGTGAATGAGCAGGACGGCGGCCCCTCTCTCCGCTGCGGCGACCGCATCACCGTGCCGACCATTCGCACCGGCAGGTACGGTATCGCCCTTCAAGTCCAGAGAGTCAAGAAAGCCGCCGACGGCAGTCCAGTCGTGACTGTGGCCCTCACCTCCACAGAACCTATCGAGCTCGCCTTCGGACGACACTCCGCCCCCTTCCGACTCCTGATCTTGAAGAATGGACAGGTCGTCGCAGGACAGGACGCGCCACCTCGACAGCACCCCGCCTGGATGCCTGCCAACGGACGAGTGACGCCGACGCGCCCATACGTCGAGGACACCCGGCCGGCCTCATCCACACCCTGCCAGGGGCAATCATGGCCAGCGCTCTGGGCACATCCCGGCGGGTACAACATCGTGGTCCTGGCCGATGCAAATGCCTTCGCCAGAGTGGATGTTGCTGCCTCCAAAAGAACGCGAGGCATCGGATTCGCCCCGGGCCAGTATCTCCTCGCCCAGGGGCCTCTCCCTTCCGCTTGACTCACGACACTGCCGCCCGCCAGTGAGTCTGGCTGGCAGCAGTGTCGCGAACGACCGTTCTACTACGGTTTCGTGTCCTGCGTCAGGCCGAAGTGGTTGAGGATGTCGGTCGCCTCGACCCACCCGACGCTGTTGCTGGCCTTCAGGGTTCCACCATCTGGCATTGTTACCGAGAAGAGGGTTTTATTCCCGTAACTTGTACAGCTTCCGCCCTTGCTCCCATCGATGAAGGCACACGGGTTCGCTGCCTCGACGATTCCGCGGAGTTGACGGTTTCCTCCGTTGTAGGTAAAGACGGTTGCACCGCTGTCACCTTGAATAACTGCTGGATGAGCCGTGCTGTAGGGCCGGGTACCGATGACACCTTGGACGTAGCTGGAGAGATCCACATCCCACCAGGCGTTTTCGTTGACGACCGTGATGTTGCATGGTGTCTCGGCCTGCCGCCAAGCGGTGCTGACGCCGTTCTGGCAGACGACGTCGCCTGAGTGAGAGTAAGCGTGGCCGCCGCTGAGGACTTTGTAGAAACTGCCGACAGAGTTGTTGTATTCGCCTTCGTCGTTGTAGTAGTTGCCGCTGGTGTTGCCTCGGATGAGTTCCGAGTCGTACCGGTCGAAGGGGCCGCTCACGACTGTCCCAACGGTCGCGCTGCCGTGGCCGGACTTGATCGTGTCGCCGTTGTTGGCGCAATGCCCAGCCGTGACCAGGTAGTCGCGCCCTGAGGAGTCATCGGCTGCGAAGCCAGCCGTGCACCACCCCCCAGGAACCTTGAGCTGGTCGCCGCCGATCTGATTGTTCTGGTCGTCCCACTTGTCGTAGGCCGTTGTCGCCGCCTTCTCGCCCTTGAAGAAGGTCACCGGCACGGAAGCCGGATTCTGCGCGCGGACAGCCAGCGCTCTTGCCTGGAGTGTCCTCTTCCGTGCTGGCTCGTGGGCCTTGGCCTCCGCCACGGATGAGACGCCCGCCTGGATTCCCGAGCCGTCATAGGCAACGGAGCCGGAGAAAAGATGGTAGGGCAGCTTGTGGTGTTCTCCGGAGGAGATCAGCTCGTCGCGGACGATGTTGAGCGTCGCGCGGCTGAACGCCCCCTTGTGGATGTGCACCCGGTTGAAATTGGCTCTGGGGTCCAGCTTCTTCGCCTCAGCGAGTACTCGACCCGCCTTGGCCGTGTCGGTAAGCCAGACGTCTACCGTCCCTTTCGAGCCGTTCAGGTACAGGCCGCTGTAGACGTCGGCGCTGCTCGCGCGACCAGCTCCGTCGACCGCGTTCGCAACTTTCCGCAGCGGTACATAGACCGCATCGATCCTCTTGGCCTCCGCAGTGATGCCGCCGGCCGCCGATGGCTCGGGTTTGAAGGGAGCTGCGTGCGCCGCAGCCGGCAGCGAGGCGAGGGTGAGGGTGGTGGTCACGGCCAGCGCCGCGACCTTCGAGCGTGTACTTCTCATATGCTCCCGATCTCTGGGGGATGATCAGGGGCAAGCTAACGTTGCTCGTGTAGACAAAACATTGATCGCCTATGTGACGAATTTAACTCATGTTGCGGGTTTGAAATATGGTGCGCATGATCAGCGCGAACCTTCGAAAATCCGCTCCCGATTCGGCATTCAGAGTCCGGATCTGGCCATGAGGCGAAGGTCGGCGACCGGTAGAACATATTTTGACCAGTTCGGTTTCGACATCGACGTTGTCGAGGCAAAAACAAGCAGCGGATCTGTTCGCGATCTTCCTCTAGACGCGCATAATTGCAGCTGAGAGGGACAGGCTTGCGTCGCGGAGACGTACGACTAATTGCTTGTCAAGGGGCTACACGGGATCGCTGGAACTGTCGGGGCCCCTGCCCACGGCCGTCGCAAGGCTGCGCGGCCAACGCCTCCCCGCTAGCCCTCTGTGGCTCGTCAAGTCCCTGTACGCCATCGTGTCGCGAACGCGCCTGTGCCCTGACGGAACAACCTGGTGACGGTGATCGGGGTGATCGTGCTGGCAGGCGCAGCGACCCCGAGATGTACCACGTGGCGCTCGTCACGGGCGGCCGCCACTGTCTCGATCACGCGGGACGTTCGCCGGGACCTCGCCGATCCCGCGCTACGTGACCAACCCGTTCACATCATCGCCGCCCGATGGGGGTTCAACCACGCCAGCCCGTTCAGCCGCGCCTTCCGCGCCGCCTACGGCTACCCTCCCAGCGAATGCCGGCCGGAGCATCGGGCGTAAGTTCTTCCACAGCAGCGCGTACACATCCTTGGTCTGCCAACCTCCGTTCACCGCTGAGCCATCGAGCCCGCCGGTCGATGAGTGTCAATGCGCCGGGCCGAGCCACGCGAGGAGTGCGGTGAGCGTCGAGCCGAGCGGGGCGTCGAGGGTCACCAGGGCATGGTCATCACCGCGTGTAGGCCCCTGGTTAATGATCACGACGGGTATCGCGAGCTTCGCGGCGCGTCGCACGAACCGGTAGCCGGACATCACGGTCAGCGAAGACCCGAGAACCACCAGTGCATCGGCGCGCTCGGTCAGCGCGTAGCACTCTTCGACGCGAGGCCGTGGCACGTTCTCCCCGAAGAACACCACATCGGGCTTGAGCAGCCCCCCGCACTCCTGGCAATCCACCACGCGAAAGCCCTCGGCCTGGTCATCGGCGAGGACGGCGTCGCCGTCCGGATTGATCCGGGTGACCCGCGCCTCCCAGCCGGGATTGGACGCGCGCAGCCGCCGGTCGAGCGTCTCGCGGGAGGTGCGTTGACCGCAGGCAAGACAGGCGACGCGGCCGAGGCCACCGTGGAGTTCGATCACGTGCTGTGCACCGGCGGTCTGGTGCAGGCCATCGACGTTCTGGGTGATGACCCCGGCCACCAGTCCGTGGCGCTCGAGTTCGGCGACCGCGTGATGACCCGCGTTGGGGACGGCGCGGGCGATGTGCCGCCACCCCTGATGGCTGCGCGCCCAGAACCGCCGGCGAGCCGCGGCGCTGCCCACGAAGGCCTGGTACGTCATCGGCGTGACCCGCCGGGCCAGGCCACTCGGCCCCCGGTAGTCCGGAATACCGGACTCCGTCGACAACCCGGCCCCACTCAAGATCACTACACCGCCGCCCGCGACGAGATCAACCAGCGCCCCGAACGGCGGGCCGGCCAGCACCCCCCGCGAGACCGCCGGTTGCCCGCCGTAAGCGCCGTCTACTGCCCGATTCACCCCTATATGTTGCCTGACATCCGCACCTCCTCACCCCGCGGCCCCGACACACCGTCAAGCTCAGCCCCACAGCGACAGTGCGAGTTCAGGGTGCGGATTTGATCTCACGGAGGGGTTGGATCTGCCCGGTGAGGAAGTTGATGACGCAGCTGAACACTCCGACGGAGGTGTCGGTGAGACAGACCACTGCGGCCTCGTAGCTGGCGAACCGGGGTTTCCCGTCACCCCCGATGGTGGACGATGTCGGGCGTTCGCTGGACCTGCGCTGGCTGGGGAGCGGGCGGTGAGGCCTGCTGCGGCGGCGTCTGCGGGCCGGTGGTCATCGTGCCTCCCTTGCCCGCGAGGCGCCTGGGTCTTCGGACTGGCTCAGGACCTGCTGGCCAGACCGATCACACCGGGCGCCAAGACCGCGCTGTTCCAGATTCTGGCCAAGCAACCGGGGATCAAGCTGGTCGGCAAGGTCACGGATCAGCTCGGCCGGCCCGGCATGGCCGTGGCGATGCCCGGCCAGGACGGGACACACCGCTTGATCATCGCCCCGAAGACCGCCCAATACCTGGGTGACGAGTTCTGGGCCACGACCTCCCGGTCGACCCCCGACCGGTCCACCCTCCTACCAGTCGATGGGCTGGACCGACCGGCTGGGCGGACGGCCCTGAACCCTGACGGCGTCTGACACAGCAGACCCTGTACGGCTCGTGCCGACGAGCCGTACAGGGTCTGGGACGGGACCTCGGGAGCCGATGCGCGTTCTCCGTGAGGGTTTCGGTGTCCTCCACCAGCCTGGCGAAGACGGCCGGTAGATCATCGTCAGAAGGGGCGGTGCCGCTGGAGCCGTGTGGGCTGCCCGCGGCACCGCAGCGGTTGGGGTCAGTTGTTAC
>JAOPYO010000300.1 GCA_025964575.1 Actinomycetes bacterium
TCTGGTTCCGGCCCGGCAGCGGCGACGGCCCGCCCAACGACTGGCAGTCCATCTTCGGCGGCCCGGCCTGGACCCAGGTGCCCGACGGCGAGTGGTACCTGCACCTGTTCGCTCCCGAGCAGCCGGACTTCAACTGGAACAGCAACGCGGTCCAGGACGAGTTCCTCGACGTCCTGCGCTTCTGGTTCGACCGGGGCGTCGACGGCATACGGATCGACTCCGCCGCAGTGCTGATCAAGGATCCCGACGCCGAACCGGACGGCCTCGACCCGTACACCGACAGGGACGGTGTCCACGAGGTCTACCGCAACTGGCGGAAGGTGTCCGACGAGTACTCGGAACGCATTTTGATCGGCGAGGTCTGGCTGCCGGACCACGAGCGCTTCGTCAGGTACCTGCGCCCCGATGAGCTGCACACGGCGTTCAACTTCGACTTCCTGGCCTGCCCGTGGAACGCTCCCGCTCTCCGCAAGGTGATCGACACGACACTTGTGACCCACGCCCCGCACGGAGCCCCGCCCACCTGGGTGCTCTCCAATCATGACGTGACCCGCCCGGTGACGCGCTATGGGCGGGCGGACACGGCCTTCGACCACGGTGACCGACGGCACGGGATGCCTTCGGACCTAGAGCTGGGCACTCGGCGGGCGCGGGCCGCGGCTCTGCTCGCCATGGCCCTGCCCGGCGGCGTCTACGTCTATCAGGGAGAGGAACTCGGCCTGCCGGAGGTCGAAGACCTCCCCGACAGGCTTCGGCAGGACCCGATCTGGGCGCGGTCCGGGTACACCGATCGTGGCCGCGACGGCTGTCGGGTACCACTGCCGTGGTCCGGTGACCGACCGCCCTTCGGCTACAGCAGCGGTGCCCCTTGGCTTCCGCAGCCGGCGGACTGGAAGGAGCTCACGATCGAAGCCCAGGCGGCCGTGGAATCCTCGATGCTCACCCTCTACCGGAAGGCGTTGGGCATCCGCCGTGACCACCTCGGCGACGGCACCCTGACTTGGCTGCCCCAGGGCGAGGACGTCCTCGCCTTCCTTCGTGAATCCGGCCTCACCTGCATGGTCAATCTCGGATCTGAACCGGTACGGCTTCCTCCTGGCCAGACGGTGCTGCTCTCCAGCGGACCGCTGGTGGAGGACACCCTTCCATCGGACACCGCCGTCTGGCTGATGTGATCCTTCCGAACTCGGCGCACATCGTTTTCGGATCACAAAACCTCTATTTTGGTTTTCCACTACTAAAATAGAGTTATGTGATGATCGAGAGGTTGGCATGGCAGACAAGCCTGCGCGCACCAAGCCGAGGTTGAACCGGGGCAGGGTTCACAGCGTCGAGCGGATCACACCGCATATGATCCGGGTGGTCATCGGCGGACCGGGGCTCGCGGGATTCGGCGCGGGCACCTACACCGACCATTACGTGAAGCTGCTGTTCCCCCACCCTGAGGTGGCGTATCCGGAGCCGTTCGACCTGGAGGCGGTCCGCCGTGATCTGCCGCGCGAGCAGTGGCCGCTCTCGCGGTCCTACACCGTACGGGCCTGGGACCCGGAGGCGTTGGAGCTGACGATCGACTTCGTCCATCACGGGGACAAGGGGGTCGCGGGGCCCTGGGCCGCGGCCGCCCGGCCAGGCGACGAGGTGCTGTTCTCCGGCCCCGGCGGTGCCTACGCGCCACGTGCGGACGCCGACTGGCATCTGCTCGCTGGTGACGAGAGCGCCCTGCCCGCGATCGCGGCCTCCCTGGAGCGGCTACCGGCCGGGGCACCCGCCCGAGTGTTGATCGAGGTCGCCGGGCAGGCGGAGGAGCAGCCTCTCGACACGCCCGGCGACGCCGAGATCGTCTGGCTGCACCGCAACGGCGGGCAGGTCGGCGAAGCACTGGTCGAGGCCATACGGACACTGGAGTTCCCCGCGGGCACCGTGTCCGCGTTCGTCCACGGCGAGGCAGGCTTCGTCAAGGAGCTGCGCCGGCACCTGCGGATCGGGCGCGGGCTGCCGCTGGAGCAGCTGTCCATCTCCGGCTACTGGCGGCTCGGTGTCGACGACGAAGGCTGGCGGGCCTCCAAGCCGGAATGGAACCGCCAGGTCGAGGAGGACGAGGCGAAGTCCCTCTCCTGATGAACAGGGGCACTTTCCGGGCGGGCTCTGGGCGCCGTGGTGGTCACGCGCGCTCGAGTCGCTGCACGGTGAACTCGCCCGTATGGAACAGCGTCCGCAGCGGTTTCTTGTCGAATTTGCCGACGGTGGTCTTGGGGATCTCCGCGAGGAAGGTCCAGTTCTCTGGGACCTGCCAGCGGGCGATCTTGCCGCCCAGGAAATCGGCGAGTTGGGCCGCTGACGCCTCGGCGCCGGGTCGTAGCACCACGCAGGCGAGCGGTCGTTCGTCCCAGCGGGGATCGGGCACGCCGATGACCGCTGCCTCGAGCACTCCGGGGTGGGCCATGAGGTGGTTCTCCAGTTCGACAGAGGAGATCCATTCGCCGCCGGTCTTGATGACGTCCTTGGCCCGGTCGGTGATCTGGAAGTAGCCACGCTCATCGATCGTGCCGATATCGCCGGTCCGTAGCCACCCGTCATGGAACTTCTCCGGGGCGGGGTCACGATAGTACGACCCGGTGATCCAGGGGCCACGGACCTCGATCTCGCCGACCGACCGGCCATCCCACGGCAGCTCCGTATCGGTCGCGTCGACGATGCGCATCTCCACGCCGGCCGCGATCCGGCCGGACTTCAGGCGCCACTGCAGATCCTCGGGGGAATCGGGCTGCACTCCCGGCGGCGGGAACGCCATACCGCCCAGCGGGCTGGTCTCTGTCATTCCCCAGCCCTGAACGATGCGCAGTCCATGCCGCTCCTGGAAGCGCTCCAGCAGGATGCGCGGAGCGGCGGCCCCACCCGAGGTTCCCGCCCGCAACGACGACAGGTCGATGTCGTGGGTGTCCCCGTGCGCGAGGATGGCGCTCCAGATCGTCGGTACCGCCGAGGCCACCGTGGTCCGCTCGGTGGCGATGAAGCGGGTGAGGTGCTCGGGCTGCAGGAACGGGCCGGGCATGTGCAGGGTCGCACCGGACAGAAACGCCCCATAGGGCAGCCCCCAGGCGTTCACATGGAACATCGGCACGATCGCCAGGACCCGATCGGCTTCGGTGATCCCCACGAGGGTGGCCGACAGCAGGGCCATGGCGTGCAGGAACGTCGAGCGGTGGGAGTAGACGACGCCCTTGGGATCCCCGGTGGTCCCGCTGGTGTAGCACATCGAGGCGGCCGAGCGTTCGTCCAGCTCAGGCCAGTCGTAGCCGGGCTCTTCCGCCGCCAGCAGATCGTGGTAGCGCAGCACCCGCGCCCCACCCAGCGCGGAGGCGTCTTTGTCGCCGACCACGATGAACGCTTTCACGGTACGTAGTTCGCCCGCGACCCGCGCCAGCAGCGGGACGAGGCTGTCGTCCACGATGATGACCTTGTCCTCGGCATGATCGATGATATGGGCGAGCTGCTCGGGGAACAGTCGGATGTTGAGCGTATGCAGCACCGCTCCCATGCACGGCACCGCGAAGTAGGCCTCCAGGTGCTCCTGGCTGTTCCAGGCGAAGGTGGCGACCCGGTCACCGGCGCCGACCCCCAGCCGGGCCAGCGCGGATGCCAGGCGCTCGGCATTGGAAGCGATCTCCGCGAAGGTCGCCCGCCGCGTGCCAGAGCCGCTCCAGGTCACGCACTCGCTCCCGCCGTACACGCGCGAGCCGTGCCGGAGGATCGCGGTGATCGTGAGTGGAACGTCCTGCATCGTGCTGACGAGCATTGAAACCCCTTCGCCGCGCCGGTGTATGCATCCGACAGACATACCGACCAGTCGGTTTCACCGTAGGACCACGATGAGGCTGCGGTCAACGACTCTCTCGATAGGCATACCAACTGGTCGGTATCTGTCTCTCATGCCGCGAGACGGACGTTGGGAGCTCACCTATCTTCGTCGAAACGAAGCCATTGCTTTGTGACCTGCCTCACCGTATGGTCCACCCAAAGGTGCGCACCTGCAGATAACCCGGTGGCAGCGCGAGCCGCGCTGCGCCGTTCCTACGGCTCGTGAAGTTCTTAGGCGTCGCGGTGAACGGCGCCTGTCCTCACGTCCCAGAACAGATCCGCCCCGCACCATCCGCAGGAGGCACGATGGCCCCGTCATCGCCAGAAGGAACCGCCGCAGCGCCGGCGCTCGCCGCTCGCATCTGGGATCGGCAACTCCCGCACTACCCCGAGAACCGTCAGCGCTACACCTATCTGGCCATCATCGTGCTCGCCACGATCTCGCTCTACTACCAGCTGTACGTTCAGTTCGCGGTGGCGACGCCGATCATCACGCATTACCAGATGACCTTCACCTTCTTCGTCTACATCTCGGTCGTCGGCAACGTCGTCGGCGCCTTCTCCTCGCTGCTGGCCGGGCTCGCCGATCGATGGGGCCGCGCCAATCTGGTGATCTATGGTCTGCTGATCACCGGGCTGCTGGTCACTTTCGCCCTGCCCAATGCGCCGAACAAGTGGGCCTTCATCGTCCTCAGTGCCCTGGTCGGATTCGTCGAGGGCATCATCCTGGTGGCCACCCCCGCACTCGTACGGGACTTCTCCCCGCAACTCGGCCGTGCCTCCGCCATGGGTTACTGGACGATGGGGCCGGTCATCGGCAGCCTGGTCGTCACTGTCGTGACCAGCAACACCTTCCACGGATCCACCACCTGGCAGGACGAGATCACCTATGCGGGGATCTCCGGCCTCCTGGTGTTCGTGGTGTCCCTCGCCTGGCTACGCGAACTTTCACCGGAGCTCCGCGACCAGATCATGGTCAGCCTCCGCGATCGCGCCCTCGTCGAGGCACGGGCGAAGGGACTGGACACCGAACAGGCACTGCGCGGTCACTGGCGGCAGATGCTCCATCTCGACATCGTCGGCTCCGCCTTCGCCATCAGCGTCTTCCTGCTGCTCTACTACGCGGCGGTCGGATCGTCGGTCATCTATTTCTCGACGGTGTTCGGCTACTCAGTGCAGCGGGCCAACGCGGTCCTGAACTGGTACTGGGCGGCCAACGCCATCAGCCTGGTCGTCGTGGGACTCATCTCCGACCGGCTGAAGGTACGTAAGCCCTTCATGTTGATCGGCGCGCTCGCCTCGATCGTCGTGCTGATCGTCTTCGCGCTGGACGCGACCGAACCCAAGACCGGTTACTACACCTTCGCCCTGCTGGCGGCCGGGATCGGCATTACAGGCGGCTTCACCTACGCGCCCTGGATGGCCAGCTTCACGGAAACTGTGGAGAAGAGAAACCCGGCCGCGACCGCGACCGGCCTGGCAATCTGGGGCTGGATCATCCGCCTGGTCGTCGCGGCCTCCGCGGCCTGTCTGCCGCTCGTCGTGTCGAGCGTGACTCCACTGGTGAGCCACGGCGCCCAGGTCGCCGCCGCCGCCAAGGAGGCGGCGCCCGCGCTGGCGATAGTGAAAGCCCATCCGCAGCTCTTCGCCGAACTGGCCAAGTACCCGCCCGGCCAGGCACCGGCCGCGCTGCAGCAGCAAGCAGCCCAGGAGGTCGGCCTGCCCGGTCTCGGCACCGTAAAGGCGGCCGGACCCCAGCTGGCGGTGCTCAGCAAGTACGGCGCCACGGTTGAGCGCGCCTCGGTGAAGAACCCCGTTCAGTGGCAGCACTGGTGGTGGGTCTGTCTCGGTGGCCAGATCCTCTTCCTACCGTTCATCTTCGTGATGGCCGGACGATGGAGCCCACGCCGCGCCCGCGAAGACACCGAGGCCCACGAGCAGCAGCTGGCCCAGCAGCTCAGAGAACTCGACGGCGAGCACGTGTAACAGAAGTACGCGTAGCAGAAGCGGCCCCCTCTGTCAGCGCGCCTTCGAGCGCGGCCAGTGAGTACTTGAACTGCCCTGACCACCTATACGCGGCCAGACCGTCGGCCGCGTATAGGTGGTCAGGGCACACGGGTCTCAGGGCTGGGCTGGGCTGGGCAGGAAACCGGTATGCTAAGAAAGCGCTTTCCGAAGTGATCGAAGGGAGGTCCGTGTGGTCACGCTCGAGGACGTCGCACGGCACGCGGGAGTCTCGCTCGCCACCGCCTCCCGCGTGCTCAACGGCAGCCGTCGGGTCGGTGCCACCATGCGGGAACGGGTCGAGCTGGCCGCCGCCGAACTCGGCTACCAGCCGAACGCCACCGCACAGACTCTGGCCCGCGGTTCCAGTAACGTCATCGGGCTTGTGGTTCACGATCTCACGGACCCCTACTTCGCAGCGCTCGCCGATGGGGCGATGCGGGCCGCGGACCGCCACGGCCTGGTCGTCGTGGTGGGCACTACATATCGTGACCCAGAACGCGAGATCGGCTACGTCTCGACGTTGCGCGCACAACGGGTCCGGGTGATCCTGCTGGCCGGATCCCGGATCGCCGATCAGCAGGTCACCGCCCGGCTCCGCGCGGAGCTGGCCCGTTATCGCGACTCGGGCGGCCGGGTCGCCTGCATCGGCCAGGATCTCCTGGGCGTGGACACCATCGCCCCGGCCAACAGGGACGGCGCCGCGGCGCTGGCGAGGGCCCTCGCGCGGCTCGGCCACACCCGGTTCGCCATTCTCGCCGGGCCGCCGGGGCTGGTCACCGCCACCGACCGGACCGCGGGATTCGCCGCGGCGTTGGAACAGCTGGGCCTGCCCGCCCCGCGCGTCGTGCACAGTGGCTTCGACCGTGACGGGGGGTACGGCGCCGCCCGGGAAGTGATCGGCACCGACGTCACCTGTGTGTTCGCGGTCAACGATGTCATGGCGGTCGGGGCCCTCGCCGCGCTGCGCGGCCAGGGTGTGAACGTGCCGGGGGACCTGTCGGTCGCAGGGTTCGACGACATCGCCACCCTGCGCGATCTGGTGCCTGCGCTGACGACCGTGCGGCTGCCGCTCGCCGAGATGGGGGAGCGGGCGCTTGAACTCGCCCTCGGGGAGTCCACGGCCCCGGGAGTGGAGCGCATCGAGGGCGAGGTCATCCTCCGTACGAGCACGCGGAGCCTTACTCCATGATCGTCATGTTCGGCGACCTCCCGAGGGCCATCGAACATGACGATCACGACCGTACGCTCGCGATCAGCGCGGCGCGGCGCCTCTTCATCCATCGACCCCGTGAACGGCAAGAAGAGAACGCATGCGGCGGGCGGCCAGTCCGGGGTCGGGCAGCAGCCCGGCGGTGTCGGCAAGCCGGAACACCTCGGCGAGGTGCACGATCGAGCGAGCGCTCTGCGCCCCGTTCACCATCGTGAAGGCGTCCTGATGCCCGGCCAGCCAGGCGAGGAAAACGATCCCGGTCTTGTAGTGGTAGGTCGGAGTCTCGAAGATCTTCCGGGACAGCGGCACCGTCGGAGCGAAGATCTCCTCGTAGGCGGCCATGTCCCCGTTGTCCAGGGCGTGCAATGCCGCCGCTGCGGCGGGGGCGATCGCGTCGAAGATGCCCAGCAGCGCGTGACTGCCCGAGGCGATCAGCTCCGGATAGTTGAGGTCGTCGCCGGTGTAGAGCCTCACCCCGTCCGGCAGGGCCGCGCGCAGCCGTACCTCATGGTCGGCGTCGAGCAGCGACACCTTGACTCCGTCGACCTTGGAGGCGTGGTCGCGGATCAGCGCCAGGAAGTGCGCGGTGGCCTCGTCGACATCGGAGGACCCCCAGTAGCCGGCGAGGCCGGGGTCGAACATCTCACCCAGCCAGTGCAGGATCACCGGCCGGTCGACCTGGGACAGCAACTCGCCGTAGACCGCGTGGTAGTCCTCGGGGCCCTGGGCTGTCCGGGCCAGCTGACGGCTGGCCATGATGATCACGCCCGCACCGGCGTCCCGTACGGTCTCGATCTGCTCGGTGTAGGCGGTGACGATCTCGGACAGGGTCCCGGCGTCGGGGGCCTGGTCGGTGCCGGCGCCGCACGCGATCAACTCGGTCGGGTCGCCGTACGCCTTCGCCTCGGCCGCGCTGCGCTGGATGAGCTCTCGAGTGGCGGCCCAGTCCAGGCCCATGTTGCGCTGGGCGGTGTCCATGGCGTCGGCGACCCGCAACCCGTACGACCACAGGTGCCGGCGGAAGCGCAGCGTCGCGTCCCAGTCGACGGTGGCGGGGGCGCCGGGGCCGTTGCAGGCGAGGGGGTCGGCCACCACATGCGCGGCGGCGTAGGCGACGCGCGATGTCGGCGGGCCGGATGTGGCGCGCGGTTTCGGGCTCCCGAGCCGGTAGGGCTCCAGCGTGCCCTCGGCCGTGGGAAGGGTAAGCGAAGGACCAGTGGTCTCCGCATGGAACGCCGGACTCCGCAGCCTGCGGTTCTCTCGTGAGATCACAGTGCGCCTCCTTCGATCTCGAAGGGGGCCAGCTCTACTCGGCGGCCCTCGGCCGATGACCGCAGCCCGGCCTCGGCGAGCCGCACGCCGTTCGCCCCCGCGGCGAAATCGTACGGGAACGGGGCGTCCTCGAGTACGTGTCGGATGAACAGTTCCCACTGGATCTTGAAACCGTTGTCGAACTCGCCGTTGTCGGGGACCTCCTGCCACCGGTCGCGGAAGGGCTCGGTGGCGGGGATGTCGGGGTTCCAGACCGGTTTGGGGGTCGCGCTGCGATGCTGGGCGCGGCAGCTGCGCAGGCCCGCGACCGCACTGCCCTCGGTGCCGTCGACCTGGAACTCCACGAGCTCGTCGCGGTCGATCCGGACGCACCAGGAGGAGTTGATCTGAGCGATGGCCCCGCCGGCCAGCTCGAAGAGGCCGTACGCGGCGTCGTCGGCCGTCGCCGTGTAGGGCGTGCCGGCCTCGTCGACGCGTTCGGGGATGTGGGTGACGGCCTTCGCGGTCACCGCCTCGACCCGGCCGAACAGGTTCTCCAGGACGTACGCCCAGTGCGGGAACATGTCGAGGACGATCCCGCCGCCGTCCTCGGCGCGATAGTTCCAGGAGGGGCGCTGGGCCGGCTGCCAGTCGCCCTCGAACACCCAGTAGCCGAACTCGCCGCGCACGGACAGAATGCGGCCGAAGAAGCCGCCGTCGATCAGGCGCTTCAGTTTCAGCAGACCCGGCAGGAAGAGCTTGTCCTGCACCACACCGTTCTTGACGCCCGCGGCCTGGGCGGCCTTGGCGAGCGCGACCGTGTCCTCGAAGTTCTCAGCCGCGGGCTTCTCGGCGTAGACGTGCTTGCCCGCCTCGATCGCCTGGGTGACCGCCGCCACCCGGGCCTGGGTGACCTGGGCGTCGAAGTAGATGACGTTCTCCGGGTGGGCGAGCGCCTTCGAGAGGTCAGTGGTCCAATCCGGGATGTCGTGTCGCTCTGCCAGGTCACGCAGCTTGAGCTCACTGCGGCCGACGAGCACCGGCTTGAGCAGGACCCGGCTGCCGTCGGAGAGCGTGACGCCCCCCTCGGCGTTGATCGCCAGTACGGAGCGGACCAGATGCTGCCGATAACCCATGCGGCCGGTGACGCCGTTCATCACGACGCCGAGAGTGCGCCCGCTCATCGAATCTCCTGACCCCGAATACCGGTAAGCGCTTTCCCGAAAAAGGTACGGCTGCGTACGAGGTCCGTCAACCCGATGGCGCTGGGGTCCGCACCACTCGCCGGACCGATTCGAACGAGAGGTGAGACGAGCAGGCCCAGTGACCGGTCGGGCGGGAGGTGCCGGATGTGGTCAGTTCGGCGTCAGTGTGCGCAACGGCTTGTCCAGCTCGTTTGCGAAGAACTCGAAGAAGCCGTCCAGGTCTGGCCCGGCGTTGACGAGCGCGAGATGGTCGAAGCCGGCGTCCACGAACTGCTGGGCCACCGCGATATGGCGCTGGGGCTCGGGGCCGCAACCGAACGACTGGCGTACGTCGTCCTCGGTCACCGAGGCGGTCGCCGCCTCGAAGTTGATCGGGTTGGGCAGCTCGGACTGCACCTTCCAGCCGGTCAGTCCGAATCGGAACGTCTGATGCGCCGAACTGACCGCTGTGGCCTCATCCTTCGCCCACGACAGCGGGACCTCGGCGTACTTCATCCCGGTGCCGCCCGCCTGCTCATACGCGCGGTTCAGCTCAGGCCTGGGCTCGGTGGCGAAGATCCCGTCACCGAGCTCGGCGGCGACCCGAGCGGACCGCTCACCCCCGCTGGCCACGACAATCGGCGGCGGTTCCTCGGGGAGATCGAATACCCGCGCGTCGTCGATGGTGAGGTGCTTACCCTCGTACGACTGGTATCCACCGGACCAGAGCCGCCGGATGATCTCGAGTGCTTCGCGGAACATCTCATGGCGCACGGTCACCGAGGGCCACCCGCCGCCGACAACGTGCTCGTTGAGTCGTTCACCGGCACCGACCCCCAGTGTGAAGCGCCCTTCGGACAGCAGCGCCGTCGTGGCGGCGGCCTGCGCGATGATCGCTGGGTGGTACCGAATGAACGGGCAGGTCACCCCGGTGGCCAGCCCGATATGGCTGGTGCGCTCGGCCGCGGCGGCCAGCATCGACCAGGCGAAGCCGGAGTGTTGCTGGCTGTAGAGCCACGGGTGATAGTGATCGCTGATCTCGACGAAGTCGAAGCCCGCCTGCTCGGCCTCTGCGGCTTGCCGGACCATCTCCCGGGGAGAGTGCGCTTCAGCGATGAGCTTGAATCCGATCTTCATATCGTCCTCTCAGGGCTGTCGGATAGCCGGATCGCTGCGCGATTTTGTTGCCACCCGGAACGCCCCGGAAGCGCTCCGCCCAGCGCGGCGATGTCAGAGGGCGGCACGGCTCTGTCGATCACTGCCGCAGATGGCCGATCATCTGGTCAGCGCAGTGCGATCGATGATGCTGGGTCTACCCCCGGTCCGCCCAGCCATGCCCTGGCGCGCGGCCTCCCTTCCGGTCGTGCCCCGCCAGGGCTCGCCAGCTGCCGATATGACAGCGTGTTCTTGACACGCATGTGGAACCTGAAATGAGTGGATCATTGTGAAGCGCAGGATTCTTGGCGGCACCGGCATCTCGGTCAGCGAGTTCGCCCTCGGCACGATGATGTACGGAGCGTGGGGCAACCCGGATCACGATGACGCGATCCGGTCCATTCACACCGCGCTCGACGCGGGCATCAACTTTGTCGACACCGCCGACATCTACTCCAACGGCGAGTCCGAGGAGATCGTCGGCAAGGCGCTCAAGGGCCGCCGCGACGATGTGGTGCTGGCCAGCAAGTTCTTCAACAGGATGGGCTCGGACGCCAACCACGGCGGCGCCTCCCGTCGCTGGATCATCCGCGCGGTCGAGGACAGCCTCCGCCGCTTGGACACCGACTACCTCGACCTTTACCAGATGCACCGCCCGGACCCGAACACCGACATCGACGAGACCCTGTCGGCTCTCTCTGACCTGGTGCGGTCGGGCAAGGTTCGGGCCATCGGTCACTCCACCTTCCCGGCAGACCGGCTCGTCGAGGCCCAGTGGACCGCCGAGCGGCGCGGCCACATCCGGTTCCGCACCGAGCAGCCGCCCTACTCGATCCTCGCCCGCAGCGTCGAGGGTGACGTACTGCCGGCCGCCCAGCGGTACGGCATGGGGGTGCTGACCTGGGGTCCGCTGAGCGCCGGCTGGTTGTCGGGCAAGTACGGCGGCTCGGACGGCATCGAGTTGGGCAGCGGACGGACCGTCATGGAGCGTCACAAGTACGACCCGGCGATCCCCGCCAACGCCGCGAAACTGGAGGCCGTCACCGCGCTCAAGAAGGTCGCGGAGGAGGCCGGGCTGAAGCTGCCGCATCTGGCGACGGCGTTCGTCCTCTCGCACCCGGCGGTCACCTCGGTCATCATCGGCCCGCGCACCCTCGACCAACTGACCGACCTCCTGGACGGCGCTGACGTCACGCTGAGCGAGGACATCCTGGACCGTATCGACGAGATCGTGCCGCCCGGCACGGACCTTAACCGGGACGACTCCTACTACACGCCCCCGGCAGTGGCCGACAAGAGCCTGCGCCGACGCTGACCCAGACCGGCATCTGGAGCGGACTGCCAATGACCTGCATAACGGTGCAGGTCAGCCTTTTCCGTCAAGTTCTCGGCGGCGCGGAGATCGCAGTGTGGTCGGGCCGCCCTGCTGAGGGGCGACCCGACCAATAGGCGATTCAGCCGGCCGCCGCGGCGACCGCCGAGGTGAATATCGGCAGGTATCCCAGGGCGTGGCCGGTGGCGGTCGGATGGTAGGACTCGCCAAACGGAATCGTGACCGAGTGCAGCCATCCGTCGCCGGAACACAGTTCGTGGCCCGAGAACTTGCTGCGGACGTCGGCGAAGGCGAATCCGGCGTCGGCGGAGGCCTTGGCGATAGTGGTGTCCAGCTTGTCGGCCGCCCCGTTGAGGGCGGTCCGCTTGGTGTTGTTCAGGCCGGCGCACAGGCTGGTGATGACGTAGAGGTGCGGGTAGTCGAGCACGATGACCTGCGCGGCCGAGGCCTTTGAATGGATCGCCGTGAACAGCGTGCTGAGCTTTCCTGGGAGCTGGGTGTCCATGTAGTTCTCGGAGGTGGCGATCGCGCTCAGGCAGGACGAGGTCGAGTAGAGGACGCAGGTCTGCATCACGCCGCTGAACCCCGCGTCGTTGCCGCCGACGGTGATGCTCGCCAGCGTGGTGCTGGAGGACAGGGCACTGAGCTGCTTGCTGAGCACATCGCCGGTCGTGGCGCCGGAGCAGGCCACGAAACTGAATGACGCGGGCGAGTGGGCGGCGGCCCACTTGGCGGGGTAGGCGTTGGTGCTGCGCTGGCAGCCGCTCGAGTCGTAGGATCCGGCTCCCACCCCGGACGAGTAGGAGTCGCCCAGCGCGACGTAGCTGACGGTGGCGGCGGAGGCGGGTGACGCCGCGGTGATCGCGGCGCCGGAGAGTATTACCGCGCAGATTGCTGAGACGACGAGGCGGGGGAGATTCATCGGCTCTCCAAAATGGGGGAATGAGGCTCGATTTACTTAATCATCGAATTCCTCTTTTGAGGAGCAGTCGAATTCATCCCTATTTCTGGCGAATTTCGCCGTTGACGCCGCGGTGATTTAGGTGTCAAATGATTTGCCTGGAATCAGGCGAGGGGTGGCCGACCGCGGTCTATGCCGCCTCCGAGGACTGGGGAGCGGGCGGCCACGGCAACGGTCGCGCACTCACCGAACGCATCGACCTGGCGGCCGGCGAACTCGCCACACTGATCGGCGACCGCACCCCGCCCGGCCAACACGATCCATACGCCGAACCGACCCCCTTCGAGGACCTGCTGGCAGGCAACTGACGGGACTCAACCGTGCCCAGCGCACCACGGCCGGAAGCAGACGTCGATGCCCTGCTAGCCTCGCGACTCGTGATGGAGCAGGTCTATGTGGGTAACGCTTCGGTGGACGCGGCTGGTGACCGTGGTTGGCTACTCGGACACTTCAAGCCGGTCGATGATGCCCGGCACAGTGACGAGGTCGAAATCAAATGGGGCGTGCATCCACCTGGCGATCAGCGTGCGCAATGGGTCACAGGAGAGAAGCGCACTGCCCTTCTCTTGCTGGTCAGCGGCCGGTTTCGGGTAGAGCTGCCAGGACGTAGCGTGCTTCTGGCCAAGCAGGGCGACTACGTGGTGTGGGGTCAAGGTGTCGATCATTCCTGGTGCGCCGAAGAGGAATCGGTGGTGTTGACGGTCCGCTGGCCGTCCGTCCCCGGCTACGTGGTTCCCGACGTTCGAGAGCATTGACATCCTCCCCGCCGTGAACGGCGGGGATTCCCGCCTGCTACGCCGTTGCGGGTGTGAGCTTCGAGGGGGTTCCCGCTTCGTCGCGCGGTGCCGGAACCGGTCCCGGTCTTACCTGCGCTCCACGGGCGTTGAGGGTCTCCGCCTGCCCGGCGGCGACCTTGCGTCCTTCGGTCCTGATGTTGATCGCCGCGTT